>CAZCJB010000157.1:0-5254 GCA_964498795.1 uncultured Rubrivivax sp. | reverse complement strand
TCGCATCGGGCACGGTCAAGATGTCACTGAACAAAATGGCCGCGTCGAGCGGATATCGGTCCAGCGGTTGCAGGGTCACTTCTGTGGCGTAGTCCACGTTCGTGGCCAAACCCATGAAGCTGCCGGCTTTCGCCCGCGTGGCGCAGTATTCGGGCAGATAGCGTCCCGCTTGGCGCATGAGCCAAACAGGCGTATGGGGGGTCGGCTGGCGCAGACAGGCGCGCAGGAAGGTGTCGTTCTTGAGCGATGCAAACATAGGGCGCATTATCAGTGTCCCGAGGGCGGTATGCCGCCCAGAATATCCCGCATGCACATCGGCATCTTGACAGGTGGTGGGGACTGCCCAGGTCTGAACTCGGTCATTCGGGCCGCGACACTGGCACTGCTTGAAGGAGGCGCCCGCGTCACCGGCATCGAACGCGGCTTCCATGGCTTGATGCGAGACCGTGTGCGCCCTTTGCATCGACCGGATGTGATCCCTCTGGTCGACCAGGGCGGCTCAATTTTGGGCACGCACAACCGCGCCGACCCGTTTCAGGACTCAGCCCAAGGGGGCCAAGATAGCAGCGAGGCGGTGCTGACTCATGCTCGGCGCCATGGGTTGGATGGCGTGATCGCCATTGGGGGCGACGGCACGATGTCCATTGCATCAAGGCTGCACACTCGAGGGCTGCCCATGGTGGGTGTACCCAAGACCATTGACAACGACCTGGCCTACACGCGGCAATGCGTGGGCTTTGACAGCGCTGTGGCCGTGGCCACCGAGGCGCTGGGCCGGCTGCACACCACCGCGCGCTCCCATGGTCGCATCATGATTTTGGAAACCATGGGCCGCTATGGCGGATGGATCGCCTTGGAAGCCGGTGTGGCCGCCGGCGCTGACATCATCCTGATCCCCGAACGACCCTATCGCCTGGAGGAGGTGTTGCGTGTGTGTCAGATGCGCGAGGAGTCCGCCAGCGACCCTGGCACCCTGATTTGCATCGCTGAAGGGGCGCACGCACACGGCGAGACGATGACCATCGCGCATGCGGCACCTCAAAGTCCTGACCCCGTTCGGCTCGGTGGGGTGAGCGAACACTTGCGCCGGCAGCTCGAGCCCCACTGTCGCAGCGAGATCCGGGCCACAGTCCTCGGACACCTGCAGCGCGGCGGTTTGGCCACAGCCTATGACCGGGTGCTGGCGGTGCAGCTGGGGCAAGCGGCCGCGGAGCGCGCCCTAGAGGGCCAGTTTGGCGATATGGTGATGTTGACCACAGACGGGGCCGATGACCGGTGCGACTTTATCCCACTGCGCGATGTGGTCGAGCATCCCCGACGCGTCTTGGCGGATCACCCGCTGGTACGGGCCGCTGAGGCGATTGGGGTGAGTTTTGGCGCGCCGGGTTCGGGGTGAGATTGCTTCACTGCGTTCGCAATGACTGCGCGGAGGCGTTCGCAATGACGCACGGGACCCCCCATGAAGGATGGGCCCCGGCGAAGGATGGAAGTTACTTCTTGCGGAACTTGGCGATGGCGGCGAGTTGCGCGGCCATTTCGGCCAGCTCGCTTTGTGCAGCGGCCAAATCGATATCGGACTTGGCGTTTTTGAGCGCCTCTTCGGCTGCCTTCTTGGCCTCATTGGCCTTGGCCTCGTCGAGGTCGTGCCCGCGGATGGCGGTGTCGGCCAAAACCGTCACCGAATTCGGTTGCACTTCAAGAATGCCGCCCGCCACGAACACGAACTCTTCTTCGCCATTGTCCGCACGCTCGATGCGGACCGCGCCCGGGCGGATGCGCGTGATGAGCGGCGTGTGGCGCGGCAGGATGCCGAGCTCGCCACTCTCCCCCGGCAGGGCCACAAACTTGGCTTCGCCGGAGAAGATGCTTTCGTCGGCCGAGACGACGTCAACGTGGATGGTGGACATGAAGGAAGTCCCCTGGTTGGGTCTGTGAAAGCCTGATCGCGTTTATTGAATCTTCTTGGCCTTCTCGAAGGCCTCGTCGATGGTGCCGACCATGTAGAAGGCCTGCTCGGGCAAGCTGTCACACTCGCCGTTGACGATCATCTTGAAGCCGCGGATGGTCTCCTTGAGCGGCACGTACTTGCCCGGGCTGCCCGTGAACACCTCGGCCACGTGGAACGGCTGCGACAAGAAGCGCTGCATCTTGCGCGCACGGGCCACGGCCAGCTTGTCTTCCGGCGACAACTCGTCCATGCCCAAGATGGCGATGATGTCGCGCAATTCCTTGTAGCGCTGCAAAGTGGCTTGCACCGCACGGGTGGTGGAGTAGTGCTCCTCGCCGACCACATTGGGGTCGATCTGGCGGCTGGTGGAGTCCAGCGGGTCCACGGCAGGGTAGATGCCGAGTGCCGCAATGTCACGCGACAGCACCACGGTAGCGTCCAAGTGGGCGAAGGTGGTGGCCGGCGACGGGTCGGTCAAGTCATCCGCCGGCACGTACACGGCCTGAATGGAGGTGATGGAGCCCACCTTGGTGGAGGTGATGCGCTCTTGCAAGCGGCCCATTTCTTCGGCCAGCGTGGGCTGATAACCCACCGCAGAAGGCATACGGCCCAGCAGCGCGGACACTTCCGTACCAGCCAAGGTGTAGCGGTAGATGTTGTCCACGAAGAACAGCACGTCACGGCCCTCGTCGCGGAACGACTCGGCGATGGTCAGACCCGTGAGGGCCACGCGCAGACGGTTGCCCGGAGGCTCGTTCATCTGTCCATAGACCATGGCCACTTTGGACTGGCTCAGATCTTCTTGCACCACCACCTTGGAGTCGGACATCTCGTGATAGAAGTCGTTGCCCTCGCGGGTGCGCTCACCCACGCCGGCGAACACCGACAGGCCCGAGTGCGCCTTGGCGATGTTGTTGATGAGCTCCATCATGTTCACGGTCTTGCCCACGCCGGCGCCGCCGAACAGGCCGACCTTGCCGCCCTTGGCGAACGGGCAGATCAGGTCGATCACCTTGATGCCGGTTTCGAGCAGTTCTTGCGAAGGGCTGAGCTCATCGTAGGCGGGCGCCTTGCGGTGAATCGACGCGGTGAGCTCGGTGGACACCGGGCCGCGCTCGTCAATGGGGTTGCCCAACACGTCCATGATGCGGCCGAGTGTGGCCTTGCCCACGGGCACCGTGATGGGGTTGCCCGTGTTGGTGACCATCAGGCCACGGCGCAGACCGTCTGACGAACCCAGCGCGATGGTGCGAACCACGCCGTCACCGAGCTGCTGCTGCACTTCCAGGGTCAGTGCCGATCCGTCGAGCTTGAGCGCGTCATACACACGCGGCATCTGGTCACGGGGAAATTCGACGTCGACGACGGCGCCGATGCACTGGACGATCTTGCCTTGGGCTTGGGTGTTGGACATCTTCGTTCCTTCAAACAGATTCTTGTGTGGGTCTGGGCAGCAGGCAGCGGTCAACCGCTGATGGCGGCTGCGCCTCCCACGATCTCCGAGAGTTCCTTGGTGATGGCCGCCTGACGCGTCTTGTTGTAGACGAGCTTGAGCTCGTTGATCAGGTTGCCGGCGTTGTCGGTGGCCGCCTTCATGGCCACCATGCGAGCGCTTTGCTCAGAGGCCATGTTCTCGGCGACCGCCTGGTAGACCAGTGCTTCGATGTAGCGCTTGAGCAGTTCATCGATGACCGTGGGGGCATCAGGCTCGTACAGGTAGTCCCAGCCGTATTGGGCTTTCTCGGCGGCCGACTGCTCCAGGCGTTCAGCACCGAGCGGCAACAACTGCTCCACCATGGGCTCTTGCTTCATCGTGTTGATGAACTTGGTGTAGCACAGGTACACCGCGTCGATCTCGCCAGCCACGAACGCGTCGAGCATGACTTTGACGGGGCCGATGAGCTTTTCAAGCTGTGGAGCATCGCCAAGTTGCACGGCGTGGGCCACCACCGAAGCCCCAATGCGGTTGAGGAATCCAAAACCCTTGTTGCCAATGGCAACGGCCTTGATGCTTTGACCCGCACCCTGCGCCTCACGCAGACGCTGCGTGACCGCGCGCAAGATGTTGGTGTTCAGGCCTCCGCACAGGCCTTTGTCGGTTGTGACCACCACATAGCCGGCCGTCTTGACCTGAGGTACGACTCGCATGTAGGGCGAGCGGTACTCCGGGTTGGCCTGCGACAAATGGGCTGCCACATTGCGCACCTTGTCACTGTAAGGCCGAGCCTGGCGCATGCGCTCCTGCGCCTTGCGCATCTTGGAGGCCGCGACCATTTCCATGGCCTTGGTGATCTTCTTGGTGTTTTCAACCGACTTGATCTTGGTGCGGATCTCTTTTCCGACGGCCATGAATCAGGTCTCCTTGAGTGGGGGGGGTGGCGCAGACTCAGGCGAAGGACTTCTTGAAAGCCACGATGGCCTTCTCGAGTTCGGCTTCGGCGTCTTTGTCCATGGCGCGGTCGTTGTCCAACTTCGCGAGCAAGGCCGCATGGCTGGAGCGCAGGTACTGGTGCAATCCGCTTTCAAAGGCCAACACCTTCTTCACGTCCACATCGTCCAAATGGCCCTTGTTGGCCGCGTACAGTGAGGCGGCCATGAGGCTGATGGGCAGTGGCGTGTACTGGGGTTGCTTGAGCAACTCCGTCACGCGGGCGCCGCGGTCCAACTGCTTGCGGGTGGCCGCGTCCAGGTCAGAAGCAAACTGCGCAAAAGCCGCCAGCTCGCGGTACTGGGCCAAGTCGGTCCGGATGCCCCCCGACAGGCCCTTGATGAGCTTGGTCTGCGCCGCACCACCCACACGCGACACCGAGATACCGGCGTTGATGGCGGGGCGGATGCCGGCGTTGAACAGGCTGGTTTCCAAGAAGATCTGACCGTCGGTGATGGAGATCACGTTGGTCGGCACGAAGGCCGACACGTCGCCCGCTTGGGTCTCAATGACCGGCAGCGCGGTGAGTGAGCCCGTCTTGCCCTTGACCTCGCCCTTGGTGAAGGCTTCGACATAGTCGGCGTTGACGCGGGCGGCACGCTCGAGCAGGCGGCTGTGGAGATAGAACACATCGCCAGGGAAGGCTTCGCGGCCCGGCGGGCGGCGCAGCAGCAGCGACACCTGGCGGTAAGCCACGGCCTGCTTGGACAGGTCGTCATAAATGATGAGCGCGTCTTGGCCGCGGTCGCGGAAGTACTCACCCATGGTGCAGCCGGAGTAGGCCGACACATATTGCATGGCGGCAGACTCGGAGGCCGAGGCGGCCACCACGATGGTGTAGTCCATGGCGCCGTGCTGTTCGAGTGCGCGCACCACGT
>CAZCJB010000156.1:0-5334 GCA_964498795.1 uncultured Rubrivivax sp. | reverse complement strand
AAACCCATCTTGCCGCTGGACAGGTTGGTGATGCCACGCACGGGGTCCAGCGCTTCAAAGGTGGGGCCGGCCGTGATCAACACCCGTCGGCCGGCGAGCACCTGGGGCTGAAACAATGCAATCACTTGTTCGCAAATTTCTTCCGGCTCCAGCATGCGCCCGTCGCCGATTTCGCCACAGGCTTGGTCGCCATGGCCCGGGCCGAGCACCACCGCGCCGTCGGCCTCCAGTTGGGCCACATTGCGCTGCGTGGCCGGGTGGCTCCACATTTCCCGGTTCATGGCTGGCGCCACCCACAGGGCGCACTTTTCGCGGGGTCGTGCCAGGCACAAAAGGCTCAGCAATTCGTCGGCCCGCCCTTGGGCCAACTTGGCCATGAAGTCAGCGCTGGCCGGTGCAATCAACACGGCATCGGCCTCGCGAGGTAGGTCAATGTGGGCCATGTTGGCGTTCGGCCGAGCATCCCACTGCGAGGTGAACACGGGTCGCCCACTGAGGGCCTGCATCGTCAACGGCGTGATGAACTGTTGCGCGGCCTCGGTCATCACCACCTGCACGGTGGCACCGTGTCGCATGAGGTCACGCACCAGCTGTGCCGACTTGTAGCAAGCGATGCCGCCTGACAAGCCCAGCACCAGATGCCGGCCCTGGAGGTCTTGGGAGATTGCCATGGGGCGAAATGTAGCCGGATTGCGCCTTGAAATATGACAATCCACGCGCGAATGTGGCGCGAATGGGGCGCGAATCGGGGTTGGGCGCTCGCGGTTGGGTTTTTTCAGCGAGGGGTGGATTCCGCGGGCCCAGCCGCAAACACCTCGACCGGCGCCAGCCTCACCAGGGATCGGGCCTCCTCGGTGGTGCCAAAGAGCCAGGTGTCCACATCTTCGGGCTCTATGGGGATGACCGATCGCTTGTCTTGCGCGTCGGCCGGGAGTTTGGGATCGGGCTTGTGCATGCGTTGCATCAATGGGTGGGCATCGGCGTTGAGAGTGAGCAGGGTGTAGCTTTCAACCAACTCTCCGGTCGCACGATCCACCCAGGTATTCCACAAGCCAGCCAAGCCCCAAGGGTCGCCATCTGAGCGGCGAAAACGCCACCACACATTGCGGCCGGTCTCCCAGCAGGGCTCATCAAACCATTCGGCGGGAATGATGCAGCGCTGACCGCGCGCCCAGGGTTGCTTGAAGCTGGCCTTGGCGGCGAGTTCTTCATACCGGGCGTTGTTGGTGGAGTAGGGCAGCGTGGCCGATTTGGCGAACCAAGGCACCAACGCCCATTGGCCCACCACCAGCTCGCGCTGAGGGGCGCTGCTGTGCCGATCGGCGCGGATGAAGGGGCCTCGCGCCCGAGGAAACACCGGTCCCGGCGGAAAGTTCACCACCGCTTGGCGCGGCAGCCAGCGACGCGTGACGTCTTCGGGGCGGGGTGGGGCGTAGCGGTTGCACATGGGGTGATCTTAGTGGAGGGTTTGCGCCCCACTTCCGCATGCGACGCTCTGGATGGTCGCGAGTGTTCACGGTTTCAATACAGCCCGAACTTACCGACCCCTAGACGTCGCCTGGCTTAACTGCCCCAACTTGAAAAAGATGTCTGTGTTGTCCATCACCCCGGAGAACACTTGGGCCCCGCGCCCCATGGCTGACAAGGGAATGTCGCTGGCGGTGTGTACAGCCTGGTCTCCCGGTACTTGCCCGGTGACCAGGAACCCCCTGTCTTTGTTTCTAGACCCTGGGTCCTTGGGGTAGAGACCTTGAGCGCCTTGGGTGGCAAAGGGTTGCTGAGAGTCCCGGGTGGGAGTCAAATGACTGAGCCAATTTTCATAGCGATCGGCATTGGCGCCGTACCCGATCAGCATTTTGTGATCAATGTCGGTGGAGTCTGGGTAGCCATCGGACAGCATTTTGTATCGAGGAAACTTGGCATTCTGATAGGTCCCGACGATAGCATTGCGCTGCTTGTCGACCCCCGGCGTGGCCGTTGCATCCCAAAGTGCAGAGACTGGTTTGGTCGAGGACCCAATGATGGCGGCTCCAGCGCACTCGTGGTCCGCTGTGACAATGATCAGGGTGTCCGGATGACGAGACGCAAAGTCCTTGGCCACGGCGACCGCACGGTCAAATTCGACCATTTCTAAAAGCCAACGATCGGTATCCATCAGGTGGGCTTGTTTGTCGATGGATGCTCCTTCGATCAAGGCGATGAACCCTTTTTTATTCTTGCTCAAAACATCCAGGGCCACACGGGTCATTTCATCGAGCATCGGCTGGTCCGGGAATCCATAATCATCCACCACCGTGGACCGACCGCGTCGCCCGCCGATTTTGTCAAATGCCACATTCATGTTGGACAGCGCGAAAAGCCCCAGGAGTTGTTTGGCTTGTGAGCCCTTTGCCATCAGAGAGGATTTATCAGCGACGTAGGCAAAGCCTTCGGATTGAAAGTCGGCAATCAGGTCTCGCGAGGCGTCTTTGCGGCCTGGTGAGGCGCCCCAGCCTTTGACGATGTCAGACGGTAGTTCGTAATCAGTGGCGTGGTCACGTTGGGAGCCATTCATGGCCTGGCTCGATCGTTGACCGTCAGGCTTCAGAGAATCAGTATTGGGCAAGAACCATTTGCGCCCTCCCCCCATCAAGACACTCAGTCCGGTCAACCTGCGATCATCGAGATACTGATCGACGATGCCAGTGCCATACCCTCGGTTGCTGGTGTGCACCGCCATGGCGGCAGGTGTTGCATCAAAGACATCAGAAGTGGTGACAATGCCCAGCGACTTGCCCTGAGTGCGATGCAGATATTCGGCCAGATATTCAACCCGGGGATTGTCAAATGCATCCGCTGTGTCATCGGGAAACACGCCTTGCTGGTTGTTGGCGGACTTGTTTCCCGTCACGTATGAGGCCATGCCCGGAGAAGAATCTGTCACCAGGGCATCCAACGAAGGCGTCATCACAAGACCCGTGTAGGGCAAGGTGTCCATGGCAAGAGCCCCCAAGGCTTTTCCTTGATCAATGCCGCGAGTCATGATGCGCGCTGCGGTGCGATGGGTCGCGCCCATCCCATCACCCAACAGGATGATGATGTTGCGAACTGGCTGGCCCTGCGGAACGAGTTGGACCACTTCAAAGTTACCGATCGCCTGAGTGACCTGGCCGTCGCTTTGCGTGGCGATCACCTTCAGCGTGTGCACACCCGGCTTGGCCAGCGAGAAGCCTCGTTGTGACACCACGGCAGCATTGACGTCTTTGGGCAGGCTGAGCCCCGTGTTGACCACGCTTGTGGTTCCGGGAACCGGCTTGCTAGGTTGGTCGTCAATGAGGAACACAAACTCTTTCAGGTGGGTTCCTGGGTCCAACCGGACCGTTGCTTGCAGATCAAACCGTTGTCCCGGTAAGAACCTGGCAATGTAGGGAGACGTCGCATCCCCTTGCGAAAAGAGTCGACTCGGAGGGGTCAATCGCGATACCCAAGGTGCTGCCCAGGTTGAGGCGCTCAGCCCGAGAGACAGCGTGAGACACAAGCCAATCCAACGATTCATGACTTTTTACCTTCTGAACAAACCACATCCATGACCTGCAACCTGATATATGAAAACCGCCCGTCGGCCTCGCGCCGGCGTCCGACGTCGAGAATGCCGGTGACCTCCACTTGCCGAGGGCAGCTGTGGAGCGCTTGTTGCATTGCAAGGTCCGGACTGTGCAAATAGGCAATGCTGGCTGGGAGGTCATCGGCCAACGACTCATCCTCATCCCCAAGGGTCATGGCCACCGGAGAGAGGATCCAGGGGCCCTCCAAGCCTCCAAGCGGTCGCACTGCAAAGCCCCGAAGTTCCACCGCAGAGCCCCTCAAGTTCATCAAAGTAGAGGTCGGCTCCAACCCCTGCGGGCCAATCGGGCGATTAAAAAACTGTGCGAAAGACAAGAACTGAGGGTTGGCGTGACAGGACAATGCAATCAGCATGATCGCGGCAGCCACGACTCTCAGGCATTGAGGAACAAAGGTAGTACACATCCGCTCAATCATTCAGCAACCGTGTTGCGATTTGATGACCACCTGCGGCGCAACATCCACGCGATGCAACCGGTTAGCAGGGCAATGAGGCTCAGCATGAGCCAAAAACCGCCAGGGTGGTCGGAGAAAGGGATGCCTCCCACGTTCATGCCCATCAATCCCGAAATCAAGTTGATGGGTAAGACCATGACGGTCACCATGGTGAGTGTGAACAGGCTGCGGTTGTTGTCCTCGGCGACTCGCGCGGCCGTCTCGTCTTGAATCAGCTTGATGCGATCCTGCAAGGCAGCCACATCACGCAACACCAAGTTGAACTCTTCATGGGCGCGAGTCAAGTGCTGGAGGTCCTCGCTGGTCATCCAAGAGGGCGCTCGGCCCAGGATCCGAGACAGGGCGCTGGGTTCCGGGGTGAGAAGGCGTTGAAGTCTCACCATCAGGCGGCGAAGCCCATTGAGGTCTGAAGCAAACCGGTAAGCTTGCCCGTTCAACAACGCGTCCTCGATCTCGTCAAGCCGATCTGAGGCTCGGCGCAATATCTTTTGCAATTCGTCCGCCTGATCTTCCAGCAGGTGATCCAGCAGTTGCACTGGCGTGGCCATTCGGGCGCCCTGATTGACTGCACGACGAAGCCGGTCGACCGATTTGAGGGGCTTCTTCCTGACGCTGATCACCAGATCTTCACGAACACTCATCCATAACGTGCCGACATCCTGGGCATCAAAGCTGAAGTCGTAAGTGACATCGTTGATCACGGCAAATAGGCCGTTCGACTCTCGTTCAATTCGGGCGGAGGGAGAGCCGCCGTCTAGCTCTTCAAAGAACTCGTGACTCAAATTGGCGTTGTGTCGCAGCCAACGCAGCGTGTTCGCATGGGTCAAATTGAAATGCAACCAGACGAATCCACCAGGTGGCGACTCGAGCGGGCGCTGGGTTGACACAACGTGGGTCAAAGGCGTGGGACGTCCTTCCTCATCAAACCGATAGCCACAAATCAGGCCATCCTCGAAACTTCCGGTCGGATGGGATGGGCCCTGCGAAGTAAAAGTGGGTGCGCTGAAATGGGCCACGAAAACAACTTAGGCAGCGAAGATCGGTCGCTTATGACAGGACTGTGTGACAACTTCAAGACAAGGCTGGATCGTCTCGGACATTGGTGCTCCAAGGACCGAAATCTTTGACAATCGTGGGCCTGATCAAACGCGCTCTGTCCCTCTCAAGGAATTTCAGGATGGCTCCCGCTTTCACAAACCGTCCTCTTGCTTGGTCATTTCGAGATGCCAAAGTCGGATCGATCGTCATCGGTTTGAGCCTCTGCGGATGGGCGCA
>CAZCJB010000155.1:0-5369 GCA_964498795.1 uncultured Rubrivivax sp. | reverse complement strand
TGCGCTTGGTGGACTTGCAACACGCCTTGGCGTTGACCAAACCCACCACCCATCGATTATTGCAATCGCTTGCCGATCACGGGCTGGTGCGTCACGATGATCAGACGCGCCGATATCGACTTGGTCCGAGCTTGGGGCTCTTGGCCCATCTGGCCCCTCCGCAAGAGCCCGATCTGCTCAGGGTGTGCACGCCCGCCATTCAACGATTGGCAGAACTCTCCGGAGACACAGTCTTCTTCGGTGCCCGCGATGGGTTGTACACCGTGTGCTTGAGCCGCGCGACTGGTGACTATCCGATTCGTGCGTTAACGGTGGAAGTGGGCTCGCGTCGCCCCTTGGGGATTGGTGCGGGCGGCTTGGCCTTGCTGGCGTCCATGCCTGAAGAAGAAGCTCTGCGCATCATTGAGGTACTGAAGCCTCGGTACGCCGCCTACCCTTTGGTCTCGTCGGAGCAAATCATCGCCAGTCAACGTCTGGCGCGACGACAAGGCTATGCGGTCTCCGACGGCAGAGTGGCGCAAGGCGTGCGGGGCGTCGCCCTGGCCTTGTGCGATCCTGGAAACCGTACATATCCGAATGGCACACCGGTGGCCACAATCGGTCTGGCCGCGATCCGGCAGCGCATGAGTCAGCGACGCATGGCGGAATTGGTGGCGTTGCTGCGCAAAGAGATCGCATGGATCGAACAAAGGCTCCAAGACGCAGAACCGCAATAGCTACTTTCCTTTTCAGAATGTTTTTCATTTGGGTATCATGTCCATGAAGTTTTGAAGCCTGCGCGCGTCCGTCAGCAGTGAGAAAACTATCAACGGCTTCTAAAGTTTTGAAAGGACTGACCATTTCATGGACAATATGTCGACAGGTACTTTGCTGACTAGCACGGACATCATCCATGAGCGCCAAAGACAAGTATTCCCAAGCCTATGCCCGATTCCTGAATCTGGCTTGGGCGATCGACAAGCTGAGCGAGCCCATTTTGCTCAACCCTGCCGAAGAACGCATGCTTCAATGCTTGGCTGTGGCCTGGAGCGAAGGCGAAAGAATCACGGTGCTCGAGGCCATGGCGCTGAAGCACGGGTTGTCTCACAGCACGGCCCATCGACGCCTGACCTCGTTGCGCAAAAAGGGCCTGTTAGCGCTGAAGCAGCACGACAAAGATGCACGTGTTCGGTTCGTCATGCAAACCGAGCGAGCCGAACGCTATTTGACGCACATGGGTCGCAGCGTGATCGAAGCCGCCAAATCGGCGGCTTGATCTCGATCTTGCCTCTGACGGAGGGGCCACTTTGAAACGTCATGTCCTCACCGTTCTGGGTGTGGCATTGGCCTACTGGGCTTTGGCCAAGTTCAACGCCGCGGTACTCGCACCCATCTCCTGGGCACGATTCGGTCAAGGTGTCGATTGGGTCTACCTACCCAGTGGACTGCGTTTGGTGGCCGTGCTTGCCTTTGGCCTGTGGGGAGCTGCAGGCATTGGCCTCGCCTCATTCGTGCTGTCGTTGATCGCCAACCCTGGCGATCCTTGGCTTGTGAGTGCTGGCACAGCTCTCATTTCCGGGTTTTCTCCGCTGTTGGCCTACCGGATTGGGCGATGGTGGCTGCAGATCCCTCAAGACTTGAATGGTCTGACCGCTTGGCAGTTGGTTCAATTGGCGGCCTTGTTTGCATTGGCGAGCAGCAGCCTCCATCAGACGTGGTACCAATTAACGAGCCACACGTCCAACGCCATCACCTCTGCAGGGGTCATGATGGTGGGCGACTTCTTGGGTTCCTTGGTGTTGCTCTTCCTCCTCTCGTGGGGGCTTCGTAGCTTGAGCCGGATGCCCTGATGGCAAAGGAGCAGTCATGAGCCCACCCGCGCAGGCGCATGCGGAGATTCGTGGCGCAATTCGCAGTCTGTGTGCTCAGTTTCCCGACGAATACTTCCGGCGTGTGGACGCCGCGCGCGCCTACCCCGAAGAGTTCGTGCAGGCCCTCACCCAGGCCGGATGGCTGGCCGCGCTCATCCCGCAAGACTACGGCGGCTCGGGCCTGGGCTTGGCCGAGGCCAGCGTGATCATGGAAGAGATCAATCGCTGCGGCGGCAATGCGGGAGCTTGTCACGGGCAGATGTACAACATGGGCACCTTGTTGCGTCACGGCTCTGAAGCACAAAAGCAACGCTGGTTGCCTCAGATCGCCAGCGGCGCCTTGAGGCTGCAGTCCATGGGCGTGACCGAGCCCACAACCGGCACCGATACCACCAAGATCAAGACCACTGCGGTGCGCAAGCAAGACCGATGGGTCATCCATGGGCAAAAAGTGTGGATCTCAAGGGTGCAGCACTCGGATTTGATGATCTTGCTGGCTCGCACGACCCCGTTGCAACAGGTGCAGCGCAAGAGCGAGGGGTTGTCCATCTTCATGGTGGACCTGCGCCAAGCGGTAGGCCGAGGTCTTTCGGTCAAGCCCATTGCCAACATGGTCAACCATGAAACCAACGAACTGTTCTTTGATGCGCTGGAGATTCCTGATGATCATCTGATCGGCCAAGAGGGGCAGGGGTTCAAGTACATCCTGGATGGCCTCAATGCCGAGCGGACCTTGATTGCGGCAGAATGCATCGGCGACGGACGCTGGTTCATTGACCGTGTCACGGCCTACGTCAAAGACCGCCAAGTTTTTGGTCGGCCGATTGGTCAAAACCAAGGCGTGCAGTTCCCCATCGCCGAGAGCCACATCGAGGTGGAGGCCGCCGACCTCATGCGTTGGCGGGCCTGCGAGTTATTCGATGCGCACCTTCCCTGCGGCGCCGAGGCCAATATGGCCAAGTACCTGGCTGCCAAAGCCTCGTGGGAAGCCGCCAATGCGTGCCTGCAGTTTCACGGAGGCTTTGGCTTCGCCTGCGAGTACGACGTGGAGCGCAAGTTCCGCGAAACGCGACTCTACCAAGTGGCACCCATCTCCACCAACCTCATCCTGTCGTACGTCGCTGAACACGTGCTCGGATTGCCGCGCAGCTTTTGACGCCCCACACGCGCGAGCGAGTCACCGGCCATGGCAACCCCTGTCCCGTCATTGCGACCCCCACGTCGTCATAGCGAGCGAAGCGAAGCAATCTTCAGATTGCCGCGGCCCTGCGGGCCTCGCAATGACAGCCCGGCCACGGCCCTGTGGGCCTCGCAATGACAGCCCGGCCACGGCCTTTCAGACACCAAATTCGCGTCTCAACGCCTCCCCGTGGGCATCGAGAGCAGGAGCTTCGGCAAAGCGTTCGCTGTCCCAGTCCACCGCCCAGGGTGAGGCAGGCACGTCCACCTCTTTACCTTGCACGCTCATGCGGCGTGTGCGAAGTTGAGAGTGCTCGATGAGATCGTAGACCGAATTGATTTGGCCGAAGGCGGTTTGGGCGGTCGTGAGGCGGTCGATGACTTCGCCGCTGGGCAGCTGACCAAAGACTTCCGCCACGACCCCATCCACAAAATCACGGTGAAGCACTCTGGCCGAGTTGTTGGCGCAGCGCTCATCATCGAGCAACTCGGGGCGGCACAACACGATGCGGCAAAAATCGGCCCACTCGCGCTCGTTTTGAATAGAAATCACGATGTCTCGACCGTCGGCACAAGTGAATCCACCATAAGGAGCGATGGAGGGGTGCTTGAGTCCGAGCCGCTCAGGTGCTTTGCCGCCATACCGAGCCTGCAGATAAGGTACGCTCATCAGCTCGGCGGCCGATCCGAACAACGACACCTTCACCCCCGAGCCTCGCCCCGTGCGTTCACGCTGCAACAAAGCCTGTTGGATGCCAATGAGCGCGTTCATGCCGGCCGTGATGTCGCACAGAGACACGCCAATGCGACCCCACTCACCGGGAGCCCCGCTGACGGCCACCAAACCGCTCTCAGCCTGCACGAGCAAGTCATACGCCTTCAACCCCAATAAACGACCGTCGTCGCCATAACCGCTGATGTCGCAGGTGATGAGCTTGGGGTGTTGTTCGCGCAGCGTCTGCGACCCTAACCCCAAACGCTCCGTCGCTCCCGGCGCCAGATTTTGGATGAGCACATCGGCCTGAGCAATCATTCGACGCAGAAGGTCTTGGTCGGCCTCGTCTTTAAGGTTGAGGGCAATGGACTCTTTGCCTCGGTTGATCCACACCCAGTATGACGACTCGCCATGCACGGCATGGTCGTAACCACGAGCAAAGTCTCCTTCGCGACGCTCCACCTTGATGACACGCGCCCCGGCATCGGCCAGTCGGCTGCTGCAGTACGGGGCGGCCACCGCTTGCTCCAAGGCCACCACCAAGACGCCCTCCAGGGGTCGGGGCGCGGATGAATTGGATGCATAGGACTGACTCATGAACTCTCCCGAAAGAACGCGCAAATTGTGAGCAAGCCCTTGCGCCAAGGGAATTCAAATTGCGCGAAACCAGTATTGCAGATGCCGCAACACGCACGTTGCCGCCACTGCAACACAGCGTGAATGTTTTTGAAATTGCCATCGCAGGCCCCTGCGGCCACAGTTCGGCTCCGTGGTAACCCCGTCACGGTGATGTGACTCATTGACCTGGAGACAAGCATGACGCTTTCACGCATAGGCGCTTTGGCGCTCGTTTCAGTTGCCGCTTTGTTCGCCGCCTCGGCGCATGCACAAAGCCGCGAAGTCAAGATCTACGGCTTCGGCGCCAAGAGCGGCGTTGTCCGCATCTTCGGTCTTAACAGCGAAGCCGCCATGAAGGCCGCCGCCGAACAAATCAACAAGGCGGGCGGCGTGACATTGGGTGATGGCACCAAGGCCAAATTGGTCATCGAATACCTGGACGACCGTTGCAATGCCGAGGAAGGCATCAACGCGCTGCGCCGCATTGCTGCACAGAACGACGCTTTCGTGGCCGTCGGCCCCACCTGCAGCAACGTGGCCGAGCCCGTGTTCGGCATCTTGCAAAAGAAGGTGGGCGATGCGAGCGACACCGGACTTCAATTCCCGGTGTATACCGATGTAGCCGCCAAGGGAGGCCTGGCCTCGATGTCGCAGTGGGCGTTCCGCAACGTACCCAGCGAAGCGGCCATGTACAAGAGCCTGTTCGACTGGATCAAAGCCACGCATCCGGAAGTTAAGACCGTGTGGGGCGGTGTAGAAAAAGACTTCGCGCACAGCAACGCCACGTTTGGCGTGATCAAGGATCTGGCCACCAAGGCTGGCTTTGAATTCAAAGGGCAAAGTGAATGGCTGCTCGCCGACACTACCTTCTCCACACAGGTGCGCGAGATGCGCCGTGGTGAGTCCGACTTGGTGGTGATTTCCGCGCACCCCTTCACCACCTGCGGCGCCCTCAAAGAAATGCAGCGTCAAGGCGTCAAGCCCAAGATGATGGTGGGCCTCACCAG
>CAZCJB010000154.1:0-5399 GCA_964498795.1 uncultured Rubrivivax sp. | reverse complement strand
GAGAACCCCACAAACCCCAGCAGAATCAGCGCATCGCTGCGTTCACCCAAGATCCAATACACCGCTCCGGCGGCCAGCAGCAAGCGCAGCATGGGGTCGCGACTGGCGGCCAGCCAGCGTTGCCATCCGGCGGTTCGAACCGGGGGCGTCAACTCGTTGGGCCCGTCTTGAGCCCACCGACGTTGCGCTTGCTCACTCGACAGACCGCCGTCGGCGGTCCAGGGTGGATTGCGCGAGGCCGACTCCATGGAAGACCATTGTGGGGGCGCACCAACGCCGGCATGTTGATCAGGATCGCAGGCCCTAGAATCCGTCGATCGTTTGTACTTGGATACCCTCACTTCATGAAACTGATCGGTGCAGTGACCAGCCCCTACGTGCGCAAAGTGCGCATCGTCATGGCCGAGAAAAAACTCGAATTCGATTTGGAGTTGGCTGACGTCTGGAAGAGTGACGACATCCTTCAATCGAACCCCCTGGGCAAGATCCCTTGCCTGGTGATGGAAGGCGGCGAAGCGGTCTTCGATTCGCGTGTCATCGTCGAATATCTGGACACCTTGTCACCGGTGGGCAAGCTCATCCCGGCGGCCGGCCGCGAGCGTGCCGAGGTGCGCACCTGGGAGGCCTTGGCCGATGGCATTCTCGACGCAGCCATCTTGGCGCGTTTGGAAGCCACCTGGGCGGGCCGCACCGAAGCGCAGCGCTCACAGGCGTGGATTGATCGCCAGCTCAGCCGCGTCGATGCGGCCTTGGCCGCCATGTCCTCAGGCTTGGGCGACAAGCCCTGGTGCGTGGGCAATCACATGAGCCTCGCCGACATCGCGGTGGGCTGCGCGGTGGATTATTTGAGCTTTCGGTTTCCGCAAATCAACTGGCGCACGCGCCACCCCAACCTGGCCCGGCTGGCCGACAAGCTGGCCACCCGACCCAGCTTTACCGAGTCTGCACCACCGGCGGCCTAAAGACGTCTTAAAAACGGCCTGAAGTTGGCCTGAAGTTGGCCTACAGGCCCCTCGCCACCACTTAAAGCGCTGCAAAACTGTCGCTGCGCGCGCGGGGCCAGTGGGTGGCGAACACGTCTGTCGGCCAAGGCCCCTTGCCTTGCGCGGCTTGCAACAGCGAGCCCGGCGCGGCAAACACCAACTCGCTCGACAAGGGCCGCACACCTTGGTTGGCCGTGCGCCGCATGATGTGCGCTGCTGAAATTTCGCGCGGGTGATTCAAGCCTGCGGCCTGCACCAATTCTCTCAAAGCCTCCAGCGTGTGTTCGTGAAAATGCATCACCCGCTCGAGCTTGTCGCCCACATGCAGCGCCTTTTGCCGCTCGGGGTCTTGGGTGGCCACGCCCGTGGGGCAACGGTCGGTGTGGCAATGCAGCGATTGAATGCACCCCAAGGCAAACATGAAGCCGCGTGCCGCATTGCACCAGTCCGCACCCAGCGCCATGGCGCGCGCGATGTCAAAGGCGCTCACCATCTTGCCCGCACAGCCCAGCTTGATGCGATCGCGCAGGTTCAAGCCCACCAAGGTGTTGTGCACCAGCAGCAGCCCTTCTTGCAAGGGTGAGCCGATGCGGTCGGTGAACTCCAGCGGCGCGGCGCCCGTGCCACCTTCGGCCCCGTCCACCACAATGAAGTCCGGCAAAAGACCGGTCTCCACCATCGCCTTGGCAATGCCCATCCACTCCCAGGGGTGGCCGATGCACAGCTTGAAGCCCGTGGGTTTACCGCCTGAGAGCTCGCGCAGCCGCTGCACAAATTCCAGCAACTCCTTGGGTGTGGAAAACGCACTGTGGCGGGCCGGGCTCACGCAGTCCACGCCCACGGGCACCCCGCGTGCCGCGGCGATTTCGATGGACACCTTGGGGCCCGGCAACACGCCGCCATGCCCGGGCTTGGCCCCCTGGCTGAGCTTGATTTCAATCATCTTCACTTGTGGGTCGCTCGCGTTGGCGGCGAACTTCTCAGCGCTGAACGTGCCGTCGTCATGACGGCAGCCAAAATAGCCCGACCCGATCTCCCACACCAAGTCACCCCCGTGCACGCGGTGGTGTTGGCTGATCGAGCCCTCACCGGTGTCGTGATAGAACCCGCCGCGCTTGGCGCCGCCGTTGAGGGCCAAGATGGCGTTGGCGCTCAAGGCCCCAAAACTCATGGCCGAGATGTTGAAGACGCTGGCCGAGTAGGGCTGCGCACGGTCCGGGCCGATCGTCACCCGAAAATCACTGCGGTCCAGCACCGTGGGCGCCACCGAGTGGTTGATCCACTCATAGCCCTCGGCTGACACGTCCAGTTGCGTGCCAAAAGGCCGCTTGTCCGATTGCCCCTTGGCGCGTTGGTACACCAGCGAGCGCTGTTGCCGAGAAAACGGCGCCGCCTCGCCATCGGACTCCAAAAAGTACTGGCGAATTTCCGGCCGCACATACTCCATCAAGAACCGGATGTGCCCAATCACCGGGTAGTTGCGCAAGATGGCATGGTGACTTTGCCGTCGGTCGCGCCATCCCAACACGGCAATGGCCAGGCCGAGCAAGGCCGCCCAGCCGCCTTGCCCGCTGATCACCCAAATCAAGGCCCAAAACAGTCCCCACAGGGTGCCCAACACCCAGACGGTGTAGCGCACGGGCACCTCACGGTCCAATCGTTCAATCCACTCGCGCATGGGGTCCTCCTGTGGGGTCGGGTATCAAGCCGGCATTCATGGTGGGGCCGATCCTAGGGTGTCACTGCGCTGTGTGGGGGCGGGGTTTTTCCGGTGGACCGCGTTTGCGCACCGTGTGGCCACCAAGGAGCCAGATCGCACAGCGCTCATAATTCGCCTGTCATGACCACCGTGTTGCGCTCTGTCGGCCCCGTCACCCCCCAGGTGATGCATTTCAGCGAGCCTTTGCCTTTGCAAAGCGGCGCCTCGCTGGCCGACTACTCGCTCACCTACGAGACCTATGGCACTTTGAACGCCGATCGCAGCAATGCGGTGCTGGTGTGCCACGCGCTCAATGCCAGCCACCATGTGGCCGGCACCTACGCCGGCCAGCCCCGCAGTGAGGGCTGGTGGGACAACTTGGTGGGCCCGGGCAAGCCGCTGGACACCGAGCGGTTTTTTGTCATCGGCATCAACAACCCCGGCTCATGCTTTGGCTCCACCGGCCCCATGCAGATCAACCCGGCCACGGGCGTGCCCTATGGCGCGGACTTTCCGGTGGTCACGGTTGAAGACTGGGTCGACGCGCAAGCGCGACTCATCACGCGCTTGGGCATTGAGCAGTTGGCCGCCGTGATCGGTGGCAGCTTGGGGGGCATGCAAGCGCTGGCCTGGACGCTGCGTTACCCCAAGCGCTTGCGCCACTGCGTGGCCATTGCCACCGCGCCCAATCTGTCCGCACAAAACATCGCGTTCAACGAAGTCGCACGTCGCGCCATCGTCACCGACCCCGACTTTCATGGCGGGCACTTCTATGCTCATGGCGTCGTGCCCAAGCGCGGCCTGCGCGTGGCGCGCATGATCGGCCACATCACTTATTTGTCCGATGACTCCATGGAGGCCAAGTTCGGGCGGCGCGTGCAGGCAGACGATTCGGTGTCGGGCGCCGAGGCCGACCTGGCGCAGGCCGTGGCCGACTACGCCTACAGCACGCAAGACGTGGAGTTTCAGATCGAAAGCTACTTGCGCTACCAAGGCGACAAGTTCAGCGAATACTTTGACGCCAACACCTATTTGCTCATCACCCGCGCGCTCGACTATTTTGATCCGGCGCGTGCCCACCGTGGTGATCTGTCTCGCGCTTTCGCAGCTGCCCGAGAGGTGAAATTCTTGTTGGTGAGCTTCACCACCGACTGGCGCTTCTCGCCTGCTCGCTCACGCGAGATTGTGAAGGCCTTGGTGGACAACCGCATCGAAGCCAGCTACGCCGAAATCGACGCCCCTCACGGCCACGACGCCTTCTTGCTGGACGACCCGCGCTACCACGGCGTGTTGCGGGCCTACTTTGATGGGATGCTCCAAGGGGTTGGGCATGTCTGAGCGCAGCGATCTCGAGGTCATCGCCAGCCTGGTACCCAACGGCTCACGCGTGCTAGACCTGGGCTGCGGCACCGGCGAGCTCTTGGCTTACTTGCGTGACCACAAAGGCTGCACCGGCTATGGTGTGGAGATTGACGACGCGAACATCCCTGCCTGCGTGGCGCGCGGCGTCAACGTCATTCAACTCAACCTTGAAGAGGGCCTGGCCCTTTTTGACGACCACAGCTTTGATGTGGTGCTGCAACTCGACACGCTGCAACACCTGCGCCACACGCAAAAGATGTTGCAAGAAACCGCACGCGTGGGCCGCATCGGCATCGTGAGCTTTCCCAACTTCGCGCACTGGCCCAACCGTTTGCGCGTGGCCACCGGCCGCATGCCCGTCACCAAGGCCATGCCCTACGAGTGGTACGACACCCCCAACGTGCGCTTCGGCACCCTGGCCGACTTTGAAGTCCTGGCCCGCAAAACCGGCCTCAAAGTCACCGACAGCTTCGGCCTGCAAGACGGCCAAGTGGTCCGCCGCTGGCCCAACCTACTGGCCAGCGTAGCCGTCTTCAAGTTCGAGCGGCGCTAGATCACTGTCATTGCGAGGGCCCAAAGGGCCCGCGGCAATCTCCCAGCCCCCACCCGTCATTGCGAGGGCCCAAAGGGCCCGCGGCAATCTCCACCGCCAGCTCCAATCACCCACAAGCGGGATAGCACCAAAACCCTCCACCGCCGACGATATTTCATTTGGAACTGGCTCCCCAGCAGTATCCCAAATGATACAATCTTCATCCACAAAGAAAATACTCACCACGGAGAGGTTCGATCTATGGTTCGCATCGCTCAGAGACGTTCGAGCGGCACGCACGATTCAAGTTCGAATAGATCGCGTTGAGGATGGCAACCTGGGTGATTTCAAGGTCCTCGCAAGAGGCGTGTTTGAGCTAAGAATCCATCACGGCCCAGGCTATAGGCTTTACGGTCTTCACCTAGATCGAGATACCGTCGTGATCTTGATCGGTGGGGACAAGGCCACCCAGGTTCAAGACATTCATGCAGCTCAGGAAATAGCCCGCCAACTCAAGGATTAACCCATGAAGACTCTCAAACTGCGCAAATGGGACAGCGCCGAGCATCTCAAGTCTGATCAAGACATGGCTCTCTATCTGGAGGCTTGCTTGCAAGAAGCGGGTGACGACGCAGACTTCATCGTCAAGGCCATCGGAAATGTAGCCCGCGCCAAGGGCATGTCAGAGGTGTCACGCCAAACGGGCCTGGGTCGCGAGAGCCTGTACAAAGCCTTGTCCGGTGACGGCAACCCAAGTTTCGCCACCATCCTCAAGGTCACTCGCGCGCTGGGCATCGGGCTGCATGCGCAACCGCTGTAGGGT
>CAZCJB010000153.1:2718-5443 GCA_964498795.1 uncultured Rubrivivax sp. | reverse complement strand
TTTGAAGGGGGCTTCTTGTTCCGGCTGCAAGTTGATGACAAAACGATTGGGTGCATCGGCCGGCGTGGCCTTTTTCCAGCTGTCCACCAGATCCGAACGCAACAAGACCAGCAAGACCAAGGCCAACATCCCCACCGACAAGGCACTGACCTGCACCACGGCCATTGCAGGGCGCGCGGCCAGTTGTCGGGTGGCGAGCAACAACCACCGCGGCGCCCCCACCTCGGGGACCGCCCGCCTGAGGGCCACCACGGCCAAGGCTGTCAACGACGCGAAGAAGGCCAGGGCCAAGGCCACGCCTCCCACCGCAATGAGGCCCAGGCGCAGGTCGGAGGACACCGCCAACAACAGGCCCACGAAGCCCAAGGCACCCGCGCCCATGACCAAGGCTGAGGAGGTCTTGATGTCGCCCAAGTCGCGTCGCAACACTCTGAGAGCCGGCACTTGGGCCAGCTGCAGCACGGGCGGCAGTCCAAACCCTAGCAACAAGGTCATGCCCACGCCCAAGCCGAAGAAAGCGGGCCACGTGCTGACACTGGGCAGTCCCACCCCCACCAATCCGGCCAGCAACCAGACAAACACATGGTGCACGGCCCACCCCAGCACCACGCCCAACAAGCTGCCCAGCACACCCACTGCGGAGAATTCCAATGCATAAGCCCACGCGATGCGTCGCTGGGGCTGACCCAACACGCGCCACATCGCCGATGCGTCGAGGTGACGTTGCGCAAAGTCACGCGCGCCGATGCCCACGGCCACCGCTGCCAGCAAGGCCGCGAGCAGCGCCACCAGGTTCAAGAACTTTTCGGCACGGTCCAAGGTTTGACGCATTTCCGGGCGGCCACCTTCCAAGGTCTCCAACCTGGCGCCTCGCAAGGTCGATTGGCGGATCTGCTCGTCCACCGCCTCCCGCCAGCGCTGCAGCCCCGTGGACACCCCATCGGGCTGCGCCACCGCCAGCCGCCAGGTGACCCGACTGGCGGGCTGCACCAAACCGGTGGCGTCCAAGTCCTCCTGGTTCAACAGCACACGCGGCGCAAAGCCTAAAAAACCGGCGCCACGATCGGGCTCGACCGCGATGATCTGGGTGATCTTGAGCGAGGCCTCGCCCAACAGCAGCGAGTCGCCCATGTGCAATTGCAGGGCATCCAGCACCGCCGCATCCACCCAGACGGTGCCTGCCTGTGGAGGGTGGGCTCGCGGGGTCCAGGGCGCCTCGGGCCGATCTTGAAGTTGCAGCTCACCCCGCAAGGGGTACCCCGCACTCACCGCCTTGACCGACACCAGGCGACTGGCGCCGCCTTGACCCTCAGGCGCTCGGGCCATGCTGGGGAAAGAAGCTGAGATGGCCGTCTTGAGGCCCAACGCTCGCGCCTGTTGGACAAGCTCCGGGGGTGCCGGCCGGTCCGACGACAACACCGCGTCTCCACCCAACAGCGCTCGTGCGTCACGTGCCAGGCCGGATTGGAGTCGATCCGCAAAAAACGCCACCGCCGTCAAAGCCGCCACCGCCAAGGCCACGGCCACCAACAACAGCCGCAGCTCGCCCGCTCTGAAGTCGCGCAAGAAGGCACGCAGGGCCAGCGTCAGCACTGACGGGGGCGTTGGCGCGGCGAGCGGAGGTAACGGAGAATGGGTGGCAGACATCGAAGGATGGAGCTTAGAGGATTTGTGATGGCCCAAGCGGTGCCAGGGCCATGAGGGTTTGGAGATTGCCGCGGGCCTTCGGCCCTCGCAATGACCGGGCGAGGCCGTCATTGCGAGCGAAGCGAAGCAATCTCCCGCCTGACCACCCTGCACCCGAGTAACCCCGATGCCGGCACCCCCTTAACGGCGATATGCTCCGGGGGTCCATTCAAGCGCAAATCTCCATGGTTGTTTTTTCCCATGTCAATGTGCTCGACGCCGAGTCGGGCACCTTGCTCAAAGACCGGCATGTCCGGGTGGTGGGCGATCGGATCGCTGAGGTCAGTGACCAACCCTTCAAGGTCTCGGGCGAACGTG
This sequence comes from uncultured Rubrivivax sp., assembly GCA_964498795.1. Classification (GTDB taxonomy): domain Bacteria; phylum Pseudomonadota; class Gammaproteobacteria; order Burkholderiales; family Burkholderiaceae_C; genus Rubrivivax. Next base: position 3,439 of record CAZCJB010000153.1, on the reverse strand, counting down.
TCATCGAAGCCCGCGGCAAGACGCTCATGCCCGGCCTCATCGACTGTCACGTCCACTGCCTGGCCTCCCAGCTCAACCTGGGTCGCCTCGCTCACCTGCCCAATGTGTTGACGGTGCTGCGGGCGGTGCCCTTGCTCTCCGGCATGCTCAACCGGGGGTTCACCACGGTGCGCGATGCGGGTGGCGCAGACTTTTCGCTGGCCGAGGCCGTGCGCACGGGAGTCATCGATGGGCCTCGCATCTTCCCCTCCGGACGGGCCTTGTCGCAAACCGGTGGCCATGGCGACATGCGCGAGCGCAGTGACATCATCGAACCCTGCGGCTGCACGCCCAAGGTGGGCGCGATCGCCCGGGTGGTCGATGGCGTGGACGCGATGCGACTGGCTGTGCGCGAAGAAATCCAAAAGGGCGCGACTCAGATCAAGATCATGGCCTCTGGGGGCGTTGCGTCCCCCAACGACCCCATCCACTTTTTGGGCTACAGCGAAGACGAAATCCGCGCCGCCACCTCAGAAGCTGCCAACGCCGGCACCTATGTGATGGCTCACGCCTACACCGCCAAAGCCATTGCACGGGCCGTGCGTTGCGGTGTGCGCACCATTGAGCATGGCAATTTGGTGGACGCCGAAGCGGCCGCGGTCATGGCCGAACATGGTGCGATTGCCGTGCCCACCCTCATCACCTATGACGCGCTGGCCTCCGAAGGCGCCGTCAAATTCAT
>CAZCJB010000153.1:0-2708 GCA_964498795.1 uncultured Rubrivivax sp. | reverse complement strand
CCTCCGAGGGTGCGTCACTGGGTCTGCCCGCCGAGTCGGTGGCCAAGATCGAGGCCGTCCGCGGTGACGGATTGCGCTCGCTAGAGATCTATGCCAAGGCGGGTGTGCGCATGGCCTTCGGCACCGACTTGCTGGGCGAGTCGCAGCGCCTGCAAAGCGACGAGTTCGCCCTGCGCGCCAAAGTGCTCGGCAATGCAGAGGCCATCCGCGCTGCCACCATTCATGCGGCCCACCTGCTCCATCGCACCGGGCAACTCGGTGTCATCGCGCCTGGGGCGATGGCCGACCTGCTGCTGCTCGACGGCAACCCCCTTGAACACATCGACCTGCTGCGTGGGCAAGGCGATGGGCTGCGGCTGATCATGAAAGACGGCCGCATTCACAAAGATCTTTCTTGAAGGAGAACCTCGTGTCCCAAGACGTCAAAGTATCCCCACAACGCCGTGAACTGTTGGTCGCCCCTCTGGCGGCGGCCTTGGCCTCAGCCCTGGCGCCAGCCTGGGCGCAGGCCGGCGCCACGTTTCGTGTGGGGGCGCTCAACCCCATCACTGGAGCGGGCGGGCCCTATGGCCCTGGCATGCAAAAGGCCATCGTGGCGGCAGCCGATGAAATCAATGGCGCCGGCGGTGCGGGGGGTCGCAAGATTGAGGTGTTTTCTGAAGACACCCAGACCAAGCCCGATGCAGCCGTGCTGGCGGCCAAGAAGCTGATCGACGTCAACAAAGTGCAGGCCATTTTGGGTACCTGGTCTTCGGGCGTGACACTGGCCGTGATGCCGCTGACCGACGAGGCCAACATCATCCAGATGAACACCTCAGGGGCACCGGCCATCTCCACCCTGGACAAGAAGGACCTGGTATGGCGTTTCCAAGCCACCAACGACCGCTTTGGTGCGGCCTTCGCCGAGATCGCGGCCAAGCGCGGCTACAAGCGCCCCGCCACAATGGCCTTCAACAACGCCTCGGGCATCGGCAACACCGAGGGCTTTCGCAAGGCGTGGGAAAAGCGCGGAGGCAAGGTGGTGGCCAACGTGGTGTACGAGCCCAATCGGCCCAGCTACCGCAGTGAACTGCAAAAGATCTTGGCCGAAAAGCCCGATGTCATCGTCACGGGCTCTTACCTGCCCGACACCACCATCATCCTGCGCGAATGGTTCCAGAGCGGTGACAAGGCCCACTGGATCATCCCGGGCTGGGCCGCGAGCCCGGATTTGGTCAAGGCGGTCGGTGCTGAGGTGTGCGAAGGCATCATTTCGGTGGACACGGTGTCCAGCGAAAACAGTGCCGCCTTCAAACACTTTGACGCGATCTACACCAAGGCTATGGGTCGCTCCGCCCTGACCAATGTGTACGCGCCCATGGCCTACGACATGATGATCTGTTTGGCGCTGGCCATGGAAGCCGCGGGTCCCAATGCCACGGTGGCCCAGATCAATGCCAAGTTGCGCGAGGTCTCCAACCCCGGTGGGTCCGCCGTGTCCACCTTTGCAGAAGGCAAGGCCCTGTTGGCCAAGAAGCAAAAGATCAATTACGAGGGTGCTTCAAGCAAGCTCGATTTCGATCAATACGGCGACGTGTCACCCGATTTCGGTGTGTACATCATCGAGAAAGGTCAATTGGTGCGGCGCGACGTGGTGGCCATTCCGGCCGATTACAAGCCTTGATGGATCAGCAGGTCTTCATTGAGTTGCGGTTGAACCGTCCTTGACGCTCGCCGATCTTCTCAATCCCGTCATCAACGGCGTGATGGAGGGGGCAGTGATCGCGCTGCCAGCCCTCGCGCTGACCTTGGTGATGGCGATTGCACGATTCCCCCAAGCTGCCACGGGTGACTTGCTGACGCTGGGCGCCTACGTGGCGGTGGGCGTGCAGGCAGCGCTGCTGGCCTGGGGCTGGGAGATGACCGCCCTCAACCTGGCGGGCGCCACGGTGGCGGCCGGCTTGGCCTGCGCAGGGGTGTCTTTGCTGGCCTACGAGTGGATCTTCAAGCGCTTGTCGCGATCGGCCATGGTGGCCAGCTTGCTCGCCTCGATTGGCCTGGCCTTCTTGGTACGCAGCCTCATCACCTTGGTGGTGGGCCACGACCAACGCACTTTCGCGCTGCCCCTGGTGCGGGCCTGGAACTTTGACGGTGTGCGTGTGTTGCCGACCGATGTGGCCATCGCCGCCGTATCGCTGGTGACCTTGGCTGGCGTGTTCGCCTGGTTGCACCTGGGGCGCAGCGGCCGCCTGCTGCGAGCGATTGCCGACAACCCAGACTTGGCTCGGATGTCGGGCATCCGGTCGCGGCCACTGATGTGGCGCTTGTGGGCCTTGGCAGGCCTGTTGTGCGGCGTGGGTGGCGTCTTGCTGGGAGTGAAGTCGGTGGTCATGCCTGAGTTGGGGTGGGAGCTGCTGTTGCCCGCCTTTGCCGCCATGATCTTGGGAGGCATCGGCAGCCCGGGCGGTGCCGTGGCCGGTGCATTGCTGATGGGTGTGGGGCAAGAGCTGTCCATCGCGTGGGTGGGTCCGAGCTACAAAATTGCCGTGTCGTTCCTGGTGTTGTGTGCGGTGTTGATGGTGCGTCCCGCAGGCTTGTTCGGCCGTTTGGACAAGGTGCGCTGATGGAGTCCTACCTCATCGCCGTTGCCACCATGGTGCTCATCTATGCGCTGTTGGCCATCGGCTTGAACTTGCAATATGGCGAAACGGGTCTCATCAACTTTGGAC
>CAZCJB010000152.1:3578-5583 GCA_964498795.1 uncultured Rubrivivax sp. | reverse complement strand
TGCTCGCTCATCATCATCCTCAGCTATTTGGGGTGGGTCTCGGCCCAAGTGACGGCACTGGGCTTGGTGTTCAACCTGCTGTCGGGAGGGGCGATTTCGATCCCGACCGGCATGGTGCTGGGCACCGCATCGATCTTGGCTTACACGCTGTTTGGCGGGATGTGGTCGGTGGCGGTGACGGACTTTATCCAGATGATCATCTTGGTGGTGGGTCTGGCCATCATTGCGGTGTTCGCAGCGGGCCAGGCGGGAGGCGCGGACAAGGTCATCGACTTGGCCCTGAGCAAGGATCTGTTTCGATTTTGGCCGGAACCCACGATGGCCGAAATCGTGACTTTCGTGGCGGCAGCCATCACGATGATGTTCGGCTCGATCCCGCAACAAGACGTGTTCCAGCGTGTGATGTCGGCCAAGGATCTCAAGGCTGCAACACGCGGGCCGGTCATTGGCGGTGTGTGCTACATCTTGTTCGCCGCAGTGCCCATGTTCTTGGTGACCAGTGCGCTGATCATCATGCCCGAGCAGGCGGCCACGCTCATCAAAGAGGATCCGCAAAAGGTGTTGCCCACGCTGGTGCTGGAGCACATGCCATTTGCGATGCAGGTCATCTTCTTTGGGGCCTTGCTGTCGGCCCTCAAAAGCACGGCCTCGGCCACCTTGCTGGCACCTTCGGTCACATTTGTGGAAAACATTTGGCGTCAATTTTTCCCCCGCCAAAGTGATCGGCAGGAGCTTTGGACCATGCGCGTGGCGGTTCTGATCTTCAGCGCCTGCGTGTGCACCTATGCGATCGTCCTGCAGGGCACGCCGATTTATGAGATGGTCTCGGGGGCCTACCAGGTCACCTTGGTGGGGGCCTTCGTGCCGCTGGCAGCGGGGCTGTATTGGAAACGGGCCACCACCCAAGGCGCCATATTTTCCATCGTGCTGGGGTTGCTGTCGTGGGCGCTGTTCTTGTCCACGGGTGCCAGTCAGACCGTCCCCGCGCAATTGGCCGGTTTTGTCATGGCCGTGGTGGGCATGTTGATTGGGTCTTTGGGTCCCCAAGCGCTCATCAAGAACCGTCACGGCTCGCACCACCGGGTGGCCGGCGTGTAGACAGCCTGCGTGAGCAGCAGGACGATATTCGGCTCAACGACTATAATGCGGGGTTTTTTCCCGCAAGGACTCCAACATGCCGATCTACGCCTATCGCTGTGGCGCTTGCGGCCTCGCCCGCGACGTCCTGCAAAAGTTTTCTGATCCTGTGTTGACCGTCTGCCCCGAATGTGGCGCGGAGGCCTTTTCCAAGCAGGTCACTGCAGCCGGTTTCCAACTCAAAGGGTCGGGCTGGTATGTGACCGATTTCCGCGACGGCGGCAACAAAGCCAAAGCGTCTGAGGCGGGCGACTCATCCAAATCGGAGACGTCGACCGATAAGTCCACGGATGCGGCCTCCGCCACCCCGGCGGCTCCGGCTCCTTCCGCGCCTGCCCCCGCACCGTCTCCTGCACCCGCCACCGCCAAAGCGCAGGACTGACACTCAATGGATCGCATGGTCATCTGCGCAGCCAAGGACACCTTGTGAAGAAATATCTGATCGCTGGTTTTCTCGCGTGGTTACCCCTGGCCATCACGGTGTGGGTGTTGTCCTGGCTTTTGGGGGTGACCGATGGCTTGTTCGCGTGGCTGCTGGCCGGAGCCGAGGCGGTGTTGCCTCCATCGGCCCACGATCTCACCGCCACCTTGCGTCAGATCCCTGGCTTGAGCTTTGTGGTCCTGTTGGCAGGGACATTGCTGACCGGCGTCTTGGTGACCAATATTTTTGGTCGGTGGTTGCTGGATCGGTGGGATGCATTGCTCAATCGCATTCCCATCGTCAAATCCATTTACAGCTCGGTCAAACAGGTGTCGGACACCTTGTTCTCCACGAACGGCAATGCCTTTCGCGAGGCTGTGTTGGTGCAATACCCCCATGGCGACAGTTGGACGATCGCTTTCGTCACGGGCAAGCCCAGCGGTGAGG
>CAZCJB010000152.1:0-3568 GCA_964498795.1 uncultured Rubrivivax sp. | reverse complement strand
CTGGCGATCATGTGGGCGTGTACGTGCCCACCACACCCAATCCGACTTCAGGATTCTTCTTGATGGTGCCCCGTGAGCGTGTACGACCTTTGGGCATGAGTGTCGATCAGGCCTTGAAGTACATCATTTCTATGGGCGTGGTGTCGCCTGTGCCTTCCAGTGCATCGTCCCCTCCGGAAAGACCGGGGGAGGCCGACCCCAACCGACGGGGCTGAGCGCGACAGGCATTGCGCTCAGTCCTGAGGGTTCCACCCAGCCCCGCACGCGCCTGCTTCAAGTTTCACCGGCACCGCCGGACGACGATGCGAAATCCTGAGGAATTCGCAGACCGAATTCAAAGAGATTGATCGGAGTATTTCCATGAGAACAACCTATTGTGGTTTGGTGAGCGAAACGCTCATGGGCCAGACCGTGACCCTGATGGGCTGGGCCCATCGCCGGCGTGATCACGGCGGCGTGATCTTTGTCGACCTGCGCGATCGCGAAGGTTTGGTGCAAATCGTGTGCGATCCCGATCGGCCCGAGATGTTCAAGGTGGCCGAGGGCGTGCGCAATGAGTTTTGCCTGAAGATCGTGGGCAAAGTGCGCTCGCGGCCTGCAGGGACCGAGAACGCCAACCTGACCAGCGGCAAAGTGGAGGTCTTGGCGCATGAGTTGGAAGTGCTCAACCCCAGCGTGACGCCACCGTTCCAGCTGGACGACGAGAACCTCTCGGAGACGGTGCGTCTGACCCATCGGGTCTTGGATTTGCGCCGGCCTGCGATGCAAAAGAACCTGATGCTGCGCTACAAGGTAGCCATTGAGGTGCGTAAATTCCTTGACGAGCAAGGGTTCATCGATATTGAAACCCCCATGCTCACCAAGAGCACGCCCGAGGGCGCTCGCGACTATCTGGTGCCCAGTCGTGTCCACGACGGCATGTTTTTCGCGCTCCCTCAGAGTCCTCAGTTGTTCAAGCAATTGCTGATGGTGGCAGGCTTTGACCGTTACTACCAAATCACCAAATGCTTCCGCGACGAAGACTTGCGGGCGGACCGCCAGCCCGAGTTCACCCAGATCGATATCGAGACCTCGTTCCTGAACGAAGAAGAGATCCGTGCCATCACCGAAGCGATGGTACGACAGGTATTCCGCCGCACCATGGGGGTGGAGTTGCCCGTGTACCCGGTCATGCCCTACGCCGAGGCGATGCAGCGATTTGGCTCTGACAAGCCCGACTTGCGTGTGAAGCTCGAATTCACCGAGCTCACTCAGGTGATGAAAGATGTCGACTTCAAAGTCTTCTCGGGCCCCGCCAACAGCCCAGGAGGCCGGGTGGTGGCATTGCGTGTCCCCGGTGGGGGTGAAATGTCACGCGGTGAGATCGATGCCTACACCGAGTTCGTGAAGATCTATGGAGCCAAGGGATTGGCGTGGATCAAGGTCAACGATGCCGCCAAAGGCCGTGAAGGTCTGCAAAGCCCGGTGGTCAAGAACTTGCATGACAGTGCCATCGAGCAGATCATTGCCAAGACGGGAGCGCGTAACGGTGATCTGCTGTTTTTCGGCGCCGACAAAGCCAAGATCGTGAATGACGCCATCGGTGCCTTGCGCGTGAAGATCGGGCACAGCGAATTCGGCAAGACCAAGGGCTTGTTCGAGGACCGTTGGGCACCGTTGTGGGTGGTCGACTTTCCGATGTTCGAGCACGACGAAGAGTCCAACCGTTGGGTGGCAGTGCACCATCCATTCACGGCGCCCAAGGATGGCCATGAGAATCTCATGGACACCGATCCAGGTGCCTGTGTGGCGAAAGCCTATGACATGGTGCTCAACGGCTGGGAAATCGGCGGCGGCTCCGTGCGTATCCATCGTGCAGAGGTCCAGAGCAAGGTGTTTTCTGCGTTGAAGATTTCGCCCGAAGAAGCCCAAGTGAAATTCGGCTTCTTGCTCGACGCTCTGCAGTACGGGGCGCCTCCTCACGGCGGCTTGGCGTTTGGTTTGGACCGCATCGCCACGCTGATGGCCGGGGCAGATTCCATCCGCGACGTGATTGCCTTCCCCAAGACTCAGCGTGCACAGTGCCTGCTCACCGGGGCTCCGAGCTGGGTCGATGAAGGGCAACTGCGCGAGCTTCACATTCGCCTGCGCAATCCGAAGGCGGCCGTGTAAAGGCCTTCACGCGGTCATGGCCTACAAGATCCCGCAGTCCGTTCTGGTTGTGGTGCACACGGCGTCGCTGGACGTGCTCTTGATCGAACGTGCCGACAAGCCGGGCTACTGGCAAAGCGTGACGGGGTCTAAAGATCGCGTGGATGAGCCCCTCGAGGAAACCGCAGCCCGAGAGGTGGCCGAGGAAACCGGGATTCACGTGGGCACGGGTACCGTACCGCATGACGCGTTGCAGGATTGGGGTCTGCAGAATGTGTATGAAATCTACCCGGTGTGGCGCCACCGTTATGCCCCGGGCGTCACCCACAACACCGAACATGTGTTCGGTTTGCAGGTGCCCCCCCAGACGCCCGTTCGTTTGAGCCCGCGAGAACACGTGCGTTATGTCTGGCTGCCTTGGCGCGAAGCGGCAGATCGCTGTTTTTCCCCCAGCAACGCCGAGGCGATTCTTCAATTGCCCCGCAGGTGAGGCTGAGCGATCTCGAAAATTGACTTCCGCACCGTTGTGGTTTTTCTCCAGGCGCAGGCGTCAAGATTCGAGTAGGCTGAGAACATGCCTCTTCATCCACCTCAGATTTCGGCACTCGCCGCCCGCCAGACACTGCCCCCCTGCCGGCTGCGTGTGGCGACTTACAACATTCACAAAGGTGTACGCGGCATCGGACCACGCAAGCGTCTGGAAATTCACAACCTGAAAGATGGCATTGATTCTTTGAGGGCGGACCTGGTGTGTTTGCAAGAGGTGCGTTTATTTCACCACCGTCAGTCCCGCCATTTTGCAGCCTCAGGACACTCATGGCCTGAGGAAGGGCAGGCTGAATATCTGGCGCCGAGGGGCTATGGTGTGGCTTACCGAACCAACGCGATCACGCGTCACGGTGAGCACGGCAATGCGGTGCTGTCCCGCTGGCCATTGGGCGCGGTGGCGCATCACGACGTCAGCGACCATCGATTTGAGCAACGTGGCTTATTGCATGTGCCTGTGGTGTGGCGAGATCGCCAAGTACATGTGGTGGTGGCGCATTTCGGTTTGGTGCACGCGAGTCGGATGCGTCAGGTGCAGCGCCTGGCGGCCTTTTTGGATGCTAAGGTTCCTTCGGATGCGCCTGTGATGGTGGCAGGTGACTTCAATGATTGGGGCGAACGCCTGGACGAGCCGATGCGTGACATCGGATTGCATCGGGCTCGACCCCCGGAGACTTCGAAGTCGATGCCGACCGTCACGTTTCCCGCGCTGGCACCGGTGTTCGCTCTGGACCGCGTGTACTTGAGAGGATGGCAATGCCATGCGGTGCAAGTGCCTCGTGGGGCCTCTTGGGCCCGCATGTCGGACCATTTGCCCTTGGTGGTGGATCTCGAGTTGTCCTGAGTAGTGCGCATCATGCAATTCAAAGGCGATCATCGCGTGAAGCTGCTC
>CAZCJB010000151.1:0-5645 GCA_964498795.1 uncultured Rubrivivax sp. | reverse complement strand
TACCGGCCTGTCACGCCGGGGGTCGCGGGTTCGAGCCCCGTCCACTCCGCCAAATGTTTGAAAAGCCGCTGCAGCGACCGCTGTGAGCGGCTTTTTCTTTGGAGACGCGTCAATTTCATTACGATATCGCCCTGTGTTGATCTACGACGTGCAGGGCGCATGAAATACCGGTACTTGATCTGGATGACTGCCATCATGATGTCTCAAGCCGGGGCCCAAACGCATGTCGCGCCCCCGCCCCTTGCGGAGGTGAGCGTCGGGCGCGTGGAGCGGATGCCTGACATTGCGTCCAAGTTCGTGGATCGGCGCATGGTGGACGTGTGGCTGCCCAGCGATTACGACCCAGGCAAGCGTTACCACGTGCTCTACATGCACGACGGTCAAATGCTCTTTGACGCGAGCAAGACTTGGAACAAGCAGGCGTGGGATGTTCATCTCACCGTCGATCGTTTGGTGCGCAGCAAAAAGATCCCCGACACCCTGGTGGTGGGGGTGTGGAACAACGGATCGGCGCGGCACAGCGAGTACTTCCCGCAGAAGTTTTTGGACTTCATGCCTGAAGGGGTGAGGACCGCCTATGTGCAGCAGGCGTTGCAGGGGAGACCCCGTGCCGACGACTACCTGCGGTATTTGGTGACTGAACTGAAGCCTGCGATCGACGCGCGTTACTCCACCCGCTCAGGTCCGGAAGGGACGTACATCATGGGCTCCAGCATGGGGGCGTTGATCAGCATCTATGCCATGAATGAATACCCACAGGTGTTTGGAGGCGCTGCCGGAATCTCCACGCATTGGGTGGGCTTGGGGGTGCACAACGCGCGACTGCCTCTGGCGGCGTACAACTACCTCATGCGTCATTTGGCCGACCCCACGACTCACCGTTTGTACATGGACCATGGGACCACAGAGCTCGACGCGCTGTATGGGACGTATCAGATCTTTGTGGACCAAATTGTGCGTGAACGCGGCTACACCGATCGCAACAGCATGAGCCGAGTGTTCGAGGGTACGGGGCACAACGAAAACGCCTGGGCCAAGCGCCTGGAAATCCCTCTGGTGTTTTTAATGGGGGCGCCGTGACGTTGCAGCGCAAGCCGATGGACGGTGTCACCTTGGCGATGCTGGTGCTGGTGGCCACGGCAGCGCTGACCTCGGTGTACGTGGTGCCCCAAGTGTTGGCGGACACGTTTGAGGCCGCCACACCGCGGCGTGCGGTGCCCGCGCTGCAGGCAATGGCGGTGTTCGATGCGTCCATGGCGGCTGGGCTGGCCCTCTTCAGGTCACGCTTGTCGAAGCCAGGTGCTTTGAGGTTTGCTGCGTTGGCCTTGTTGGCGCTGGCCATGCTGGTGCAGGGCTTGGCATATGCGGATGCGTCGATGGCGTATTTAGGGCACGGCCCCGACATGCAAGGGGTGGTGTGGATCCTAGGGACCCTGGCGGCGGGGTTGGTGGTGTCGGCGACCAAATTAGCCCGGGCGATTTGGGAGGTGCCGGGGAGTGGTGGAGGACTTTGAATGCCGCTGCAGATCAGTTCATGAGGCTGTCTTCAGGTCCTTGACGACGCGGACCCTCAAAGCCGCCAGACTCGCAAACCAGCTTGACCCAAGGCCTGCGCATCGAATCGACCCTTGACGTCGATGAAGCATCCGCCGCGCACAGTTTTTCGACCGATGTCATCTAATGAAAGCTCGCGAAACCTCCGGTGGGCCACGGCGGCCACCAGGGCATCGGCACGGGGCAAGGCCTCCCAGCGCTGCAGATGCACGCCGTATTCACGCTGCGCTTCTTCGGCGTCGGCTTCGGGGTCGTGAACGTAGACCTCGACGCCATAGCTGCGGAGCTCTTGCACGATGTCCACGACCTTGCTGTTTCGCAGGTCGGCACAGTCCTCTTTAAAGGTCAAACCCAGCACATTCACGCGGGCTCCTTTGATGTAGCTGCCGCTCGCGATGAGTTGCTTGACCGTTTGTTCGGCGATGTACTTGCCCATGCCATCGTTGATGCGCCGACCTGCGGTGATGACTTGGGGGTGGTATCCCAAGGTTTCGGCTTTGTGTGTCAGGTAGTAGGGGTCCACGCCAATGCAATGGCCTCCTACCAGACCCGGTTGAAAGTTCAAGAAGTTCCACTTGGTGCCAGCCGCCTGAAGCACTTCTTGGGTGTCCAAACCTATCTTGTCGAAGATGATGGCCAATTCATTCATCAAGGCGATGTTGAGGTCGCGCTGGGTGTTTTCGATCACCTTGCACGCTTCGGCGGCCTTGATGCTGGTGCATCGATGCACACCGGGCTCGACAATCTTTTCGTACAAGGCGGCGACCCGGTCGAGTGTCTGCGGGGTATCGCCTGAGACGACCTTGATCACCTTGCGCAAGCTGTGCTCGCGATCTCCTGGATTGATGCGCTCGGGGCTGTAGCCGACAAAAAAATCTTTTTTCCAGATCTTGCCGGAGGCTCGCTCCAAGGCGGGGATGCAGACCTCTTCAGTCGCACCCGGGTAGACGGTGCTTTCAAAGATCACGACCGTGCCATCCTTCAAATGAGGGCCGATGCTTTGGCAGGCGCTCAACAGAGGTCCGAAGTCAGGGATACGTGCTGCGTCCACCGGGGTCGGTACGGCAATCAGGATGTGATCGGCTTGAGCCAGATGGGCTGGGTCATCGGTGTAATGCGCATGGATCGCTTGCGCCATGTCGTCGTCGGAAATCTCTTTGGCAGGGTCCTGCCCCGCTTGGCACCGCGCTACCTTGCCTTTCAGAATATCGAACCCGATGGTGGGCCCCAGCTTGCCAAATTCAACGACCAGGGGCAGTCCCACATACCCCAAACCCACCACCGCCACCTCTGCCATGCGCCTGCCCCTGTACTTCTCGTGAGGCCGGATCTTCGCCGGAGTGTTCCAACTGAAACAGACTGTGTTGTTAGGGGGGGTGGCGACACAGGTTGTTACGCGCTGGGTTGAGCCCACTCACAGAATGATTTCGGTCATGAGGTGAGGGGCGTGAGGCACCAAGCAGTGCAGCGCCTCGTTCGAGTTTCAAGCAACGAGGAAAACATATGAAGAGATCGTCGAGGGGCGTGCCAGGTCGTCGTTGGCGCGTGATGTCAGGGGTGGGACTTACCACGGTTGCTTCGGCGGCTTTGGTGGCCTGTGGAGGCGGTGACGTCACGTCGAATTCATCCACAGATGCCACCGCGGCCTCAGCGCCGACGGTCACCGCTCTGCGTTGGCGCGGGACGACCACGACCGCAACAACGGCATGGTCGTGGCTGGCCGATGAGGGGCAGACCATGTCACTGTCCAGCAGCACCTTGGTGAGGTTTGGGTTCGGCGACCAGTGGTCGCAAAAGTATGTGCAGGGATCGGTGCCTTGCAGTGTGGCCACGTTCGGCGATCCCGCAGTGGGGGCTGCGAAAAGTTGCCAGACTCAGACGGCATTGCCTGGCCCAGTGGCGGGTGTCTTGGTGGGTGAGTCCACCATTCAGAGTTCGGTGGACAGCAACCCCGCGGGCATGGCCGAGGCCTTTGTGTACACGGCCCGTGCGTCTGGCACCGTAGACACCTTGAACCTGTATTTGGATGGAAATAACTCAGCGACCTCGGTCACGGTGGGTTTGTACACCGACGTCAATGGGGTGCCAAGCAAGTTACTCGCCACCGGGGTGCTCACCAAGCCCAAGGCAGGCGCTTGGAATGCGGTCACGATCGCTGCCACGTCCGTGGTTTCGGGCGTGTCGTATTGGATCGCTCTGCTCAACGCGCCGGGCACCGGCACGGTCAAATTTCGCGACGTGGCCTCGGGCGGTGGAGGCGCCTTCACCTCATCGCAAAGTAGCTTGATCCAATTGCCTGCGAATTGGAGCGCAGGGACACGTTATGCCAATTCACCAGCCTCGGCCTATCTGAGCTACACCGGTGTCGCGCCCGCGCCCGCACCCGCACCCGCACCCGCACCCGCACCCGCACCGGCACCGGCACCGGCACCGGCACCGGCACCGGCACCGGCACCGGCACCGGCGCCTGATCCCGCTTCCGACCCTATTCCTGCCTCACTGCGCACGGACTGGACAGGCACGGGAGTGCCTGGAGGGATTCCTGCGCGATCGAATGTGTGTGCGACGTTCGCACCCGGTTCGAGCGCTTCATCGATCAACTCGGCCATCAATGCCTGCGCGTCTTCGGGGGGCGGCGTGGTTCAGCTGAGCGCGGGCACCTTCAATGTCAGCGGTATTCAATTGGTGGGTAGCCATGTGACGCTGAGGGGATCTGGGGCGGACCAGACGGTGATCAAGGCGTGCAATGCGGTGAGTTTGGGCAATGGGGCGAACTACGCGAGCAATGTGGCGATCACGGGTGGGGGTGCCAAGGACAGCCGCCAGATCACGGTGGCCTCCACGGCGGGGATGGCGGTGGGCACGATGATCGAGGTGGACCGCGACAACGAGGCGGGGCTGGCCATCAGCACGTCGGGGGGCAGCCGCCACATGCGCCAAGTTAACGTGATCACGGCCATCAGCGGCAACACGCTGACGCTGCGCAACCCACTGGTGTGGAACTTCAATGCGGGCACACCGCGGGTGAAGTACACCTTCACCAACACCAAGAGCAGCGGTGTGGAGGATCTCAAGATTGACCACTCGGGCACCAGCGGCTGCACCAACTTCATGATTCAGTACTGCGACAGCTGCTGGATCAAGGGGGTGGAGTCTGCCAACCCGGCGGGCTACCACTTCACGATCCTGGGCACGGTCAATGGGGAGTTCCGGGACTCGTTTGTGCACGATGCGCAGACCTACGGGGCCAACAACGCGGGGCTGCAGGTCTATGGCAACGCGGCCTATGGCTCCAACTCGAGCTGGAAGATCGAGAACAACATCTTCAACAAGACGTTCCCGGCCATTGAGCTGCAAAACGCGGCCAGCGGGTTTTACGTGGGCTACAACTTCTCGTACGGCTCGGCGGCCACGGCGAGCAACGCGCCGGTGAGCTGGACTTTTGACGACAACCACGGTCCGCACGACATGATGAACCTGTGGGAGGGCAACAGCGGGGAGATGTTTGGGGCTGATGGGTACTACGGCAGCTCCAGCCACGCCACGGTGTTTCGCAACCACTTCACGGGCTACAACCGCAATTCGGGCAATGCGGATGAGCCGGTGCGGCTGAACCGGCTGAGCTATGCCTACAGCCTGGTGGGCAACGTGCTGGGGGCGAGCACGTGGAGCCCGCTGAAGTACGAGCAAAACAGCGACGGGTGCGCGGGTGGAACGGCGGTTTACCGCCTGGGCTACCCCAACATTGGCAACTGCGGGTTGACCGACTCCACGGGCTACGCGGTGCCGGGGGGCATGAGCTACCCGGATGCCAAGGTGAGCTCCACGCTGCTGCGGTGGGGCAACTATGACACCTACAACAAGGCCACGCGGTTCAATGCGGCGGAGTTGCCTGCGGGAGTGAGCACGCCGAGCACGCAAGCCTTGCGGGCGTCGTACTACTACGCGGCCAAGCCGGCGTGGTTTGGGGCGGTGGCTTGGCCGCCCATTGGGCCTGATGTGAGCAACGGCACCGCGTTCGGGGACGCCAGTGGCCATGTCCACAAGATCCCCGCTCAGCTGTGCTGGGAAAACCGCAACCTCCTCAACGC
>CAZCJB010000150.1:0-5652 GCA_964498795.1 uncultured Rubrivivax sp. | reverse complement strand
CGACACCAGTTTCAAGTCACAATTCGCGCCCATCCTGGCCAACGGCGGTGTGGACGCTTTGGCATCGACCTTGGCCGAACTCAATCGGAAGTCGGCTGCGGGATCGAGCAAGAGCTGATCAGCGCTGAACCATCCCCATCGATGACCATGCCGGTGAAACTGCCCTTGCCGCCCGTGCTCACCATGGCACAGGCCCGACCTGTGTTGGACGGCCTGGCAGGTCTGGCTTCTTCAGCGGCGCCAGGGCCTTGGAGCGTTGACGCCGGCGCGCTGAGCGAATTCGACACCTCGGCGTTGTCTGTATTGCTGGATCTTCAGCGTCGTGCCTTGGCCTGTGGCGCGACGTTGCAAGTGCACCAGGCGCCTCCCAAGCTGCGCCAGCTCGCAGCGCTGTATGGAGTGGATGGGTTGTTGGGCTTGTAGCGCCTCAGCCGATTAGCCCTCAGCGTAGCGTCGGGCGCGAAGGGTCTTCTTGATGTCTTGCAACAATGGCCGCAAGGCTTGATTGTCCAAACGCAGGGCAACGCCAGTGGTCAAAATGTCGATGATCATCAAATGCAGCAGGCGGCTCACCATGGGACTGTAACGGTCATAGTCTTCGGGATGGTCCGCAGCCAGTAACACGTGTCCAGGCTGAAGGGCCAGCTGCGCCAGAGGAGAGCCGCTGGCCGTGATGACAATCACGGTGGCGCCTTTGCGGTGTGCAATTTGCGCGACGTCGATCAAGTCTTTGCTGCGCCCCGAATTGCTGATGATCACCGCGCAATCGTCTTCTCGCAGCATGGTAGCGCTCATGACCTGGACATGACCGTCGCTGACCGCGTTGGCAAACACCCCCAGGCGGAAGAACTTGTGTTGTGCGTCTTGGGCCACGATGCCCGAATTGCCCACGCCGTAGAACTCAATCCGCCGCCCTGATTTTCCCGCGTGGGCCAGGCGGTCAATCGCCCGCTCCACGGCGTGACCGGTGGCTGCGTTGCGATACTTGAGCAAAGCACTGACGGCGTTGTCGACCACTTTGACGATGAGGTCTGAGGCTTTGTCGTCGGCGTCCACGGCCCGGTGCACGAAAGGCACTCCTTCGTTGACGCTGCCTGCCAACTTGAGCTTGAAATCGGCCAGGCCATCGTAGCCAACACTGCGACAAAAGCGCACCACCGTGGGTTTACTCACGTGGGCTCGCTGGGCCAACTCGCCCACGGGCAAAGAGGCGAAGCTGCGTGCGTCATTCAATACCAGCTTGGCCACTCGCTGCTCGGCCGGAGGCAGGGCCGGCAAGGCAGCTCGAATGCGCTCTAGGATCAAACTGCCTTCGGCAATCATTGCTCTTCGTCCCACGTAAAGCCATCGCGGGCAATCATGGCGCTGGACGCGGGTGGGCCCCAACTGCCTGCGGCGTAGGTTCTTGGGCCTTCCTCGTCTTCTTCCCAGGCCTGCAAGATGGGCATGACCCAACGCCACGCTTGCTCTTGCTCATCGCTTCGCACGAACAAGTTGAGCCGGCCCGCGATGGCGTCGAGCAACAAGCGTTCGTAGGCGCCGACCCGATCGGTCGGAAACGCCTTGTCAAAGTCAAGGTCCAACCTCACAGGCGCCAATTGCTCGCTGTGTCCCGTGCCTTTGGCGGCCATGAGATGCAGTTCCAATCCGTCTTCGGGTTGCAGTTTGATGATGAGCTTGTTGGCGCGCCCAGCCCCGGGGAAGATGGGGTGCGGCACTGGCCGAAAATTCACCACGATCTGCGCATCGCGTGCGGGCAACCGCTTGCCGGTACGCAAATAAAACGGCACGCCTGCCCACCGCCAGTTTTGGATTTCGGTGCGCAAGGCTACAAAGGTTTCGGTGCGACTGTCAGACGGAACCTTACCTTCGTCGGTGTAACCGGGCACGGGGTGGCCGCTCACGCTTCCGGCCTTGTATTGGCCTCGAACCACATCACGGGCGACAGACTGTGCGGTAAAGGGACGCAAAGACTTCAGGACCTTGAGCTTCTCGTCGCGAATGGCATCGGCGTCGCCTGTCGGGGGCGGCTCCATGGCAATCATCGTGAGCAACTGCAATGCATGGTTTTGCACCATGTCGCGCAAGGCGCCGGTGCGGTCATAGAAGTCTCCTCGCGAGCCCACGCCAATCGATTCGGCCAAAGTGATTTGAATGTTGGCAATGCTTTCCCGGCGCCACAAGGGCTCAAACAGCGCATTGCCAAATCTCAACGCGGACAGGTTTTGAACGGCGGGCTTGCCCAGGTAGTGGTCGATTCGCAGGGCTTGGCGCTCTGTGAACGAGGCCCGAACGACTTGATTGATTTCTTGAGCGCTGGGTAAATCGTGTCCCAAGGGCTTTTCTAGGACCACGCGCACTTGAGGACCGTTGAGTCCGGCGTGTCCCAACTGCGAACAGATTTGCGTGAACAGGTGCGGGCTGGTGGCCAAGAACAACACGACGGTCTCGGCACCCCGAGCGTCCAACCACTGTTTCAGGCCGGCGTAATGCTCGGGCCGGGAAAGGTCCATGGCGCGGTAGTGCAGATGCTCAGCGAAGCGGTCGAATTCTTCGCCAGACGGCTGCTTGGCTTCTTCAACGGCATTGAACTTGTCTCGGATGAATTCCCGGTATTGGGCATCGGTGCGCTCATCGCGAGCCACCGCCAGAATGCGTCCCCCTTGCGGCAATTTGCCGTGCCGCCAGGCCTGGAACAGTGCGGGCATCAACTTGCGCCAGGCAAGATCGCCGGTGCCGCCAAAGAGCACGAGATCGAAGGACATGTTTGCTGGGCTCCGAGAGAGATGTAATTTTATTACATGTGGAATCATGCCTGAGTTTCTTGGTGGGGTCAATGCGGCCTGCGGCGGCTCGACAGGGGACAATACCGTTTTGTCCACGTTGGGAGGATGAATCCCCATGAGCATCCCATCACGCAAGGTTTCGATAAGTTCCGCAGGGGCGAGTGCCGCGCTGGCGGTGGCCCTTGGACTGCCTGCGGCTTCCTGGGCTCAAGACTCAGGGTCTTTGAACGTGATCTGCTCGGTGCAGGCCGAATGGTGCCAAATGATCCAGACGGTCTTTTCTCGCACCACAGGACTCAAGGTCAACATGTCACTCAAGGGGTCGGGCGAAGCTTTGGCGCAGTTGATCGCGGAGAAGGCCAACCCCAAGACGGACCTGTGGTTTGGTGGCACTGGAGACCCTCATCTGCAGGCGGCGGAGCTCGACATCACGCTCGAGTACAAGTCCGCCTCTTTGCCTCAACTGCACGGTTGGGCGCAGCAGCAAGCCGCGCAAAGCAAGTTCCGCACAGTGGGTATCTATTCTGGCCCACTGGGCTTTGGCTACAACCCTGAGCTGCTCGCGAAGAAGAAATTGCCCGTGCCCAAGAGTTGGGCCGACTTGCTCAAGCCGGATTACAAAGGCGAGATTCAAGTGGCCAATCCGGCTTCGAGTGGCACGGCCTACACCATGGTTGCCACGCTGGTGCAGCTGATGGGTGAGGACAAGGCCTTTGATTACATGAAGAAGCTGCACCGCAATATCGGTCAGTACACGCGGTCGGGAACCGGCCCCATCAAGGCGGTGGCCCGTGGCGAAACTTCGGTGTCCATCAGTTTTGTGCATGACGGGCCGGGGGAAAAGATGCAAGGATTTCCGGTGGAGACGGTCACGCCGGCGGAAGGCACGGGCGCGGAAATTGGCTCGATGAGCCTCATCAAGGGTGCCCGCAACTTGGACAACGCCAAGAAGTTCTATGAGTGGGCACTGACGGCTTCCGCGCAGGAGATGGGGGCCGCCTCCAAACAATTCCAGCTTCCGTCAAACAAGGCCGCCAAGGTGGACCCCCGGGTGCCGGACTTCAAGAAGATCAAGTTCATTGATTACGACTACGCCAAATATGGCTCTTCGGCAGAACGCAAGCGATTGATCAGCAAGTGGGAAAAGGACGTCAACTCTCTCCCGCGCTGATCTGGAGCCTGGTGGGGCTGGCGGCTTATGTCGCCTTGCCTTGGTACTTCCCTCAAGATCTTTCCATCGCGGCCACATTCGCCGGTTTGTGGGGGGGACCTCTCACGGCCAACGGCGCCCTGCAGTCGACGGTTCATGGTCGAATTTGGTTGGGCGTGGGGGCGCTGTCTTTGCTGGTGTGCGCGGCCGCGGTTGGGGCGATGCGACCGAGCCGTTCTCAAGGCCTGGTCTGGGTTGCCGCGGCGAGCTTGGGTCTCACGGCGCTCCTCGGGGGGGGATTTGCCCTGGGGCTACAGGGATGGTCGTTTGAATTCCTGAGTCAATGGTGGGGCCCCGCGCCGCCGGGACAAATTGGCATGGGCATGGGCGCAGTGGTGTCCCTTGTGGCTTTACTGATGTTGTTGGGGGTGGGGTTGGCTCGACTGGGCGCTTGCCGAGGCAACGCCTTTGTGGCCTGCGCGGTGGTTCTGTGCGCCGCGCTGCTACTGCTGTTCGTGGCATTGCCCGTGGGCAAGAGTCTGTTCGGTGCCTTTGTCGATGAGACAGGAGCTTGGTCACTCGCTGCATTGCTCGAGCGCGTCGGGCACGAGCGGGTGTGGAGTTTGTCGTGTGTTGCGGGGGGACTGCGGTGTGGTGTGGCTTGGAACACTTTGTTTTTGGCCTTGCTCACTGCCGCAGGGACCACCTTGATGGGCTTGGTGCTCGCACTACTCTCGGAGCGTGGGCGGTTTCGATTCAGCGCTGCGTTGCGTTTGTTGGCGCTGCTGCCCATCATTACGCCACCGTTTGTGGTGGGCTTGGGATTGATTTTGTTATTCGGGCGAGCCGGCCTGGTCAATCAGGGGCTCGAATGGGCTTTCGGACTGCCCCCCACGCGTTGGTTTTATGGGCTCTTTGGTACGTGGCTGGCACAGATGTTCGCCTTCACGCCCATTGCTTTCATGATCTTGCGTGGGGTGGTGCAAGGCATCGCCCCGAGCTTGGAAGAGGCGGCGCAGACCTTGCGCGCCTCACGGACCCAGACGTTCTTTTCGGTGACGCTGCCTTTGCTCAAACCCGGTTTGGCCAACGCCTTCTTGGTGGGCTTCATCGAAAGCATTGCGGACTTCGGCAACCCGGTGATTGTGGGAGGGCAGTTTGCAGTCTTGTCGACGGAAATCTTCTTTGCGATCGTGGGTGCACAGTACGACCAGGGCCGAGCCGCGTCGCTGGCGCTGATCTTGACAGCCTTTGCGCTGGGGGTGTTTTTCTTGCAGCAACGCTTGTTGGGCCGTGCCAGCTACACCACCGTGTCTGGCAAAGGTGACGGCGGCATGGCGCTCACCCTGCCACGGCGTTTGAGACAGATGTGCCTGGCCACAGGGGTGCCTTGGCTGCTTTTCACGGCAGTGGTTTATGTGTTTGCCTTCACTGGGGGCTTTGTGCAAACCTGGGGACGCGACTACACGCTCACCTTGGCACACTTCAAGACAGCCTTTGATTTGCAATGGGGTGTGCATGGCTGGGTGTGGGCCGGGTCGGCATGGAACTCATTGTTCACCACGCTCAAGCTTGCGGCGCTATCGGCCCCCCTGTGTGCGGCCTTAGGGATCGCTATCAGCTGGCTCCTGGCGCGCACACAGTTTGCAGGCCAGCGTGCCTTTGAGTTTTCGGCGCTTTTGGCCTTCGCCATTCCCGGTACGGTCTTGGGCGTGA
>CAZCJB010000149.1:0-5666 GCA_964498795.1 uncultured Rubrivivax sp. | reverse complement strand
TCCAGACCCGCCTCTCGGGCGATCATGGCCTTGGTTCTTCGCTTGGGCTTGAAGGGAAGGTAAAGATCTTCCAGATCCTGTTTGGTGGGCGCGGACTCAAAGGCGAGACGCAGCTCTTGCGTGAGTCTGCCCTGCTCTTCCACGCTCTTGAGTATGACCTCTCGACGTGCCTGCAACTCTCGCAAGTAGGCCAGACGGACTTCCAAGTCTCGCAACGCGGCGTCATCCAACCCTTGAGTGGCTTCTTTGCGATAGCGTGCGATGAACGGGACGGTGGCCCCTTGGTCCAGGAGGTCGACAGCAGCCTGAACTTGTGCGGGGCGCACTTGGAGCTCAGAGGCGATTTGATGTACGACGGGTCGCGAAGAGTTTTGCAAGATTGTCAAAAGACAAGGGGATCAGAACGCCGTCGGCTGAAGGCTGAGGCGGCAAAGCGGGGAGTGTATCGGGGACGGAGGGACGCAGATCGCACCATAAACGTGCGAACCCATGAGATGCCGCCCAGAAAAGCACCAAATTGGAGCAATTTGAGTCCTCCATGACGCACCAATAAAGGCACGCGCTTTGCTTGTCATGGTGCATCTGAGCGGACGCAGCGTGATGGACGCACCAAAACGCCGCGCCTGAGCCTTCAACAATGAGCAGTGGATATGGGAATGAATTCGCTGAAACACGGAACCGACACCCTGTTCATTTTGCTGGGTGCCATCATGGTTTTGGCCATGCATTCAGGCTTTGCCTTCTTGGAATTGGGAACTGTTCGTAAAAAAAACCAGGTCAACGCGCTTGTCAAGATCTTGGTGGATTTTGCGGTGTCGACGGTGGCCTACTTTTTTGTCGGCTATTCACTGGCCTACGGTGTGTCCTTCATGACGGGCGCAGAGGCGCTGACCGACAAGAATGGCTACGAGTTGGTGAAGTTCTTCTTTTTGCTGACCTTCGCAGCCGCCATTCCTGCCATTGTGTCGGGTGGAATCGCCGAGCGGGCGCGCTTCGGTCCGCAATTGATCGCAACAGCCGCACTGGTGGGCATCTTCTATCCGCTCTTTGAAGGCGTGGCCTGGAATGGGGCGTTTGGGGTGCAGGCCTGGATCAAGACGACCACAGGATTTGAGTTTCACGACTTTGCCGGCAGCGTCGTCGTCCATGCAGTCGGCGGATGGATCGGGCTGGTCGCGGTGCTCCTGCTGGGCGCTCGTGCCAATCGCTACCGCAAGGACGGAGCCATGAGTGCACACCCTCCTTCGAGCATTCCGTTTCTTGCCCTGGGCGCTTGGGTGCTGGCCGTGGGATGGTTCGGCTTCAATGTGATGAGTGCTCAGACCGTGGACAAAATTTCGGGTCTGGTGGCCGTCAATTCCTTGATGGCGATGGTGGGCGGGACGCTGGTGGCGGCGCTTATGGGACGCAACGACCCGGGCTTTGCCTACAACGGGCCACTGGCGGGATTGGTGGCGGTGTGCGCCGGCTCAGATGTGATGCACCCTGCGGGCGCCCTGGTGGTGGGTGGCGTGGCAGGCGCCATTTTTGTGCGCCTGTTCACATGGACTCAAAACCGATGGAAGGTGGACGACGTCTTGGGGGTGTGGCCTTTGCACGGCTTGTGCGGGGCATGGGGCGGCGTTGCTTGCGGCATCTTCGGCCACACAGCCCTCGCCGGTGTGGGGGGCGTGTCCGTGTGGGCCCAATTGATCGGCACCTTGATGGGAGTGGCCTGGGCATTGGTTTCGGGTGGCCTCGTCTATGGAATTCTGAAACTCACCATGGGACTTCGGCTGAGTGCAGAAGAAGAGTACGAGGGCGCAGACTTGTCCATCCACAAGATCGGAGCCACCCCGGAGCGTGAATCGAGTTGGTAAGGCTGCACCTCAGGGTGGGTCCATCGCCAAGGCCGCTCGCAACTGCTGCCCCAAATCAGGTCGGTCTTGAAAGGGGTCCGTCGGATTGCGACCTGTCATGAGGTCTTCCATCCGGGTCTGCACGCCGCTCAGTGACTTGGGGTGGCTGTAGATGTAGAACTGACGCGCCTGCACCGCCTCCATCACGCGTTGTGCAACCTGGGCAGCCGTGATCTTGCCGCTGCCCACGGCCTTGTCGCTCATGGCTTGGCCCACACGTTGGCTGACCGTGGGCTTGCGACCGACCTGCGACAAGTTGGCGGGTCGATTGCGATGACTTTGACTGATGCCCGTGGGCACGAAGTAAGGGCACAGGACGTGTGCGTGAACCTGCTCAGTCACGAGGCTCAGGTCTTGGTACAGCGTTTCACTCAAGGAAACGACAGCATGCTTGGAGACGTTGTACACGCCCATATTGGGCGCATTCAACAAGCCGGCCATGCTGGCCGTGTTGACCACATGACCTCGATAGTGAGGATCTCGGCGAGCCGCCTCTAGCATCATGGGCGTGAAGACGCGAACCCCGTGAACCACCCCCATCAGATTGACACCCAACACCCACTCCCAATCTTGGGGGGTCGATTCCCAAATCAAGCCTCCTGCACCCACCCCTGCGTTGTTAAAGACCAGAGCGGGCGCCCCGAATCGCTGCAGCGTGCTTTGCCCCAAAGCCTCCATATCCCGCGCGTGGGCCACGTTGACTCTTTGGGCGAAGACCTCAACCCCTTGGCTCTGGAGTTCGTCGGCCGCCCGCGCCAACGCATCTTCCTGGATATCCACCAGCACAAGTCGCATGCGATGTTGAGCCGCGAGGCGCGCCAACTCCAAGCCAAAGCCGGAGCCTGCGCCCGTGATAACGGCGGTTCCGCCTTGAAGAAAATGGTGAGGCATGGTCGGAGCTCCTGTATGAGCGGGGTGAATCCAGAGATGTCATCGAGGTGCAAGCACCATCTCCAGATGCGGAATGTCATCCTCCAGGTAGGTCGGCCCCACCGCCTGGAATCCGAAGCTCTGGTAGAAGGCCTCTAGATGGGATTGCGCACTGATGCGAATGCCTTGTACAGGCCAAATCGATTGGCAGTGTCGAACGCCTTCAGCCATCAAGCGTCGGCCCACCCCTTGACCTCGGACTTCAGGGGCCGTGATGACCCTGCCGATGGAGGGTTCATCGAACTTGAAGCCGGGCTCGACCACGCGCAAATAGGCTCGAAGTTGTCCCGCACCGTCAAACCCCAACAGATGCAGGCTGTGGCGATCGAGGCCATCAGGATCCTGATAAGGCCCTTGCTCCAAGATGAAGACCCGACAACGCAGGGCAAGCGCTTCGTAGAGTCGATCGACACCCAGCTGGTTGAAGGTGGACCACTGCCAGTTCAAGTCGAGCATGCCAGACGACACCCAGAGCCCGTTAAATCAACTTGACCAATTGCTTGCCGAAATTTCGTCCTTTGAGAAGCCCGAAAAAGGCTTCGGGCGCAGAGGACAAGCCTTCCGACACTGATTCGCGGTAATGCAAGCGGCCCGCCGCCACCATCGAACCCAGCTCCTTGAGCGCGGGGGGCCAGAGCTCCATGTGTTCGCTGACGATGAAGCCTTGCACCTTTAGCCGAGAGACCAAAATCAGCGAGGGATGAGCCATCGGCACGGGCTCGCCGTTGTAGCCTGCGATCATGCCGCACATGGCAATGCGGCCAAACGCATTCATGCGCAGCATCACTGCATCCAGGATATACCCGCCCACGTTCTCGAAGTACCCATCGATGCCTTGAGGGCAGGCTGCTTTGAGCGCTGAAGACATGGACTTGCGGTCACCGTGGGCTCGGTGGTCGATGCAGGCGTCAAAGCCCAGGGCTTGGGTGACGAAATCGCACTTTTGGGCGCCACCCGCAATGCCCACCACACGGCATCCGCGCGCCTTGGCCAATTGCCCCACCACACTTCCGACGGCGCCGCTGGCAGCGCTGACCACCACCGTCTCGCCCTCACGGGGTGCGATGATCTCGTTCAAACCATACCAAGCTGTCACACCTGGCATGCCCACGGGCCCCAAATAAGCGGAGAGAGGAATCTTGGAGGCATCGACCTTTTTGAGCGCACCTGCGCCGCCCTCCACGACCGAATAGAGCTGCCACCCACCCATGCCCACCACGGAGTCGCCCACCTGAAACTTGGGATGTGTGGAGGCTTGCACCACCCCCACGGTGCCTCCGATCATGACCTCTCCCAGCGGTTGCGGCTGAGCGTAGCTCTTGCCATCATTCATGCGATCGCGCATGTAGGGATCCAAGCTGAGGTAATGATGGCGCACCAACACCTGGCCCGGCTGAAGATCGGGCACGGGAACCTCCACGAACTTGAAGTTGTCCAGTGTGGGCTCGCCGTGAGGGCGAGAGGCCAAGAGAATTTGGGCGTTCAATGTCATGAAGAATCCTTGGAAATCGTGGTTAACCTGAATGCACCGCGCTGACCCCGCCATCCACGGCCAGGATCTGCCCGGTGATGTGTTTGCCAGCGGCGCTGGCAAACATCAACACCGCACCTTTGAGATCGTCATCATCACCTAGGCGACGCAGAGGGGCCGCCGCCGCCAGCTTGTCAGCTCCGTAATGCGCCAGCGTGGCACGGGTCATCTTGCTGGGGAAAAAACCGGGCGCCAATGCATTGACGGTGATGCCATGCGGCCCCCACTCGCCCGCCAAGGTTCGAGTGAAGTTGACCACCGCACCCTTGCTGGTGCCGTAGGCGATGAATTGCATGTCGAGCGAACCGGCCAGCCCTGCGATGGACGCAATATTGATGATGCGGCCTCGCTTGCGGGGCAACATGGACGCTTTAGCCACCGCCTGCGCATAGACAAACAAGCTGCGTATGTTGAGATTCATGACCTTGTCCCAGGCCGACAGGGGGTGGTCCTCGGCGGGCGCCCCCCAGGTCGCGCCCGCATTGTTGATCAGGATGTCAATGGGCCCCAGTCGGTGAACGGTCTCTTCGACCACGCGGTGAATCTGGTCGGGCTCGCTGGAGTCTGCGGCGATGCGGTGGGCTTCGATCCCCAGGGACTGTAAATGGGCCACGGCGCTCGCCAGTTCGTCATCTTTGCGAGCAGTGAGCATGATGCGCGCTCCCGCCTCGCCCAAGGCCTCTGCGATTTGTAAACCCAAACCTCGAGACCCACCCGTGACCAATGCCACTTGGCCTGAGAGATCAAACAATTTCAGCACGGGGGTGGACATGGTCACTCTCCTGTTCAAAACCAGGCATCTTGCATGGACGCGCAAACATCCTCACGCCGCTCCACCACATTGAGCCATGCGCCCAACTTGGGAAGCTCATAGGCGAAGAAATATCGCATTGCGGACAAGCGCCCGCGTACAGGCGCCGATTCGTTCAACACGGAGGCGTCATCGCGCTGATCCGCCAGCACCACATCCAACCATGTCCAAGCCATGACCCAATGGCCAAAGGCCTGGAGGTAGGGTGTGGCGTTGGCCAGCACTTGGTCCGCTCCGCCCTGCTCCACGCCTTGCCAAGCCCGATGCGTGGTTTGGGTGATCTGACTTGTCGCCGCTTGCAAGGCATCCGCGTGCGCGATGAACCCCGGCACCGATCGCGCTCGCTCGATCGTGCGTTGAACCCGAGACACCAGGAGCTTCAAACCCGCGCCGTGGTCCATCACCACCTTGCGTCCCAACAGATCCAGCGCCTGGATGCCATGCGTGCCTTCGTGGATCATGTTGAGGCGGTTGTCACGCCAGTACTGCTCCACTG
>CAZCJB010000148.1:0-5692 GCA_964498795.1 uncultured Rubrivivax sp. | reverse complement strand
TGGGCGCGTGTGCCGATGCGCCTGTCATGCTTGTCAATGACCGCGAGATGCTCAGCTTCATGACCCACGAGCGTCTCGACGAGCTGATCGAACAGCTCAAGACACAAGGTTGATGGCCATGGTTGACTTGACCAAGTTCAAAGCCCGTGGGCTGGAGACCTGTTTCCACGGACGGCACATCAATCCTCAGATCTATGCCGGGCTGAACGGCAGCAATTGGCAGCTCCACGACTACGTGGCCCGAGGCGGCTACTCGGCCCTGAAGAAGATATTGGGCGCCGAGGGGGGTGCGGGGATGACCCCCGACCAGGTGATCGCGGAGGTCAAACTCTCAGGGCTTCGGGGTCGGGGTGGCGCCGGTTTTCCCACAGGTCTGAAGTGGAGCTTCATGCCACGTCAATTCCCTGGCGCGAAGTATCTCGTGTGCAATTCTGATGAGGGTGAGCCTGGGACCTGCAAAGACCGCGACATTCTGGCGTACAACCCACACATCGTGATTGAAGGCATGGCCATCGCCGCTTACGCGATGGGCATTGCGGTGGGCTACAACTACATCCACGGTGAGATTTTCGAGATCTACCAGAGATTCGAAGAAGCCTTGGAAGAGGCTCGCGTTGCCGGTTTCTTGGGTGACAAGATCCTTGGCTCGGCATTCAGCTTTCAACTGCATGCTCACCATGGCTTTGGTGCCTACATTTGTGGCGAGGAGACGGCTCTGCTGGAGTCCCTCGAAGGCAAGAAAGGCCAGCCTCGGTTCAAGCCTCCATTTCCCGCGAGCTTTGGCCTGTACGGCAAGCCCACGACCATCAACAACACCGAGACCTTTGCGGCGGTGCCCTGGATCATCAACCAAGGCGGGCAGGCGTATCTCGAGTGTGGCAAGCCCAACAACGGCGGCACCAAGATCTTCTCGGTCGTCGGAGATGTAGAAAAGCCTGGAAATTTTGAGATTCCCTTGGGGACGCCATTTTCGAAGCTGCTCGAACTCGCGGGCGGCGTTCGTGGAGGCCGCAAGCTCAAGGCCGTGATCCCAGGGGGATCATCGGCGCCTGTGCTTCCAGCCTCGATCATGATGGACCTCACCATGGACTACGACGCCATCGCCAAGGCCGGGTCGATGCTGGGCTCCGGCGCGGTCATCGTCATGGACGACTCGCGCTGCATGGTCAAGAGTCTGCTGCGGTTGAGTTACTTCTACCAACACGAGAGTTGCGGCCAGTGCACACCATGCCGTGAGGGCACAGGTTGGCTGTGGCGCGTGGTGGACCGCCTTGAGCACGGTCGGGGTCGTGCTGAGGACCTGGAGCTGCTGGATTCGGTGGCCGACAACATCAAGGGTCGCACCATTTGCGCCCTGGGTGATGCAGCTGCCATGCCGGTGCAAGGCATGCTGAAACATTTCCGCGACGAGTTTTCTTATCACGTCGATCACAAGACGTGTCAGGTATCTCAAATCGCTTGACGGCCAGCTAGATAAACCATGATTGATATCGAACTCGACGGCAAGAAAGTCAGTGTGCCCGAAGGCAGCATGGTGATGCATGCGGCCGAGGCAGCCGGCGCCTACGTCCCGCACTTTTGTTATCACAAGAAACTGAGCATCGCGGCCAATTGCCGGATGTGCCTGGTGGACATTGAAAAGGCTCCCAAGCCGATGCCTGCTTGTGCCACCCCGGTCACGGCGGGCATGGTGGTCAAGACCCAAAGCGACAAGGCCGTCAAGGCGCAAAAGTCGGTCATGGAGTTCTTGCTCATCAACCACCCGTTGGATTGCCCCATTTGTGACCAAGGCGGTGAGTGTCAGTTGCAAGACTTGGCCGTGGGTTACGGGGGATCTCAGTCTCGCTATACAGAAGAAAAGCGCGTGGTCTTCCACAAAAATGTGGGTCCACTCATCTCCATGGAGGAGATGAGCCGGTGCATTCACTGCACCCGCTGTGTGCGCTTTGGGCAAGAAATTGCAGGCGTGATGGAGTTGGGCATGCTGCACCGAGGTGAGCATTCCGAAATCACCACCTTCGTGGGCCGCACGGTGGACAGCGAGCTGTCGGGCAATATGATCGATCTGTGCCCAGTGGGAGCCCTCACCAGCAAGCCTTTCCGTTACAGCGCGCGCACGTGGGAGTTGGCGCGTCGTCGCAGCGTCAGCCCGCACGACTCCACGGGCGCCAACCTCATCGTTCAGGTCAAAGGCGACAAGGTCTTGCGTGTGGTCCCCTCGGAGAACGAGGAGGTCAATGAGTGCTGGATTGCAGACCGCGATCGCTTTAGCTACGAAGCGCTCAACAGCGAGGCGCGACTGACCACGCCCATGGTGCGCCAGGACGGCAAATGGGTGAGCACCGATTGGAATACGGCGCTCGAGTACGTCGCTCGCAGTCTCAAGAAGATCGTGTCCACTCACGGCCCTTCAGCGCTTGGTGCGCTGGCATCTGCGCACAGCACCTTGGAAGAAATGCATCTTTTGGCGCGTGTGGTCAGGGGAATGGGCAGCGAGAGCATCGATCACCGTTTGCGGCACACCGACTTCCGTCGCTCAGGCGATGCCGCCACATCACCTCGCAAGGCGCGATGGCTCGGGCGTTCGGTGGCCTCCCTGTCCCAGCTCGACACGGCGTGGGTCATCGGTTCTTTCTTGCGCAAAGATCACCCCCTGTTCGCGCAGCGCTTGCGCCAGGCCGCACGTCGAGGCGCCAAGGTCATGAGCTTGCATGCGTTGCGTGATGACTGGTTGATGCCGGTCGCACAGCATTGGGTGACCGCCCCCAGCCAGTGGGTGAGCACGCTCGCGTCGGTGGCGGGTGCCGTGGCGCAGGCCAAGGGCGTGACTGCACCTCTGGCGGTAGCAGTCACCGAAGAGGCCAAAGTGGTGGCCTCTGCGCTGATGAGTGGGCAGCAAAAGGCCATCTTTCTCGGGAATGCCGCTGCGCATCACCCTCAGGCAGAAGAACTGCTGGCGATTGCCGGCTGGATCGCGTCGCAAGTGGAGGCCACGGTGGGTGTCCTTGGCGAGGCCGCCAATTCCGTAGGCGCCCAGTGGGCCGGTGCATTGCCCGGTGAGGGGGGGTTGAATGCCGGGCAGATGGTGGCTCAGCCGCCTCGAGCCATGATCTTGCTCAATGTAGAAACGCTCCTTGACGTGGCCGATTCAGCGAAGGCTCAAACATCGTTCGAGGGTTGCGATCTCGTGGTGGCTTTCACGGCCTTCAAGGATGCCCACATTCCTGGCGCTGATGTGCTCTTGCCTGTGGCGCCATTCACGGAAACGTCGGGCACGTTTGTGAACGCTGAGGGTCGGGCCCAGAGTTTCCAAGGGGTTGTCAAGCCCTTGGGTCAGGCACGCCCGGCCTGGAAGGTGCTTCGGGTCTTGGGCAACTTGCTCGAACTTCCTGGGTTTGACTACACGTCTTCGGAGGCCGTGGCGCAAGAGGTGTGGAAGGGATTGCCGCAAGACCTGTCAGCGCAGCTCTCGAACGCCGCGTCGCTGCCTGCATCGGTGTCGGGATCCGCCGGGCGGGGTGAGCCGGCGTCCATTGAACGCATCGCTCACGTGCCCATCTACGCGACCGATGCGCTCGTTCGTCGAGCTCCAGCCCTGCAGGCCACGGCGGACGCCAGGCCCGCCGAAGCGCATGTGGGTGAGGACCTTTGGGCCTCTTTGGGCTTGCGCTCAGGCGACCGGGTGCGTATAGAACAAGGTCATGGTGCGGCAGAACTGCCCGCCGTGATGGACCCATCACTTGCGAAAGGGACCATTCGCGTGGCTGCAGGGGTGATCGCTACCGCCCCGTTGGGCCGCTGCGATGAGCCCATCCGAATCACGCGAGTGGCCGCTGCACAAGGAGCCGCCGCATGATTGAACAGCTCAATGCCCTGGGTGCTAGCCTCTTGGGGCCGACCTTGTGGTTGGTCGTGTGGACCCTCATCAAGATTGTGGTGCTGGTGGCTCCTCTCATGGGTTGCGTGGCCTATCTGACATTGTGGGAACGCAAGGCCATCGGGTGGACCCAGATCCGCCCGGGCCCTAATCGGGTGGGACCTTATGGGTTGCTCACCCCCATCGCAGACGCGGTGAAGCTGATCTTCAAGGAGATCATCCGGCCCACCGCGGCCAGCAAGGGTTTGTTCTTCTTGGGTCCCATCATGACCATCATGCCGGCGTTGGCGGCATGGGCGGTGATTCCGTTCGGCCCGGATGTGGTGCTCGCCAATGTGAATGCAGGCCTCTTGTTTTTGATGGCGATTGCCTCTTTGGAGGTGTATGGCGTCATCATCGCGGGATGGGCCTCCAATTCGAAGTATGCGTTTTTGGGGGCCTTGCGAGCCTCCGCGCAGATGGTGTCTTATGAAATCGGCATGGGCTTCGCCTTGGTGGTGGTGCTCATGGTCACTGGCAGCATGAACGTGACCGAGATCGTTCTCAGTCAGGGGCGTGGCCTCTTTGCCCAGATGGGGGCATCGGTGTTCTCATGGAACTGGCTGCCCTTGCTGCCAATCTTTGTGGTGTATTTCATCTCCGGCTTGGCAGAAACTAACCGCCACCCGTTTGACGTGGTGGAAGGCGAGTCTGAGATCGTTGCGGGTCACATGATCGAGTATTCCGGCATGTCCTTCGCCATGTTCTTCTTGGCCGAGTACGCCAACATGATCTTGGTGTCCATGGTGTGCACTCTCATGTTCCTGGGGGGCTGGCTGTCGCCCTTTGCCGCGCTGGATTTCATTCCGGGCTGGATCTGGCTGGGCATCAAGGTGTTCGTGTTGTTGACCATGTTCTTGTGGGTGCGAGCCACATTCCCCCGCTTCCGATACGACCAGATCATGCGCTTGGGTTGGAAGATTTTCATTCCAGTGACGCTGGTGTGGCTGGTGGTGGTCGGACTTTGGATCCAATCACCGTGGAATATTTGGAAATAGGGTAGGTCACTGAACCATGGCTGTGAAAGACATCCTTCAGAGCTTCCTGCTCACCGAACTCTTCAAGGGTTTAGCCTTGACGGGCCGGCACTTTTTGTCGCGCACGATCACTGTCCAGTTCCCCGAAGAGAAGACACCCCTATCGCCGAGATTTCGGGGTCTCCACGCACTGCGTCGATACGAGAACGGCGAGGAGCGCTGCATCGCCTGCAAGTTGTGTGAGGCCGTGTGTCCCGCCATGGCGATCACCATCGAATCGGCGGTTCGTGCTGATGGCAGCCGGCGCACCACGCGCTACGACATCGACCCCACCAAATGCATCTATTGCGGCTTTTGTGAGGAAAGCTGCCCGGTGGATTCCATCGTGGAGACGCATCATTTTGAGTACCACGGTGAGAAGCGAGGCGATCTTTACTTCACCAAAGACATGCTCCTCGCGGTGGGCGATCGCTACGAAAAAGAAATTGCCGCCAATCGGGAGGCAGATGCCAAGTACCGATGAGCGGTTTCACACCGCCAAGTTGGAACATCGCCCAATACCGACATGAACACCACCACTGCACTTTTTTACATCTTCTCGGCCGTACTGCTCTTTGCGGCCCTGCGGGTGATCACGGCTCGCAATACGGTTCACGCTGCGTTGTTTTTGATCTTGGCCTTCTTCAGCGCAAGTTGCGTGTGGATGCTGTTGTCGGCCGAGTTCTTGGCCATCACCCTGGCGCTTGTGTATGTCGGCGCGGTGATGGTGCTGTTCCTCTTTGTGGTGATGATGCTGGAC
>CAZCJB010000147.1:0-5694 GCA_964498795.1 uncultured Rubrivivax sp. | reverse complement strand
CCACGCTACCTGGATGCTGCAGGGCGCCCCTTGAGTGCCCACACGCCGGCCCACGCCGTGGCCGTCAGCGTTTATGAGATACCCATCCGGCCGGGCATTTTGTTTCAGCCGCATCCCGCATTTGCCCAGGACCCTGCGACCGGTCAATATCGTTACCACCAGATGAAGCCAGGTGAACTGGGGCATCGCAGGCGGCCTGGGGATTTTGAGCACACGGGCACTCGCGAACTGGTGGCCGAAGACTTCGTCTATGCCCTCAAGCGTCACGCTACCACGCGCTTCACCACGCCGATATTCAGCACCTTTGCCGAATACGTCGTGGGCTTGCGTGAATACGGTGCTCTCATCAAGAAGGAGGATGCCAAGCTGCGCGCGGGCCTGTCTCCCTCCGATCCGGACAAACCATTTCTGGACTTTCGTCGCTGGCCCCTGGAAGGCGCTCGGGCCTTGGGCGATCACACGCTAGAGATCCGCATCAAGGGCAAGTACCCACAGTGGAGCTACTGGATGCAAATGACCTTCATGGCGCCCGTGCCCTGGGAGGCTGATGCGTTTTACGCTCAGCCTGGCATGTCTGCGGTCGGGCTGTCGCTGGACCGCTGGCCTGTGGGCACCGGCCCTTACATGATGGAAGAGTTCGTGCAGGACCGAAGCCACGTCATGGTGCGCAATCCCAATTACCGTCAGGTCCCATACCCGTGCGAAGGCGCTGTCGGCGACCGAGAAGCGGGCTTGCTGGACGACTGCGGAAAGCCCACGCCTTTCATTGACCGAATCGTGTTGAGCGTGGAGCGCGAGGCCGTCCCTCAGCGGGG
This sequence comes from uncultured Rubrivivax sp., assembly GCA_964498795.1. Classification (GTDB taxonomy): domain Bacteria; phylum Pseudomonadota; class Gammaproteobacteria; order Burkholderiales; family Burkholderiaceae_C; genus Rubrivivax. The sequence continues at coordinate 4,879 of CAZCJB010000147.1, read as the reverse complement.
CAAGTTCAGACAAGGTTTTTACGACATCGAAGTGTTTGAACGAACCGACACGGGCATGGACTACCTGGTGGCCATGCAAGATTCCGAAGCCGTGCGCCAGGAGTATTTGGACAAGGGGTTTCGTCTGAACAAAGGCTCGGACGTCAACAGCTACTTCATCGGCTTCAACATGTTCGACCCGGTCATTGGCACTGGCTCCACACCCGAGGAACGAACGCGCCACCGCAAACTTCGCCAGGCTATTTCCATCGCGATGGATTGGGAGGAATATTCCAAGATTTTCCCCAAGAAGGCGGGCAGCACAGCCATGGGCCCACTGCCGCCGGGCATCTTTGGCTCCCGCGATGGCACCCCAGAAGGTGTCAACCCGGTCACTCACCGGTGGACGGCAGGCAAGGCCGTGCGCCGATCTCTTGAAGAGGCCAAAGCCTTGATGGTGGAGGCGGGCTATCCGCAGGGACGCGACGCCAAGACCGGCAAGCCCCTGGTGTTGAACTACGATTTTTATGCGCCTGCCACGCCGGAGCGCAAACCCGAGATCGACTGGGTGGTGCGTCAATTTGCCAAAATCGACATCCAACTGGAAGTGCGGGCCACGGACAACAACCAATTTCAAGACAAGGTCCGCAAGGGCAAGTACCAGGTGTTCTGGTTGGGTTGGTTGGCCGATTACCCCGACGCCGAAAACTTCCTGTTCTTGCTGTATGGCCCATCCGGCAAGACCAAGTACGACGGCGAGAACACGGCAAACTTCGAAAACCCCGACTTTGACCGGCTGTTCGTCGAGGTGAAGAGTTTGCCGGATGGACCTGAGAAGCAAGCACTCATCGATCGCATGGTGGCCATCGCCCAACAAGAGGCGCCTTGGACCATGGGCTTCTTCCCCTATTCTTCTGCGGCGGCACAACACTGGGTCCACAACTACAAGCCCGCGATCTTGGTGCGTGATCACGGTCGCTACCTCCGTCTGGACGTGGCTGAGCGTCTGGCGCGGCAATCGCAATGGAACCATCCCATCTGGTGGCCTCTGTGGGTGCTGACTGGGGCCGCAGGAGCCTTGGGATATGCGGCTTGGTGGTGGATGCGCCGACGTGAACAGGCCACCGCGCGCAGTGAAGGAGCATCTCGATGACCTGGACCCTCCTGCGCAAGTTCTTGTACGGAGTCCTCATTCTTTTGGGGGTGAACCTGGCCACATTTTTCTTGTTCTTCACGGTCAACACACCCGACGACATGGCGCGGTTGAATCTGGGGGGCAAGCGGGTCACGCAAGAGGCCGTGGAAAAGTGGAAAGCGGAGCGGGGTTATGACAAGCCGCTCTACCGCAACGTGCAACGCCAGGGCTTCTCTCAGTGGACGGACACCATCTTCTGGGACCGGTCGGTCTCCTTGTTTGCACTGGAGTTCGGTCGTGCTGACGCGGAAACAGCCGGCGACATCGGCCACGAAGTGTCCACGCGCATGTGGGTCAGTCTCAAGATGGCCTTGCCTTTGTTTTTGTTGCAGGTCTTTGTCAGCACGGTGTTTGCGCTGATGCTGGTGCTGTTCCGACACACACCACTGGATTTTTGGGGCGTGGTGGTGTGCGTGGTGATGCTGTCCATCTCCGCCTTGTTCTACATCATCGCGGGGCAGGTCTTGTTCTCTCGCGTCCTCAAACTCGCGCCTATTTCCGGGTTTGCCGACGGGTGGGGGGCGGTGAAATTCCTGGTGTTGCCCATCGCGCTGTCCCTGTTGGCGCGTTTGGGCGGTGAGGCACGTCTGTACCGGTCGATGTTTTTGGAAGAAATTACGAAAGACTATGTGCGCACCGCGCGCGCCAAAGGTTTGTCTGAGACCTGGGTGCTTTACCGCCATGTGCTGCGCAACGCACTCATTCCCATCATCACCAGTGCCGGCAGCTATTTGCCTTACGTGTTTTTGGGCAGTTTGGTTTTTGAAAGTTTCTTCGGCATTCCTGGGCTCGGCGCCTACGTCATTGAGGCCATCGGCAAGCAAGACTTCGCCATCGTCAGGACCATGGTGTTTCTGGGCTCCTTGCTCTACATCGCCACGTTTGTGCTGATTGATGTGGCTTACACCTGGGCCGATCCGCGTGTGAGGTTGGGGTCATGAGCAGCCTCAAATGGGTGTTTCTGTGGACCGACGTCACCATTTGGGTGTTGGTGGCCTGTTTGGTGGCTTACATCGCTTGGGTTCGACGCAACCCAGCCCTGAGAGCCAATTGGCGCAAAGTCTTCGAGGACCGCGGCGCCATGGCCTCCGCGGTGGTGCTCACTGCCTGCCTGACTGTGACCTTGTTGGACAGTGTGCATTATCGAAATGCACTTGCACCCACGGCCGGCGAACCGGGCAAGGCCTTGGCCTATGACACCCGCACGCGATCGGTCTTGGATGCGGTGCTGGTGCGCTTGATCGAGTCTCGTGAGGCCACTTACTCATTGCCCTTGGCCACGGTGAGTTTCACCAAAGAGTCGGTCGAGGTGGAAGGGCGTGTCCAACGCGTGGCGCCTCGCTTGAAGTTCGGCGGTGCGCATCTTCGCGATCCCCAATCCGAGCAAGGGGCTGATCTGTGGTGGCGAGGTGTCGCAGGATGTTTGGCGGGAGCTTTGGCGAGCTTGCTGCTGGGCACCGCCCTGGTGATGGGCGTGGCACGTTCACGCCAGTTGGCTTGGAGACAAGCGGCACGGCAGGCGTGGCGGGGAGAAGGCCCTTTGCCCTGGCGTGTGGCGTGGATCACCGCAGCGGTCTTGTTGACGGCGGGGGGGCTGGTGGCTTCATGGGCTGGGGCCTATCACGTGCTCGGCACCGACCTCACCGGCAACGATGTGTTGTATCAATCGCTCAAGAGCATTCGTACAGCTTTTGTGATCGGATCCTTGGCCACCTTGGCCACCTTGCCAGTGGCTGTGGTTTTGGGCATCACCGCCGGCTATTTTGGAGGTTGGGTCGACGAGGTCATTCAATACGTGTACACCGTGTTGTCCTCCGTGCCCAACGTGCTCTTGATTGCGGCTTGTGTGCTCATGGTGCAGGTGTTCATCGATCAGCATCCCGACCTGTATGAGACCGGCGCAGAGCGGTCAGATTTGAAGCTCTTCTTGCTGTGCACGGTCTTGGGCTTGACGGGGTGGGCGGGGCTGTGCCGCTTGCTGCGCGGTGAGACCCTCAAGCTGCGCGAGTTGGAATATGTGCAGGCGGCCACCGCTTTTGGTGTGTCCCATGCCCGCATCATGGCGCGCCACCTGTTTCCCAACGTTGCGCACCTGATGTTGATCGTCACTGTGCTGGAGTTTTCCTCGCTGATTTTGTACGAGGCGGTTTTGTCCTATGTGGGCGTGGGGGTGGACCCGTCCATGAACAGCTTTGGCGGCATGATCAACCTGGCCCGCTCCGAAATGAGCCGCGACCCCTTGGTGTGGTGGTCGTTCGCTTCCGCATTCGGCTTCATGGTGACGCTGGTGCTGGCGGCCAATCTTTTTGCCGACGGGGTGCAGGTGGCTTTCGACCCGCGTGCCAAATCGTTCCGACCGAGGCGGCGCCTCGTCAGTGCACCGACGTCCATCGGTGTGCATCGGCGCTAAAGGGCAGGGGAGCTTGAAATGATCCAGTTGCAAGACCTGTCCGTGGAACTCGATGCCGATGCGGGCATGGTGCGGGCCATCGACCAGCTTTCCCTCACCTTGGAAAGAGGTGAAACCTTTGCCTTGGTGGGAGAGTCTGGATGCGGCAAGAGCATGACCGCCTTGGCCATGATGCGCTTGTTGCCTGAAAACGGCCGCTTGACGGCAGGCCATGTCTGGCTGCAGGGCCAAGATCGCGCCGACCTTCTTGACCTGCCCGAGTGGCGGATGCGACAAATTCGCGGCGGGCGCATCGGCATGATTTTTCAGGAACCTTCGACAAGCCTGAACCCCGTGATGCGGGTGGGCGACCAGATCGTCGAAGCCATTGAGACCCACACCTCACTGCGCGGTGCGCAGGCGCATGCGCGAGCCGTGGAATGGCTGGCGCGGGTGGGCATCCCCGAGCCCGAGCGGCGCATCCATGACTACCCGTTTCGCATGAGCGGAGGGCAAAAGCAACGCGTGATGATCGCCATGACGCTGGCGGCCGAGCCCGACTTCATCGTCGCCGATGAACCCACCACCGCATTGGACGTGACCATCCAGGCGCAGGTGTTGGACTTGTTGAAGTCCCTGCAGCAAGAGCGCCGTTTGGGCCTGTTGTTGATCACCCACGACCTGGCCGTCGTGTCGCAGATGGCGCATCGCGTGGCACTCATGTATGCGGGGCAAATTGTGGAAGTGGCCACCGCCGCAGAATTCTTCCAAGCTCCCGCCCACCCGTATGCCCAAGCCTTGCTGCGTGCGCTGCCCGATGCCTCACATCGTGGCAAGACCTTGGAGTCCATTCCCGGTTCGGTCCCCCCTTTGTGGTTGCACTTCGAAGGCTGCCGTTTCGAACCCCGCTGTGCTCACGCCCAGCCCACATGCCGCCAAGCCCCACCCGCCCTGCAATCCCTCACGCCCCAGCACCAAGTCCGCTGCATTGCCGTCATAGCGAGGAGCGAAGCGACGCGGCCATCTCCCGCGACCCCCGTCATGGCGAGGAGCGAAGCGACGCGGCCATCTCCCCCCCCACCCATCCTCCAAGTCCACGACCTGCGCGTCACCTTCACCCTTCCCACCTCCACCCCCTGGGCACCCAAACCCACCTTCCATGCGGTGGACGGCATCTCCTTCGACATTGCAGCGGGCGAAACCTTGGCCTTGGTGGGTGAGTCCGGATGCGGCAAGACCACCACCGGCAAGGCCATCGCCCAACTCCTGCGCCGTGTGGCGCATGTGAGCGGCGACGTGAAGCTGCAAGGAGGGGG
>CAZCJB010000146.1:0-5695 GCA_964498795.1 uncultured Rubrivivax sp. | reverse complement strand
GGTGTTTGGCGTGAGCGTGGACGAGATGGACGGTGCGTTCATGGCCATGCGCAACGACCTCATTGCCGCCCGCCCGGACATCGTCAAGGGATGGCTGCGCGCGGAATTGGATGCCCAACTCTTCGTGGCGGATCCCAAGAACGCCAGCGAGTTGGTCAAACTGGTTCTGGCACAGACCACAGGGTTCTCCGACAAGACCATGTTCCGCGCCTATTACGGCCAGGCTCCTGCGGCTGCCGGTGGGACCGATATCCGCAATTCCCTGGAGTTCGCCATGACTCCCGCGTCGATGGAACTCATCAACCGGGCCACAGCGTTCCTCTTCTCTCTGAAGAGCATCAATGTGGAAAAGCTTCGTCCTGAGGCCGTCATGGGCCAGTTCGCCGACGAAGTGCTCAAGGAAAGAAATCTCAAAGCGCCGATCGCCGTGGTGAAGGCGTTGCCAGAGCCCAAGTGACAAATCGGTGCATGCAGGGGCGGTGCCGATCTGGCACCGCCATTGTGTGTGTCTGAAAGGAAAGCCAGGAATGACAGGTAGCCACGGAAATCCGTCTGCTGCAGCGGGGCAAGGTCCAGCGTCTGCGACAGGGAGCGACTCCAATGTGATGGATGCCATCCAGCGGGCTCGCCCATTTGCGAGTCTCGACGGAGCACTCCTGCAAAAGATTGCAGCCCTTGTACGCCGAGAAAGCTTAGGTCCTCACCGCACCATTTATCGCAGTGGTGATGCGGCCGCTGACATTTTCATCGTCCTGTCAGGTTCCGTGCAGCACACCTTGGGGGCCGAAGTCGGCGCCAAGGATGCGTTAAGAATTCTGGTGCCTTTTGAAGTCTTTGGCTGGGCTGCGCTCCTTGAAGATCAGCCGGGTCGGATGGCCGATGCCACCACGCAGGCGCCGACCGAGTTGGCTCGCATCAACGGGGAGGCTTTGGTCAAGCTGTTGGCCGATGATCCACAGGCCCTTGATCGGGTGATGAGCAGTTTTGCCCACCTCATCAGCACCGACTACACGGTGCCGGCATCGCAAGCACGTGTCCGAGGGGTCTCAAAGCCAGCCGGACGTGCGTCCTCCGAGGCGTCCTCAGGCGGCCACATGGGAAGTTGGCAGCTCAACCTCTACCGAATTTCCCAGTGGCTCAGGAGCCCCAGGCCCTATTTGATGCTGGCCGGCTTTGCCGTGTTCCTCGCATTTTGGTACTTCTCCGTGGAGGTGTGGAAATTCCCTCGCTTCAAGGAAATGCCTGGACCGACGGTGGTGTTCAAGGAATGGCTCAATCCCGACCCGGTGTATGGCTTGTCGGTGTACACGCCTGAGTACTACACCCACATCATCAGCAGCATCCGAAGGGTGGCCTTGGCCTTTTTCCTGGCCACCGCACTGGGGGTTCCTTTGGGCCTCTTTCTGGGATGGTCTGAGAAGTTCCGCGAGTACGTATTCCCCGTTTTCGAAACGCTCAGGCCCATTCCCATCTTGGCCTGGGTGCCGTTGTCGATTCTGATGTTCAAGCTTCCCGAATCCTCCGTGATTTTCTTGACCTTCTTGGCGTCATTCTTCGCCACAGCACTTAACACGATGTTGGGGGTGCAATCCATCGATGAGTCTTACACCCGGGCAGCGGCTTGCTTGGGAGCCAACAAATGGCAGGTGTTTCGGCAAGTCATTGTTCCCGGCTCCTTGCCCTTTGTCTTCACGGGGCTGCAGATCTCGGTCGGCGTGGCCTGGTTCTCCCTGGTCGCCGCAGAAATGGTGTCGGGCCAATATGGGTTGGGCTACGTCATCAACACCTCTTACACCGACGTGAAATATCCCACCATCGTCATTGGAATGATCACACTGGGCGCGGTGGGCTACTCCACCAGTGCACTGGTTCGCATCGTGGGAGACCACCTGATGCAGTGGCGTGTACGTGAATTAGCCCTGGGAGCCCGCTGATGAGCACCGTGTTGAAGTCTGGTGCACCAAGCGCCGCAAAGGGCGCGATCAAGATCGACGATGTCGTCAAGATCTACGACCCCGATGGCTCCGCTGTGATGGCGGTGGATCATTGTTCGCTGGATATTGCCGCAGGCGAAATTTGCATGATCGTCGGTCCATCGGGGTGCGGAAAGACCACGCTCCTCAATGCGATTGCAGGATTTCACAGCATCTCCTCAGGCGCCATCTACATGGATGGCGAGATGTTGTGCGGCCCTGGCAAGCCCATGGCCGAGCCTGGCAGCGATCGCATCGTGGTGTTTCAAAACGGTGCGCTGTTTCCTTGGAAGACCAACCTGGAGAACGTCGCCTTCGGCCCTCTCATGCAGGGCAAGATGTCGAAGAAGGAGGCTTACGAGAAAGCTCGCGCCATGATGGCCGACGCGGGTTTATCTGGCACCGAGCACAACTTTCCAGGAGAGGTTTCCTCCGCACTTCGCAGGCGCGTAGAGATTGTGCGTGCATTGATGAATGACCCCAAAGTCTTGCTGTTTGACGAGCCCTACCGTGCGCTCGACTCCCTGACCAAGTCGGTGATGCATGAAGCGCTGCTGGACATCTATTACCGCAACAAGGTCACCATCTTCTTTATCACCCACGACCTGGAAGAGGCCATTTTCTTGGGTCACAAGTTGGTCATCATGACCACTCGGCCTTGCCGTCCCAAGAAGGTCCTGACGGTGGACATTCCACATCCGCGCGACTACAGCGTATTGACGTCTCGCAGGTTCAGGGAATTGATGGAAGAAACCAGCGAGGCCGTGCATGAGGAAGCACGCAAGGCATTTGCCGCTGGCGAGAAGGAGGGCTGACGCCATGGCCAAATCCAGCAATTCGTGGTTCAAGCGTTTTAACAGCCGGTCGACCTACCGCGCGCTTTTGGCGCTGGTCGTCTTTGTGGTGTTGTGGGAGGTGGGGTCGCGATCCAAGGAGTGGTTTGGCGTCGAAACGCCCTGGCTCGGCAAGATTCCGGCGCCCTCGGGGGTGCTGGTGGCTTGGTCCAAGTTGGTGGGAGATCTCGCCTATTGGCAGAGCTGGATCATGAGTGCGGCACGTGTGCTCAGTGGATTCTTGGCCGCCATGGTGGTGGGTATTCCGCTGGGCCTGGCCATGGCCGTGAGTCGCACGTTTCATGGGGTTGCCTTCCCCACTTTTGAGGTACTGCGGCCGATTCCACCTTTGGCCTGGGTGCCCGCGTCCATCATCTTTTGGCCCACGCAAGAAATGTCCATCGCGTTCGTGACTTTCCTGGGAGCTTTCTACACCATTGTGATCAACGTGGTGGGCGGCGCGAAGTCCATCGACGTGCGCTACTTCCAGTCCGCACAGGCGATGGGATCTTCGCAATGGGACATCTTCCGGCGGGTGGTGTTCCCTGCCGCGCTGCCTTCCATCGTCGTGGGCGCTGCAGTCGGGATGGGCATCACCTGGGAGGTGGTGGTGGCTGCTGAAATGATCTCAGGAGGCGGCAGTCAATCCGGCGGTGCGGGCGGCGGTCTGGGATTCTTTATCTGGAACTCCTACTTGGGAGGTTCCTACCAGCAGATCGTCGTGGGCATGATCAGCATTGGCATTGCCGGCTTCATCTGCAGTGAAGCGTTGCGCCATCTTGGCGGCTTTCTGACCCCTTGGCTGAAACGGAGATGAGCATGGCGAGTGAGAGTGGCGGCCCGGTCGTCGCGGGGCGGCCCGCCAAGGCCGGTGAAATTGTGGTCGACAACGTATCGAAAGAGTACGGTGCCGGCAGCTCCCTTTACAAGAGCGTGGTCAAGGACTGCTCCTTCACGGTGGAGAGAGGCAAGCTGACGGTCATGATTGGTCCGTCGGGCTGCGGCAAGAGCACGCTCATCCGTTTGCTCGCTGGCTTTGAAGCGCCAACATCGGGCTCGATTCGCCTCAATGGCGCGCCCGTGACCGGCCCGGGCCGGGACCGATTGGTGGTGTTTCAAGAATCCGCGCTCTTTCCGTGGATGACCACCTACGACAACATCATGTACGGTCCGCGCGCCCGAGGCGAAGACACTCAGGATGCGCGCTCCATGGCGGAGTTCCTGCTTGAAAAGGTCGGTCTCAAACAATTCCGCGACAAATACCCACCGCAGTTGTCGGGCGGCATGCAAAGGCGTGCGGAGTTGGCACGCGCCATGATCAACAACCCCGAAGTCATGATCTTGGACGAGCCTTTCCGCGGCCTCGATGAGATGTCCAAGGAGCTCATGTGGGAGTACTACGCCCGCCTCTATGAAGAGTCGCGCCGCACCAACTTCTTCGTGACCACCGACATCGACGAAGCCATCTTCTTGGCGGATCGGCTCCTGATCATGAGCAACGTCCCGACGCAGGTGTGTGCCGTGATGGAAGTCGACCTGCCCCGTCCTCGCCGCCTGTCAGACATGGTGGACAGCGAGCGTGCCAATCAGATCAAGATGGCCGCCCTGTCTGTGTTGCATCGGGAGGCCATGAAGTCGTTCTCCGGTGGAAGCCGAGCGGCTTCAGACTTTATCGAGGCCTACTCCAAGCGCATGTCAACCCAGTCGGAAAGTTGATGACATGGATCTGTTGTGGAGCCGAGAAACCATGATCGCGTTGGCGGTTTTGGGTGGTGCGGCCTCATTGATCCAGATGTTGCTCAAGGCCTTTGGACACGCCAACCCCACGCTGCACAAACGTCTGAATGCGGCAGCGTACACCTTGATGACCGCCAGCATGACCGTGCTGGTGGTCGCCGGATTTCGCTCTCCGGTGTGAGAGCCTCGAATCAGAAAGTTCAACATGACTGCAAAGATCATCGATGGCAATGCCATCGCCAAGCTCGTTCGCGCCGAGTGGCGAGCGCGCGTGGACGACCTCAAGGCTAAGGGTATGGTCCCCGGATTGGTGGTGATTCTCATCGGCGACAACCCCGCGTCCCAAGTCTACGTGCACCACAAGACCAAGGCCTGCAGCGATATGGGCATGCGTTCGGAGCTGATCAAGTTTCCGAGCGACGTGAGCGAACAAACGGTGTTGGAATGCATCGACAAGCTCAATGTCGACCCCAAAGTGCATGGCATCTTGGTGCAGTTGCCCTTGCCAGCGCACATCGATGTGCGCCGTTTGCTCGAGGCCATCCATGTCAACAAGGATGTGGACGGCTTCAACCTGTACAACGTGGGTTCCCTCGTTGCGGGGGAGACCGTGTTCCCACCCTGCACGCCCTATGGGGTCCTTTGCATGCTGGAGCACACCAAGATCCCCATCGCTGGTCAGAACGTGGTGGTGGTGGGTGCCAGCAACATTGTGGGCAAGCCCATGGCCATGATGCTCATGAAACGAGATGCCACGGTGAGCATCTGTCACATCAAGACCCGTGATCTGGCGCAATACACCATTCAGGCTGACATCCTGGTGGTGGCCGCGGGCAAGCCCGGTCTCATCACGGCACCCATGGTGCGCACGGGGGCTGTGGTGATCGATGTGGGCATCAATCGACTTCCCGATGGAAGGCTGGTGGGCGACGTCGACTTCGACGCCGTCAAGGAAAAAGCGTCCTACATCACGCCGGTGCCGGGTGGGGTGGGGCCGATGACGGTCACCATGTTGTTGGTCAACACCATTCAGGCCGCAGAGCGCATGTTGGGCTCCAAGGCGCGCACACCCAGCGAGTTGGTTCCAGAGTTCATCTGAGGCGCACCTGTTGCCGAGGACGACGCTTCGCAGGCTTGTAAAAAGGCAGCCGC
>CAZCJB010000145.1:0-5813 GCA_964498795.1 uncultured Rubrivivax sp. | reverse complement strand
CGTGTGGCCGGCCCTGCCGTTGAAACAGATGGCCACGCATCAGCAAGGCCATGAGGTCGTGTGAGTCGACGCTCAGGGCCTGAAACAGCGCAGCCTCCTCGGCGGCATCATCTTTCAAGCCTCTGCAGGCCAGTGCCAAGTGGACCCAATCGGACGAGGTGACGGCGATGTTGCCTTTGGCACCTGCACCCCGTAGCGTGAGCTGATCAAAGCACGACTTGGCCAAGGCATAGTCGCGCCGCTCCAGCGCTTGGAGCCCTTGAGTCCGTACGGCGTCAAGCGACATCGCGAGCAAGGGTTAGCCAGGAAAAAGGGCTGCCCGCAAGGGCAGCCCAGAGTCTGGTGAGCCAGGCACCGGGCCCTCTTGCGAAGACCGCAGTGCCCGCCGCGGCATCAGAACTTGGCCGACAGGTTGAACGAGAACCGACGACCTTCGGCGTCGTACACCACCGGGTAGGTGTTGCCGTTCACAAGCCCTGATCCTTGGGTTCGCAGGGGCGGATCCTTGTCGAGCAAGTTGTTGATGGCCACACGCGCCGTGATGTTCTTGGTCAGGTTGTAGGACGCAGCCAAGTCGAGATAGTCACGCGCTGCCAGCGTCTTGACTTGAGAGGTGGTCGAGCCTGTCAAGCGAGCCTGCGTCGTGGCAGAGTCCAACCCGACCGAGTCGATATGACGCCAGGTGGCCGCCACCGACACGTTCCAAGGCGTGGTCCAGGTGCCACGCAGCTTGTGACGCCACTCAGGCAGCGGGGTGCCACAGGTGGAGCCGAACAAGCCGGCGCAGTCATAGCTGGCCAAGCCCGGCAGATCGTTCACCACGAAGCTCTTGAGGTAGGTGCCCAAGAAGCTCAGGTCCAAACGACCCATCTTGCCCAAGCCCATGCCGTAGTCGGCGCCGACGTCCAGACCTTGGGTCTGCAACTGACCCAGGTTGGCGTTGGTGGCCGTGATGTAGGCATCAGACGTGGCCCACAAGGTGCCCAGCTTGTCGCGGTGGATGGCGCCGCAGAACACCGGGTTGCCAGTCTCCAAGCACTGCTGCAAGATCACCGTCGGCCCGACCGAGCTGATGGTGTTCTTGACCTTCATGTTGAAGGCATCCAAGGTGACGTTCAGGTCCTTGACCGGATTCAACACCACACCCAAGGTGTAGCTGTTGGAAGTCTCCGGGTTCAAGTTGGTATTGCCGCCGCTGATGTAGTTGTACTGACCCGCAGGGCTGTCGATGACCTTGCCGTACTGAGCCGACGTGACACCGGTGCGAGCGCACTGCACGGCAGTCGCAGTTGGTGCTGAGCCCGCGCAAGGATCGGCATCGTTGTCATACAAGCCGAGCGACTGGGCTGCGTACAACTCGATCACGTTGGCCGCACGCGAGGCTTGTTGGTAGCTGCCGCGGAACTTCACGCTCTTGACTGGCGACCACTCCATGCCCACACCGTAGGTGTCGGTGTTCTTGCCGGTGCTGTAGTTGGAACGACGGTAACTGCCCGTCAAGTTCAGCAATTCCACCATCGGGCGCTTTTCCACCAAGGGGAAGCGCATTTCAGCAAAGACATCGCTCACCGAGTACTTGCCGCCCACACCGATGGTGGGGCCGCCTTGACCGGCCAAGTCTCCGGTGGTGAATGCGGTGTCGGTGCTCAGGTCCATGTCCTCGGTGCGACGCTCCACGCCCACCGCGACGCTGGCGCCGTTCTTGGCCATGGGCGACTTGATTCCCATGGAGGTCAGATCACCGTTGACCGTGGCAGTTTGCACCGACTGCGCGGTGTAGCCCTTTTGGAAACCCGGGGTCTGCAGGTAGCCCAGCGCTGAGGTGTCGATCTTGCCCAAGGCCCAGATGTTGTAGGGCACGCAGTTTGTATCGGTGCCATCGAGCTTGCTGCGGCACACGGCCTTGCCCGAGGAGGGATCCACCACCACGTCCAAAGCCTTGCCGATGCGGCTGATGGAGAAGTCGTTTTTGTAGGTCTCTTGGTAGATGACGCGGCCAATTTGCGCCGACACGTCATAACTCCAATTGGCATTGAGGTCGCCCTTGACGCCCATCACGCCGCGATAAGACGTGTGACGGATGTCGTCTTGACGGCCACCGCCTTCGACGTTGCGGCGGAAGATCAGGAGCTCGGCGGTGTCACCCGACTTGGCCAGGCCCAAGGTGGACTTCCAGGCCGAAGACAGGAAAGGGTTGTCGTAGTTCACGACCGCATCCACTCCGAACAAACCAGACGGCGCGATCTGCGCCACCGTGTGGTCGTCGTGGAAGTTCAACTCCGCGTACACGCGAGCCGCAGGCGACACGTCGTAGTTGACGTAGGCCGCACCCGAGTAGCGCTCCGAGGGGCGCTGGAAGTAGTTCAGCGGTGCGAAGTTGTAGACATCCTTGGTAGAGCTCCAAGCCCGCACGCCGCCGTTGCTATCGGCCACGGTGTAGCTGCTGAAATCTGCGTACGACAAGAAGCGACCCGGGAAGCTGGTGCCCGAGCCGCCGCAGCTCCAGCCATTGCTGGCGCTGTAGTTCAGGGCGCACGAGGTGAAATCACGCTCGGACTGCAGCAAAGGATTTTGCAGCTTGCGGCCCAGATAGACCGTGGCATTGCCCTTGTTGTCGGCGAAATTGGCACCGGCCGTGATGCTGAAATCGTTGGACTTGCCGTCGGCCGATTTGTTGCCGGGCACGGTGAAGCCCTTGGCCGTGACGATGGCGGCGATGTCGCTGTGTTGTTGGCTGTGGTTGAAGAACGAGCCATTGGCCTCAAGCATCAGACCCGTGAATTTGTCGTTCATGACGAAGTTCACCACACCGGCCACGGCGTCCGAGCCGTAAATGGCCGAGGCACCACCGGTCAGCACTTCGACGCGCTTGATCAGCGACACAGGGATTTGGTTCAAGTCGGACGGCAAGGAGCGCGGGCTGCCGGCGGGAAGACGACGACCATTGACCAGCACCAGCGTACGGCCGGCGCCCAAGTTGCGCAGGTTGACGGTGGCCGTGCCGGTGGCACCGTTGGAGACCTGACCGCCTTGGTCGGCGAAGACCTGAGGCAGGTTGTTCAGCAGGCTTTCCACATCGCGCACACCTTCGACGCGGATGGCTTCAGCACCCAAGGTGACGATGGGGGACACGGCTTCGGTTTCAACCGTCTTGATGCGCGAACCCGTGATTTCAACGCGGGCTGCGTCTTGGGCCACCGCAACGGTGACCCAGCCTCCCGCCATGGCCATGGCCACGGCGGTTCCAACTGCTGTTCTTTTGAACATGGGCGCTCCTGTGAAAAAAGAATACGGATCCCGGCTGAGCACGCTCAGACGGGCACGTTGGGAGGTTACCTAAGGTTTCGGCCTTGTGACAGGTAACTTGCAGGGGCTGTTGCCTGCACGCTACAGATATTTACGCCGTGGTTTCATGCTTTGGTGGCCGCAGGGGTGTACTTCTTGATGAACTCATCAAACCGTTTGTAAAACGCCAAGACGTTGGTTTGCACCCGGTATCCATGCGCCTCCTCGGCCACGTACATCCATTCGTGGGGTTTGTTGGCCTTTTCAAAGGCGGAGCGGATGGTGCGCCCGTTGGAATAGTCCACGTTGCGATCCTGGCCGCCGTAGGCGTGAAAAACCGGCGCCGCGATCTTGGCCACTTGCCGTGCCGGAGAATGCGCATCGAAGACGGCCGCATCGGCCTTCTGGTCGCCATTGAGTACCTTGGCCAGCTCATAAAAGTCACCCTGTTGGGCCGGCTGAGTGTCCTGATGCACAGTCATGTCGGTGACTCCGACGTAGTTGATCCCCCACTTGAACCAATCGGGGCGCTTCACCAACGCCATGAGGGTGGCGTAGCCGCCATAGCTGGCCCCGTAAACCCCGAGGCGCTTCGGGTCGGCAAAGCCTTGGTCGATGGCCCATTGCACGCCGTCGAGCATGTCGTCGATCATGGTGCCGCCCCACTGCTTGTAGCTGAGCTTGAGGTGCTTGGCCCCGTAGCCCGTGGAGCCCCGGAAATTGGGTTGCAGCACGGCGAAGCCCCGGTTGGCCATGAATTGCACCTCGGGGTTGTAGCGCCACATGTCGCGCGCCCACGGGCCGCCATGGGGATGCAAGATGAGCGGCACGGGCTGCCCTTTGACGAACCCTGGCGGCAGGGTCAGGTAGCCGTCGACGCGCAGGCCGTCTCGTGCAGTCCACGACACCGGAAGCATGGGGCAGCGAGTCTGGGGGTCCACCTCGGGGCGCACGCTGATGCCAGTGGCCGTGAGGGTGCGCTTTTCCTTGTCGAAGAAAAAGTACTCGCCAGGCTTGGTGTCGGAGCGGGCCAACACCAAGGTCCGTTTGGCGTTGTGGTTGAAGGTGTTGATGGTGTCACGCAACGCGTTGTCCACCATGGCCTGCAACTTGGCAGCCTCCTCGTCGAACCACACCACGCGGGGTTTTTCGGCCATGTAGCGCACGCCCAGCAATTTGCCCGGTTCGTCTTCGGAGCCGCCGAAGATGAGGGCTGCGCCGCCTGGGTCGCCAATGAGCGCAAAGGAGGCCAGGTCGTAGCGGTCGTCGGCCAACACCAAGTCGCCCAACTTGCCCGCTTCCGGGTCATAGCGGTAGATGGCCAGCGTGTCGCGTCCCACGTTGCTGCCCACATACATCTGCGCCGGATTGGCAGGGTCAAAGGCGATGGGGACGATGACGTTTTGAAGGTTCTCATCCCACTGGCTGAGGGTCTTCCATTCTTTGGTCCCAGTGACCTGGTACGAAAACCAATAACGACGGCGCTTGATGTCAGCGCACAGGGCCGCGCGCGGGCTGCGGTCTTTGTCGCGGAACCAGGTCAGCACGTTTCCGGGCGAAGTCATGGTGATGATCGTTTTGCGCCCCGTGACCAGATTCAACCGGTACAAGTCAACGCTGTCTGCACTGCGGTCATTGGCTTCCACCAAGATTTCGTCGGAGGACCCTGGGATACGCCCGAGTGGGCGTGTGACGCGAGCCACGTAGCTGCCCGTGTTGAACAAGGGTTCGACCAAGGTCTTGCCGTTCTTTCCATCTCGGTCCACGATGAACAACCCACCGTCGCTGCGGAAATCGAACCCTTGTTGGTCGCCGGTGGTGAAAATCAATTGGTTGTCATTGGCCCACTGCACGCTGGACACGTCAGAGCGCTGCAGATTGGTGACGCGGGTGCCTGAGCGCTGCTCGGTGTCGATCACCACCAGTTGAAAGCGGTTGTTGGCCGGGGCCACAGCCGCAAGATAGCGCTGGCTGGGAGACAGCACCAACGAGCCATAGCTGGCCTTGGCAAAGAAGTTGTCGACGGGCAGTTCAGGGACACTGCGGGGCGCCGGCAGGTTGACCGGCGCTGAGCCGGTGGGTGAACTGCTCTGCGCTTGCGCCAACACAGGCCCCAAGGCCAGACTGGGCGTCCAAGTGAGGAGGTGACGACGACGGACCAAGGAAAGCTCCTTCAGGGATGGAAAAAAGGCCGCGACATGCATCGCGGCCTTGAGGGCTGTGACAAGCCAGGGCCGTCGGGCCACTGGCTGTCAGACTTACAGCACGTACTTGAAGTTCAAGCGCACCATGCGGCCGCGCATGTCATACAGGTTCATGTCGTAGAAGAACGACCACGCGATGTCCAGGGGAGGCATCTTGTTGAACGCGTTGATCACCGACGCCGAGACCGTGGCGTTCTTGGTGACCTGGTAGCGCGCAAACAAGTCCAGCGTGGTGTTGGACGGCACGAACGCCGGCATGGCACCATTCTGGTAAGGCAGCGTGTAGGCATTGGCATAGCTGCCGATATAAGCCTGCTTGTACTC
>CAZCJB010000144.1:0-5833 GCA_964498795.1 uncultured Rubrivivax sp. | reverse complement strand
ACATGCCCGGCGGGCACCAGCCGGCACCCATGGTGGGCACGGTCTTGAGCACCCACTCCACCAGGTTGTCACTCGGGTTCATCATGATGAACTTGCTCTTGTTCTCGCTGCCGCCACCTTTGGCGGCCACGGTCAACTCCAGGGTGTTGCCCGGTACCACGGTCATGTGGATGACGGCTGGGGTGTTGTCCTTGGTGTTCTTGCGCTCAAAGATCGGGTCGGCCAGCACCGAGGCGCGCAGCGTGTTGTTGGGGTCCAGATAGCCGCGCCGCACGCCTTCATTGACGGCGTCCTCGAGCGAGCCCTTGAAGCCCTCAAATCGCACGTCCATGCCGATCTTCATGAAGACGTTCACGATGCCGGTGTCTTGACACAGGGGGCGGTGCCCCTCGGCACACATCCGCGAATTCGTGAGGATCTGCGCAATGGCGTCTTTGGCGGCCGGGGAGATTTCGCGCTCGTAGGCCCGGGCCAGGTGGGAGATGTAGTCAGCCGGGTGGTAGTAGCTGATGTACTGCAGCGCGGCGGCCACAGAGTCGACCAGATCGTTGTAGCGAATGGCGGTGGTCATGGGAGTCTTCGAGATCAATGGTCTTTGGAAGCAGGCGAGGACAGT
This sequence comes from uncultured Rubrivivax sp., assembly GCA_964498795.1. Classification (GTDB taxonomy): domain Bacteria; phylum Pseudomonadota; class Gammaproteobacteria; order Burkholderiales; family Burkholderiaceae_C; genus Rubrivivax. The sequence goes on along the minus strand of CAZCJB010000144.1, from coordinate 5,217 downwards.
CGGTCAGTGTAGGCAATGGCCAGGGCCGACAACAAGAAGGTGATGTGAATCAGGGTCTGCCACAGCAACGTCTTCTCGTCATAGGACGCGGCATTGATGAAGGTCTTGAGCAGGTGAATGGAGCTGATGCCGATGATGGCCATGCCCAATTTGACCTTGAGGATGGAGGCGTTCACATGCGACAGCCACTCCGGTTGGTCCGGGTGACCCTCGAGGTTCATGCGAGATACAAAGGTCTCATAGCCCCCTACGATCACCATGATCAACAGGTTGCTGATCATGACCACGTCGATCAGACCCAGCACCACCAGCATGATGAGGGTTTCGCTCATCTTTGGGGGGGCGTTCGCGCCGTTGGCGTTGCCGATGTTGGCCACGATGGTGTTGATGGCATGCTCATTGCCAAATGCAGCTTCGACCAGGTGCACCAACTCCACCCAGAAATGCCAAGCGTACAGGCCTTGCGCTACGATCAGCCCAAGGTACAGCGGGAGCTGCAACCACCGACTCGCAAAAATCAGGGAAGACAAGAAATTGGGCCGGGGAGGGGGGGTCAAGGGTTCCATGGGGAAATTGTAGGCCTTGGTAAGGCGAGTGTCAGAGCGTTTGCTTAGCGTTCGCATCTGGAACGAGGCAAGCCGCCCAGGGGGGCGCGCACGCCCGCGAAAAGATCCCAAGGAGACCCACCATGTCCAGCACCCAGGCCACCGAGCTCAAAACCTATTTGCCACCCGCCGACCTCGTCAAGCACGCCGCGGTGTCGGGCATGGAGGGCTACCACGCCCTGTGCGCCGAGGCTGAAAAAGACTATGAAGGCTATTGGGCGCGCCTGGCACGGGAGCTGATCTCCTGGAAAGTGCCTTTTACCAAGGTGCTCAACAGCGGCCATGCGCCCATGTACAAGTGGTTTGAAGACGGCAAGCTCAATGCGTCCTACAACTGCTTGGACCGCAATGTGGAGCGCGGCCTGGGCGACAAGACGGCGCTGATTTTCGAGGCCGACGGAGGTGAAGTCACCAAGTTCACCTACAAAGAGTTGTTGTCGCGCACCTGCGAACTGGCCAATGGGCTGAAAAGCCTGGGCATCAAGAAAGGCGACCGCGTCATCATCTACATCTCCATGTCGGTGGAGGGCGTGGCGGCCATGCAGGCCTGTGCGCGCATCGGTGCCATCCACTCGGTGGTGTTTGGGGGCTTTTCGGCGCAGAGCCTGCGTGATCGCATCGAAGATACGGGCGCTGTGGCCGTCATCACTGCCGACCAACAAGTGCGTGGCGGCAAGCACCTGCCACTCAAAGCCATCGTGGATGAGGCTTTGGGCCTGGGCGGCTGCGCCAGCATCAAAAACGTGCTGGTGGTCAAGCGCACGGGTGCCGACATCGCCATGACGGCGGGTCGCGACCGTTGGATGGCCGATGTGCTCAAAGGCCAAGCCGCCACCTGCGAGCCCGAGTGGGTCGAGGCCGAGCACCCGCTGTTTTTGCTCTACACCTCAGGCTCCACGGGCAAGCCCAAAGGCGTGCAGCACTCCACCGGCGGCTACCTGCTGCATGCGGCGCTCACCTGCAAGTGGACTTTTGACCTCAAAGACAACGACATCTTCTGGTGCACGGCCGACATTGGTTGGGTGACCGGCCACACGTACATCACCTATGGTCCCTTGGCCCTGGGCGGCACCGAAATCGTCTTTGAAGGCGTGCCCACCTATCCGGACGCCGGGCGCTTTTGGAAGATGATCGAAAAGCACAAAGTCACGGTGTTCTACACTGCGCCCACGGCCATTCGCTCGCTCATCAAGGCGGCCGAAACCAATGAGGCTGTGCACCCCAAGAACAGCAACCTGTCGAGCTTGCGCATTTTGGGCTCGGTGGGCGAGCCCATCAACCCCGCGGCTTGGGAGTGGTACTACCAGCATGTGGGCGGCAGCCGCTGCCCCGTCGTGGACACCTTTTGGCAAACTGAAACGGGTGGCCACATGATCACCCCCCTGCCGGGTGCCACGCCCATGATTCCGGGCTCGTGCACGCTGCCGTTCCCGGGCATTCAGACGGCCATCGTGGACGAAATGGGCAACGACGTGCCCAACGGACAAGGCGGCATCTTGGTGGTCAAGAAGCCCTGGCCCAGCATGATCCGCACCATTTGGGGCGATACCGAGCGCTTCAAGAAGAGTTACTACCCCGGTGAGCTCAAGGGCTACTACCTGGCGGGCGATGGCGCCATCCGCGACGCCAAGACCGGCTACTTCACCATCACGGGCCGTATTGATGACGTGCTCAACGTCTCCGGCCACCGAATGGGCACCATGGAGATCGAGTCGGCCTTGGTCAGCTGCACCGAACTCGTGGCCGAGGCCGCCGTTGTGGGCCGCCCCGACGACACCACCGGCGAGGCCATCTGTGCTTTCGTGGTGCTCAAACGCTCCCGACCCACAGGCGACGAAGCCAAGAAGATTGCCAACGAGTTGCGCAACTGGGTCGCCAAAGAAATTGGACCCATCGCCAAGCCCAAAGACATCCGCTTTGGTGACAACCTGCCCAAGACCCGCTCGGGCAAGATCATGCGCCGCTTGCTGCGCTCCATTGCCAAGGGAGAGGCCATCACGCAGGACACCAGCACGCTGGAAAATCCCGCGATCTTGGATCAGTTGTCGCAGAACAACTGAGCTTCAATCCCCGTCCAGCACCGCCCCCTTGCTGGCGGTGGATGCGTTCTTGGCGAACTTGGCCAAGACGCCTCGCGTGTAGCGAGGTGCCGGGCGCTGCCAGGTGGCCCGACGTTGGGCGATCTCGGCGTCGGTCACATTCAGCTGCAACAGCAGTTGATGTGCATCGATGGTGATGCTGTCGCCTTCGTGGATGAGGGCGATGAGCCCGCCCTCATAAGCCTCGGGCGCGACATGGCCTACCACCATGCCCCAGGTGCCGCCTGAGAAGCGGCCATCGGTGATCAGGCCCACACTCTCGCCCAAACCTTGGCCGATGAGCGCGCCCGTGGGGGCCAGCATCTCGGGCATGCCCGGGCCGCCTTTGGGCCCCAGGTAGCGCAGCACCATCACATCCCCGGCTTTGATCTTTCCAGCCATGATGGCCGCCAGTGCGGATTGCTCGTCATCAAACACGCGCGCAGGTCCGGTGATGACCGGGTTTTTCAAGCCGGTGATCTTGGCCACACAGCCCTCAGGCGACAAGTTGCCTTTGAGGATGGCCAAGTGCCCTTGCGCATACATGGGTTGCGTGATGGGGCGGATGACGTCTTGGTCTGCTCGTGGTGCATCGGGCAAGTCGGCTAGATTCTCAGCCACGGTCTTGCCGGTGATGGTCATGCAGTCGCCATGCAGCAAGCCCGCCGCCAACAGCGTCTTCATCACCTGAGGGATGCCGCCCGCACGGTGCAAATCAATGGCCAAGTACTTGCCGCTGGGCTTCAGGTCGCACAGCACCGGCGTGCGACGGCGCACACGCTCAAAGTCGTCGATGGTCCAGTCCACACCAGCCGCATGTGCAATCGCCAAGAAGTGCAGCACCGCATTGGTAGAGCCGCCCGTGGCCATGATCACCGCGACTGCGTTCTCCAGCGACTTGCGCGTGACGATGTCGCGGGGTTTGAGGTCGGCCTTGACGGCGTTGACCAAGGCGCGAGCCGCCTCTTGCGTCCGCGCCACAATCTCATCTTCCACATTGGCCATGGTGGATGAGTAGGGCAAGCTCAAGCCCAGCGCCTCAAACGACGACGACATGGTGTTGGCCGTGTACATGCCGCCGCAAGATCCGCTGCCAGGGATGGCACGTCGTTCGATCTGGCAAAAGTCTTCTTCGCTCATCTTGCCGGCGCTGAACTGGCCCACGGCCTCGAACACGCTGACGATGTTCAGGTCTTGCCCTTTGTAGTGGCCGGGCATGATGGTGCCGCCATACACATAAATGGCCGGCACGTTGGCGCGCAGCATGCCCATCATGCCGCCGGGCATGTTTTTGTCGCAGCCGCCCACCACCAACACCCCGTCCATCCACTGACCGCCCACGCAGGTCTCCACGCAATCGGCGATCACCTCGCGCGAGACCAGGCTGTATTTCATGCCCTCGGTGCCCATGGACATGCCGTCACTGATCGTGGGCGTGCCAAAAATCTGCGGGTTGGCACCCTCGGCCTTCAGCGCGTCCACCGCAGCGTCGGCCAGCCGTTGCAGGCCCGAGTTGCAGGGTGTGATCGTGGAATGACCGTTGGCCACGCCGATCATGGGCTTGCCGAAGTCGCTGTCCTTGTAGCCCATGGCGTAGTACATGGAGCGGTTGGGCGCGCGGGCCACGCCTTCGGTGATGTTTTTGGAGCGGCGGTTGAAAGCCATGAGGTGGATCTCCGATCGTGACGGTAGGTGACGTTGGTCAGCAACCCTCCACTTTAGCGCGACTTCATGGCCCGGTCCTCACACGCACCAGGCTTTCCGTTGGACAATGCGTGCCATGCTGATTCATCCGCAATTCGACCCCATCGCGCTGTCACTCGGGCCGCTTCAAATCCACTGGTACGGGCTGACCTACCTGGTGGCCTTCGCATTGTTCTACGGGCTGGCCCTTCAACGAACCCGCCAGCCGCAGTGGGCCCACCTGGGGTGGAACGGCCGCGACGTCGAAGACCTGTTGTTCTACGGGGTGTTGGGCGTCATCTTGGGAGGGCGCCTGGGCTATGTATTGTTTTACAAGCTGGGTGACTACTTGGCCCATCCGCTGGACATCTTCATGGTGTGGAAGGGCGGCATGTCGTTCCACGGCGGGCTGCTGGGCGTGTTGGTGGCGATGGCCCTGTTTGCGCGCCGGCGAGGCCGGTCTTTCTGGGAAGTGACCGATCTCATCGCCCCCTGCGTGCCCACGGGCTTGGCCAGCGGTCGCATCGGCAACTTCATCAACGGCGAGCTATGGGGCCGCGCGGCTGATCCGTCTTTGCCCTGGGCCATGGTCTTTCCGCAATCAGGATCGAGCCTGCCACGACACCCGTCTCAGCTCTACCAATTCGCGCTAGAGGGCGTGTTGTTGTTTGTGTTGCTGTGGATGTATTCACGCAAACCCAGAGCCCTGGGGCAGGTGAGTGGTGCGTTTTTGGTGGGCTACGGGGTCTTTCGGTTCACAGCCGAATTTTTCCGTGAACCCGACAGCTTCTTGGGCCTGCTGGCCTTGAACATGAGCATGGGGCAGTGGCTGTGTGTGCCCATGGTGGTGG
>CAZCJB010000143.1:0-5885 GCA_964498795.1 uncultured Rubrivivax sp. | reverse complement strand
CCAGCATCCCGACGTCCTCGCCTGCTTGCATCAAGCGATGCCACAACGGCACCCCCAAAGCTTGCGGCACGATCAACTCGTATCCCAATTCGCCGGTGTACCCCAATCGACCCAGCCACAGGAGGCGCCCTTCAAACGCAAACGGCTTGCAGTTGAAATACCTCAAAGAAGTCAGAGCCTGCGTGGCGTCTGGGCCAAGAAGTTTTTGAATCACCCGCGCACTGGCAGGTCCTTGGACAGCCAAGATGGCATCAGCCCCACAGCGACTGACGGGATTGGCACCCCATCGATTCGCCATTTCCAAGATGCCCGCCTCGTCGCTCGGACGGCCGGTGAACAATCGATATTCAAATTCACCCAAGCGCCACACCGTGGCGTCGATCCACACCAGGCCCTGTTCATTCAGCAACAAGGTGTAGGCTATCTGGCCCACCGAGAGCCGGCGTAGATTTCGCGTCTGAATCCGCATCAAGCTCTCGCAGGCTTGGGGCCCGACAAAGTCCCATGCACCCATGAAGGAAAAATCAAACAGGCCGGCTCGGTGTCGAGTGGCCTGACATTCCTGCGCAGGGTCTCCAAATCTCTTGGGGACACAACCCCCGCTGGGCAGATGCAACAGCTCAATACCTCGGCGGCCGAACATCTCGGCCAGGGGACTCTCAGAGCTCAAAGCGTCTTGATGCCCATGAGCGTGCCCACCACCAGGCACAACAGGGCTGCCCCTCGTTTGAGCTGATGCATGCTCGCTGCGTGGGCAATCCGCACGCCTGCCAACACCCCGATCAACTCGAACACCGTCACCAGGGCGCCGAGCTGCCAGTCAATCATCCCGTAGCTCCAATTGGCCAGGGTGCCTGCACCGGCGGAGACGATTTGTAGCACCTGGCTGGTGCCCACCGCCAGCAGCGGCGCAAACCCTGCCACCAGCATCAACGGGACCGAAAACAGCGGCCCTCCCGCACCTGACAGGCCCGATCCAAAGCCCGCCAATGCGCCTACCAACATCAACACCTTACGTTCACGCAACGCAGACCTCTCTGGTCCAGATCCCTGCGGTTTGGGCATGAAAATGTAGGCGCCAGCAAACACGATGAGCAAGGCGATGATTCTCACCAAGATCACCGCGCTGAATTGCTTCGCAGCAATCGCCCCCAAGGCACTGAAGGCGACGGCCGATGCGCACACCACGCCGGTTTTCGGCCAATCGATGCTGCCCTGGCGCTGGAACAACCAGGTGCCCAGCAAACCCGTGAAGACAAAAGTGACCAGCGATGTAGAGGCCGCTTCGTGGGCCGTCAAGGGCCCCAGAGCCATCAGGGCAGGCACCAGCAGGACGCCTCCAATGCCGACGGCGCCAATGAGTGTGCCCACCAGCAGCGCGACAGCAGCCAGAGCCACGCTGCTCATGATCTATGTCTCAGAGAATCGACTTCAGCCCGCGGCGTAGGCTGTCAACGTGCTGGTCACCAACAGGCTGACCTCTCGCATGACAGCGTATCCCAAGCTGTGATCGACCGACATCCGCTCAATCAGGCGATGCCCATCGATGGCCAAGGCGGTGCAGGCCGTGATGCAAGACGCTGTGGCAATCCGTTGTTGTGCGCCTTCAATGAGAGCCGCCCATCCAAAAACATCGCCACGACGGATGACTTCACCCGCCGTCACTTGTCGCTGGCCCATCGGCAGACTGAAGCGAACCATGCCGTCCATCAGCACGTACAAGTGCTGAGCGACATCTCCCACCTTGTAGATGGCCTCCCCGGCTGGCAATGCTTGCACCACGGACATGGAGGCGAAGACATCACGTTGAGCCGACGTCATGCGACGAAAGAAGCCCGCCTGGGCCAACAGCAGGCTCAGGCGTTCATCCGTCAGCATGACGTTCTCACTCACTTGCTTACTTCTTCCAGTCCATCATTTGCTTGAACTTGGCCAGCTCTTCATCTTTCATGAAGACCGTGTGCTCGGGTCCAGGGTAGACGCGATTGCGCACGTCGCTCATGTATTCCTTGTATCCGTCTTCCAGGATGGGCACCAGGTCACGGTAGATCTTGGAATGGCGCGGCACATGCTTTTCGTACAAATGGAACAAGTCAGATCCAATGATGTGAACACCATCGGCCTTGCTGCCCGACCCCAGGCTGATCACTGGCACCGGCAACACTTCTGCCAAGTATTGGCACACCTCGTCGGTCACCACCTCACACATGATCGAGAAGCATCCCGCATCCACAAAGGCCCAGGCATCATCCACCAGTTCCTTGGCTCGATCGGCGGTCTTGCCCTGAGCCACAAATCCCCCGAGCTGAGGCATGCGCATGGGGCAGATGCCAATATGGCCTTGCACAGGAATGCCGGCCTTCACGATGGCTTCAATATTTTTGGCGTGATGCTGGTTGCCTTCGCATTTCATCACTTCGGCGCCGGCTTGCGCGACGTACTTGGCGGCATTGTCCACGGCCTGCTGAGGTGAGAGGTGAAAGCTCATGTAAGGCATATCCACCATGCGCAGGCCATACTGAGAGCCGCGCTTGACCGCCTGGGCCATGAACATCACTTCCTCAAACGATACCGAGGTGGTGCTTTCATGGCCAAACAGCACCATGCCGCCTGTGTCGCTCACGCACAGGATGTCGATGCCCAGACGATCGGCAATGATGGCATTCTCATAGTCATACACCGCCAACTGAACAATCGGCTCCTTTTTCTTGCGCTTCTCATTGAGCATGGGAATGGTGACTTTTTTGCGCTTCGGTGCTTGTGCGTCGGTGGACATGCAGACTTCCTCTAAGAAATGGGGCTATGAACAACGGAACCTCGAGGGCCCGTCGGGATCGGGAAAGCGAATCTCATGCCCGATCGAAAACCAGGCGGGCATCAGGCAGAACATCCCTTGAAAGGGTCGATTTGGTGCTCATTCAGGGTCCGGAGCGCCCGATGTCGTTTCAATCTGAAACGGCGTCCTGAGTCACCTGGAAACGGGTGTCATGGCCCGGTGCGGTAGGTCGGCGGCCGAAGCTCAATCGTCAGCGGGACCTGCGGGGTTCGATCCAGGTCTCAGCAGTCCCCAGCGACGTCGGCGCATCCACAGCGCTTTGCGACCAATACCAAGCAGTCGGGCCAGTTCGATCTCAGAATGCGTGTCCTGCAGGCGCAAGATGGTTTGTCGAATATAGGCCTCCACCGACAGCGGTTCGCTCGGATCCAAGGGTTCAGCCGCCAGTTCGGCAGGCATCATGGGCAGGCTGTCAGCAAGGTCGGCATAGCTCAAGCGATCGCCGTCGCAGAGAATGACGGCGCGCTCGATCAAATTCTCAAGCTCGCGCACGTTGCCCGGCCAGTCGTAAGACTTCAAGAAACGTTGGAAGTCCTCTTCGAAGCCGACAATCCGCTTGCCCAGCCGTGTCATGTAATGGTTGGCAAAATGTTGAGCCAGCGCCTGAACGTCGTGACCTCGATCGCGCAAAGGCGGAATGTGAATGTCAATCACATTGAGCCGGTAGTACAGGTCTTCGCGGAATTCGCCCGCACTGACCGCCGCCCGAAGATCTTTGTTGGTGGCGGCCAAAAAACGCACATCTACCCGGAATGACTCGCGCCCGCCAATGGGGCGCACTTGCCTGTCTTGCAACACGCGCAGGAATTTCACCTGCATCGACAAGGGCAACTCGCCAATCTCATCCAAAAACAGCGTCCCGCCATGGGCTTCACGGATCATGCCTTCCGTGGCAATGACCGCACCGGTGTACGCACCTCGCGCGTGGCCGAACAATTCGGACTCGATGAGGTCGGCCGGGATAGCGCCGCAATTGACCGGTACAAAAGGTCCTGCACTGCGTGGGCTGGCTTCGTGAATCGCCTGCGCCACCAGCTCCTTGCCGGTCCCGCTTTCCCCCATGATCAGCACGGTGGCGTCCGAGCTGGCCACCCGCTTCACGCGGTCCAGGACACGCAAAATACCGTCACTCTCGCCGACCAAACCGCTCCTCACGGTTTCCCGCTTCAGCGTTCGCTTCAACAGGGAATTCTCTCGATGAGTTCGGCGTTCGCGGATGGCGCGGGCTGCGGAATGTGCAAGCTCATCGTTCGCGAAAGGCTTGATGATGTAGTCGATGGCTCCCAGCCTCAGTGCCTCGACAGCCGTCTCCACGGAGGAGTAGCTGGTCATGATGATGGCGGGCGGGGAGTCGGGGTTGGCATTCAGTTGTTCCAGGAGGTCCAGCCCAGTGCCGTGGCCCAGCCTCAAGTCGCTCACCACCAAATCAAACACCGAGGTCAACAAGGCGTCCGACTCACGCATGCCGGGCTCATCATCCACCACCAAGACGCGACCCTGCCGCGCGGGGGGAGTGACAGTCTTTTCAACAGTCATGGCGAATCACTGCCCTTCCTGATGCTGCGCGGCAGGCAAGCAAATGTGAAACAGCGCGCCGCCTTCCGGGTGGGCCTCGGCACGAATAGCGCCCCCATGTTCTTGGATGATTTCCTGACTGATGGACAACCCCAATCCCGTACTGCCCACCTTTCTTTTGGTGGTGTAAAAAGGTTCAAACACCCGGTCAAGATCTTGAGTGGGTATCCCGGGCCCAGTGTCGTGGACGTTCGCATGCACCACCGCACCTTGGCGCTGCACCTGCACCGTGATCATGCCTTGACCCTTCATGGCTTGAGCAGCATTCAAGAACAGGTTGTAGAACACCTGTTGAATCTCACCCGATTGACCAAAGACGCGAGCTTCGGCATCTGCGTGGTGAATCACCTCCACTGTTTCGCCGAGGCTGTCATAGCCAAACACAGCGGTTGCTTCTTCGATGGCCACATCCAAGCTGAACTCTGCCGGAGGTTCAGCCGACACTCGCGAAAACGAGTTGAGCTTGCGAGAAATGGCGATCAGGCGGCGCACGCTCGCTGCCATCGTGGCCAGACCACGCTCAGTGGTTTGCGGTGTCACGCCTCGGCGAGATTGCAAGATTTGCAGCATGGAATGAATGGCGGCCAGCGGGTTGCCGATTTCGTGGCTCACGCTGGCCAGCATAAATCCCAGCGAAGCCAGGCGTGCGGTCTGGGCTTGCGAGGATTCCAACTCGCGCACTCTCGTTTCATCAACGATGGTCAGGCAGGCGCCCTGAGGCAGTTTGCGAACCCAGACCCTCTCGTGAACGGTGAGATTCTTGTGAGTGCGGACCACTGAGGCATCTTGGGGAGTCAGCCACGGAATTTCTCCCACCAAGACTCTTGCGTATTCGGGGAAGAGCTTCATGAAATCCCGATCGCCCCACTGACTCAGCGACATCCCGCGCGCATTTTCCATCACCGAATTCAGGTAAAGCACCCGTCCGGCTTCATCGACGATGATCACCGGCCAAGGCGTGGCCTCCGCGAAGGGCACCAACGTGCCCTTCAAGGTCGGTATGGGCTGAGGCGTGCCCGGCGTCATGCGTGAAGAGGTGTTCGGATCATCGAGTCAAAAGAGTAACCCAAGCAAGATGGCGAGTCTTGCGACCCTTTCAAATCTTCACAAAATCGAGCGGTATTATTGAACATATTTTCCACTCATTTATAGCTGTATTAATCGCTTTTTGATTGTGATGCGCGTCCCTAGGATGGATTTGGAACCCTTTCACCCGAGTGAGGTCATGACCGCATGAATGCTCCGGACTCCGCTTTACGCGCCATGGCCCCCTATTGGTCAGACCCTGACGACGCCGCGTTCTCTCACCGTCTCTTCATCCGAGATTGCCGAGTCAGTACCTGGATTGGAGTCTTTGAGCACGAGCAGCTCCAACCCACAGCGCTCAGCTTTGACATCGATCTCGACGTGGACGGCCGCCAGGCCGCAGATTCTGATCAGATCGGTGACACCGTCAATTACGCCGATGTGGTGG
>CAZCJB010000142.1:0-5898 GCA_964498795.1 uncultured Rubrivivax sp. | reverse complement strand
GCACCAACGCCCACTGTGCGCTCCCCGGGACATGCCTCAAGGCCGAAGAGGTCTAGACTCGAGGGTTTAACTCTTAGACCCCTCTGGCAGGAGACCCGCTCATGGCATCCCCCACACCCTACACGGCTGGTGAAGACATCACCCATTGGATTGCGGGACAAGGCACGCCCGGATCGAGCGCGCGAAAGCAATCGGTCTACAACCCGACGACGGGCGCCGTGGCGAGGCAGGTGGTGCTGGCCTGCGAAGACGATGTAAATGCGGCGGTGGCAGCTGCCAAGGCTGCACAGCCGGCTTGGGGTGACATGCCCCCCATTCGCCGCGCTCGCATCATGAATAAGTTCCTGGGGCTGATGGAGCAACATCGCGACGAGCTGGCCGCCATGATCACCGCCGAGCATGGCAAGGTCTACACCGATGCCCAAGGCGAGGTCACGCGTGGCATCGACATCATTGAGTTCGCCTGTGGGATTCCCCAATTGCTCAAAGGCGACTACACCGATCAGGTGTCCACCGGCATCGACAACTGGACGCTGCGTCAGCCCCTGGGCGTGGTGGCGGGCATCACACCGTTCAACTTCCCCTGCATGGTGCCTTGTTGGATGTTCCCGGTGGCTTTGGCCTGCGGCAACGCCTTTGTGCTCAAGCCCAGCGAGCGCGACCCTTCGGCCTCCTTGCTCATGGCCCGTCTGCTGCAGCAAGCGGGCTTGCCCGATGGCGTGTTCAATGTGCTGCAAGGGGACAAGGTGGCCGTGGACGGCTTGTTGCACCACCCGGATGTGCGGGCACTGTCGTTCGTAGGCTCCACGCCCATTGCGCAATACATCTACGAAACCGCCGCCCATCATGGCAAACGTGTCCAGGCTTTGGGAGGCGCTAAGAATCACATGGTGGTGATGCCTGACGCCGACATCGAACAGGCGGTGGATGCCCTCATTGGCAGTGCCTATGGTTCTGCGGGCGAGCGTTGCATGGCGATCTCCGTGGCGGTGCTGGTGGGCGATGTGGGCGATCGCATCGTGCCGTTGCTCGCCGAGCGTGCCCGCGCACTCAAGGTGAAGAACGGCATGGAACTCGATGCCGAGATGGGGCCCATCGTCACACGTGAAGCGCGTGATCGCATTGAAAACTACATCGGCATCGGTGTGGCGGAAGGCGCGCAACTGGTGGTCGATGGCCGGGGCCATGTGGTCAAGGGCTGCGAGGGAGGCTTCTTCACGGGAGGCACCTTGTTCGATCACGTAAAACCCGCCATGCGCATTTACAAGGAAGAGATTTTTGGCCCAGTGCTGGCCTGCATGCGTGCCAAGGATTTCGGCGAAGCGGTGCAGTGGGTCAATGACCACGAGTTTGGTAACGGCGTGGCCTGTTTCACGAGCGACGGTGGCGTGGCCCGTGAGTTCGCACGCCGCATCCAAGCGGGCATGGTGGGCATCAACGTGCCCATCCCGGTGCCCATGGCTTGGCATGGCTTTGGGGGCTGGAAGCGCAGCCTGTTTGGCGACATGCACGCCTATGGCGAAGAAGGTGTGCGCTTTTACACCAAGCAAAAATCAGTGATGCAGCGCTGGCCCGACAGCACGCCCAAGGGGGCGGAGTTTGCAATGCCCACGGCGCAATGAGTTGCGACCTGCCTCATCTCGATCGGCGACTGTTGCGTTTGGCAGGAGCCCTGTGCCTGGCTGCGGCCTTCGTAGGGGGGTGTGCCGTTCCCGAGGCCAGCCATCGAGTGATACAGGCGTCGCAACCGCAACCCCCCGCGTCCTCCCCGGCGGCACCTGCTGCCACCTCCGCATGGCTGACGCCCCCCGCCGCCTTGAAGTTGGAAGGCGTGCCCCCCGTGCCCCAAAGCCTGGTGGCGCAGGTGGCGCGGTACAACCGTTTTGACAGCATGGGGCTGGTGGGATGGCACCCGACGCGCCGTGAGTTGCTGATCAGTCGGCGTCCAATGCAGGGCAATGTCAGCCATTTGTGGCGCGTGAGTTCGCCCCAGGCCCAACCCGAATTGCTGACCCCGGGGGATGAGCCTGTGCAGGGAGCCTCGTACGAACCCAGCGAAGGCCGATACGCAGTGGTGCAGCGCGCAGTGGGTGGCAACGAGGCGTATCAGCTATTCAGGCTCGATCTGGCCAGTCGCGAGATGACCTTGCTCACATCGCCCGATCGTCGCCATCAATTCGGCCTTTGGTTGCATCGTGAAAGCACGGCCATCGTCACTTCAGTCCCGCTGGATCGCGTGGCAGGCCAGGCGCCACCGACCACTCAAGTCTGGCTGATCGATCCCTTGCGGCCCGAGCGCCAGCGGCGCATCGCTGAACTCGACGGCGCGGGATGGGCGGTGGCAGCCGCCTCGCACGATGACCGACAAGTGGTGCTCCAACGCTATCTATCGGCCAATGAGTCTGAAGTGTGGACCATGGAGCTGGCCACTAGCGCCATGCGCCAGACCTTGCCCCAGGGATCAGCGCCTGCGCCGTCCGCTTCGCGAGCGACCTATCGCCCCATTGCCTTCACGCCTGACGATCAGCAGCTCTGGGTGGTGAGTGACCGCGCCAGCGAGTTCAGTGAGCTCATGCGCTTGGATCTGGCCAGTGGGCGCCTCGATCGCTTCACCACCCACATTCCCTGGGACGTGGATGGCGTGAGCGCCTCGCGCGATGGCGCTTGGCTGGCCTTGCGGGTCAATGTCGAGGGCCGCGACGAGCTGCGCGTGCTCAATGCCCGCACGGGCGCGCAGGTGAGATTGCCGGCACTGCCGGCGGGCAGCGTGACGCGAGCGGTGTTTCATCGTCAACGCCCAGAGTTGGCCTTCACCGTCAACGACGCGCAGTCGCCCAATCAGCTCTACTCTTTGGACCTGGAAAGTGGCGCGGTGCAGCCGTGGGCGCGGCCCCGCGAGTCGTCGGGGCTGGTGATGACGGCGCAGGAGATCGTGCGCTGGCCGAGCTTTGATGGACGCACCATTTCAGGGTTGATCAATCGCCCACCCACCGGAAAATTCCCAGGCAAGAGACCGGTGCTGATCAGCATCCACGGCGGGCCCGAATCCCAAGCCCGCATGGGCTTTGCGGGGCGCACCAACTACCTGATTCAGGAGTTGGGCTTGGTGGTGATCCAACCGAATGTGCGTGGCTCGTCCGGTTATGGCAAGACGTTTTTGACCCTGGACAACGGCAAACTGCGTGAAGACTCGGTCAAAGACATCGGGGCGCTGCTCGATTGGATCTCGTTGCAACCGGACTTGGATGCCTCACGAGTGGTGGTGACGGGCGGCAGTTATGGAGGCTATATGAGCCTGGCGGTGGCCGCTCACTACGCCGACCGCATTGCGGGGTCGATCGATGTGGTGGGTATTTCGCATTTTGTGACCTTCTTGAAGAATACAGAAACCTATCGACGCGACTTGCGGCGTGTGGAGTATGGGGACGAAAGAGACCCTGACATGCGGGCTCACCTGGAGCGCATCTCGCCGCTGACCCAGGCGCATCGCATCCGCAAACCACTGATGGTGGTGCATGGCAAGAACGATCCTCGCGTGCCGTATACCGAAGCCGAGCAGATCGTCGCGCGCGTGCGGGCCAATGGGACCCCGGTGTGGTACCTGCGAGGTGAAAACGAAGGTCACGGCTTTGCTCGCAAAGAAAACGCCGACTATCAGTTCTACGTCACGGTGCTCTTCTTACGGCAGGTGTTGGGCTTGTGAGCTTTGCGGGCTCAGTCAACCCAGCTGCAACTCCAGACGATTTCCATCGGCCACCAAAGCCGCTTCGAACGTCGCTTTGGACACGGCCGCAGCCCCCGTGCGGTAACGATTGGGTTCGCGCTCGAAGCCCAGGCGCTGTCCATTGAGGATGACGGCGTGTACTCCGTACCCGGCAGGCCCCACGCGATAGTTCACCAACACGGGCCGACCACAAATTTGCAACTGCGCCTCGAGACCATCCAGCGGCTGCGGCATGACCGGGTCAAGCACCACCCAGGAGGATGTGCAGCTCACCCCCAACCAAGTGCACAGCATCAAATGCAGCGCGATGCCAGGACCGCTGGAGTACACCCGCCAGCCGCCTTCCAGTGCCACATCGCCTTGCGCGATGCGGTGATAGCCCGTCATGGCTTCATAGCGGTCGGCGAAAGCGGCGTCAGAACTGGAGTAATAGCAATTGGACTGCCGCGGCGCTGCCTGAGGCAGTCGTTGGGACAATTGAATGGGCTGGGCCAACATCAAGGCTTGGAAGAAGGCACTCGCGTGCCCCATGTGGGCCAGCATCTGCGCATAGCGCAGATGGGCGTGCATGTACATGACGCCGATCTCGCGACCGAAAAAGCTGCTGCTTTCCGCCCGTTGAAACAACTGTTGGGGCCCGCCCCGGTACGCCATGGGGGCATCAAACAAGCGGGCACCATCGGGGCCCCAAAGATGCTCGGCCATCAGTGCCACCTGGCGCTGGGCTTGATCGGGATCGAGGAGATCTTCAAGCACCGCATGCATCATGGGCAGCAAGCTGTATTTCAAGCCGGTGAGGGTGTCTCGGGGATGAATCAGCGGCTGCGGCGCCGTCACTTGGGCAGGCGACGAAGTGACGTGGGCGTCTGCAAACAGCGCATAGCCGGTGACCACATCATCCATCACCAAATGACGCTGAAAGTCTGTGGCCACCTGCGTCGCGCGTGAGCGCAAGGATTGCGCACGCGACTCTTGACCCACTGCCGACAGTGCGCGTGCGAGTGTGGTCAGCATTTGGTGATGCAGCGTCACCGTCCAGGCACTGCACAAGCGCTCTCGCAATGCGGGGTCGGCGGGTTGCAAAGAGTCGTTCCAGTCTCCGTGCCAGTAGGCTGCCAGGTGAGTGCCGGGGATGCACCTGGCATCGATCAAGGCCAAAGCCCGCTCCACATGCACACTCAAAGGCTGTGGCGTCGTCTCACCATAGAACGGGATCCGTTCGTCCAAGAGTTGAGCGTCGGCGGTGGCGAGCAGGTATCGAGCCAGCGCCAACAAGGGCCAAAACACGATGTCCCCATGGGAGTCTCCGGCTCGGATGTGCGCATCACGGTCATAGAACATGAACCATTGAGGCCAGTCGCCGTCGATGTTTTGAGCCGCAAAGGTTCGCAACAGCAAGTCACGCACGGGCATGATTTGGCCCGTGGCCAGGAGCATTTCCAATGGACCTTGGCACACGTCGCGCGTACCCCACCCGCCACCGGAGTATTGTTCAAGTCCACGGGGAGCCAGAAAGTGAATCCAGGCGTTGTGTGCAAGCCAGGGTCCAAAGGTCTGCAGTTGAGCCACAGCCTGCGCCCAAGGTTCGGACGCCACGGGCGGTTTCGTCCAATGGCACTGAAAGGGGACATCGTGCATGGAGGATGACGCCGCAGCTGCCGGCAGCCTGGGTGACGCAGGCGTGACGAGGTGACCGGTGATGCGAAGTGTGAACTCCGGCTCGGCCCAGGCATCCATGCACAAGAAGGGCTCGCCGCGCGACTGGCCGTCGTCGTACAGTCGCTCGTCACCCCCCACCTCCACCCAAGGTGAGGCCGGGTGGGTCTCGAGTTGAACATGGCCTGTGGGAAAGCGTTGGTGCAGCTCACTGCCGGCCGGGGGACGCAGGCGTACCAGACTCCCCCCCGAGGGTGCCGAGTCACGGTCCCATGACAAGGGGGTCTGCGCGGCACCATCATCGCCCCCCAGGGCCACATGGGCTGTCAGACGCAACTCCATCGCGGGCAGCTCGCCTGAAGTCAGCACTGACAAGGTCATGGCGCCATCTTCGGCCGCACTGCGCACCACCAAAAGGCCCGAGCCCAAGCGATAGATCCAACGGCAGGCTTGAGGGCGCATCTCGAAGGCCGATGGGGTGCCCAACTGCTGCCACTGTCCATCGAGCTTGACGAACA
>CAZCJB010000141.1:0-5985 GCA_964498795.1 uncultured Rubrivivax sp. | reverse complement strand
GGCGCGGTGACGGCCCTGTCCATCGAGGTGCGGCAAAAACTTGCGCACCACCGCCCGCAGACCCTGGGTCAGGCCTCTCGAGTCTCTGGGGTGACACCCGCGGCCATCTCACTCTTGCTGGTGCACCTGAAAAAGCGCCGCTTCCGGGGCTTTGGCTCGCCGGTGACGCAAGAATCCTCAGCCAGGGTGGCTCGTGCCGACGCTCCCGCGGGCGAGGCGGCGTGAACCCCCAGGACGCTCAACGTCTTCTGCATGAAAGGGCGGATGCCCTGGGCCAGCCCTTGTCAGAACGGCAGGGCGAACAATTGTGGCGATACCTACAACTTTTGGTGCACTGGAACCGGGTCTACAACCTCACGGCCATCCGGCAAGAGGAAGACATGATCCACCAACACCTTGTGGACAGTCTGGCCGCCCTACCCGCCTTGAGGCGCTGGGCGGCTCATCGACCCGACGCAGGTGCACCGAGGATTTTGGATGTGGGCAGCGGCGGTGGCTTGCCGGGCGTGGTGTGGTCGGTGCTGCAGCCCGACTGGCCTGTGGTGTGCATCGATGCGGTGGCCAAGAAGGCCACCTTCGTTCGACAGGTGGCGGGCGAGTTGAAATTGAAGCATCTGGAGGCGCACCACACCCGGGTGGAGCGCTGGGCAGGGCCTGCGGGGGCGGAGAAGTTCGACCTCATTGCCTCACGCGCTTTTGCCGCCTTGGCGGACTTTGTGACCTGGACCCAGCACCTGCTCGCGCCGGGTGGCGTGTGGCTGGCCCTCAAAGGTCGCCAGCCCGATGAAGAACTCGCGGCACTGCCTGCGGACATCGACGTGTTTCACGTGGAACCCCTGCAAGTGCCGGGGTTGGATGCGCAGCGTTGTCTCGTGTGGATGCGCAAGAAGTGAATGGAGGAGCTGTGATGCGTGCGATGAAAAGGTCCTTGCCCCTCATGCTGTGGGTGCTCGCGGGCGTCGGCACAGGGGTGCACGCGCAGGCTGACAACCCGAATCCAAACCCGGGTGTCGCCAGCCCGTCGGGGGAGCCTGCGCGACCGCTCCAGTCTCTTGCGGTGCTCCAGGTCACGCCTTACCTGGGCACGTGGTACCAGGTCGCCTACTTTCCCAATGCCTTCCAAAAACAATGCGTCAGCGACTCCACGGCCCAATACCGAGCGCGCAACGACGGATCCTTGGAGGTGATCAACCGCTGCCGCATGGCCGATGGACGGTGGGATGAGGCTGTGGGCTTGGCGGTGCCCACCGGACGGCGCGAGGGGGATGAACTCAAGCCGGCGCAACTGAAGGTCAGCTTCCTGCCTGCCGTCTTGCGATGGATGTCCGTGGGCTGGGGGGCCTACTGGGTCATTCAGCGCGCGCAAGATGGTCGCTACGCCGTCATCAGCGAGCCCTCACGCAAGTATTTGTGGGTGCTGTCTCGTCAACCGCAACTCTCCGCAGCCGATGAATCTGCGATACGCTCTCGACTGTTGGAACAGGGCTTCAACCTGTCGGCCTGGACTGTGCATCCGCAGCCAGCAGCCGATCCAGGTCCACCGCCCCGAACCTCCTGGCTGGATTTGCCCCTCCCACCCTTTTCTACCGCTTCTGTCACCGCTCTTCGCTGATTTTTCATGTTTGGCATCGCCGATTACGGCGCATTTTGCGCAGCCATTGTTGTCTTCCTCGCCATTCCCGGGCCGGGCAACTTTGCCCTGCTGACCTCGACGGCCAAGGGCGGCTTGTGGGGCGGGGTGGGTGCGACGCTGGGCGTGATCTTGGGCGACCAGGTGCTTTTATGGGCGGCGGTGGCGGGCGTGGCCGCGGTGCTCGCCTCCCACCCTCAGTGGTTCATGGGCGTGCAATGGGTGGGCGCCGCCTATCTGGGCTATTTGGGGGTGCGCCTGCTGTGGGCCCGAGAAGGTTCTGCGCCCCCGATTCGCATTGAGCCTCGGCAGTACCTGCGCCAAGCCTTGTTCATCACCCTCCTCAACCCCAAGGCCATCGTGTTCTACATGGCCTTTTTCCCCATGTTCATCGACCCTCAGCACCATCAGGGATGGGTGACCTTTGCAGCGATGGCTTTGACCATTGCCAGCATCACAGCGCTGTATTGCATCCTCCTGATTTCTCTTGCACGCTTGATCTCAGAGAGAGTGAGCGCAAACAAACAAATTGGCCGCTGGTTGGAAAAAGGCGCGGGCGCCTGCATGATCGGCTTCGGATTGAAACTGGGATTGTCTTGATGCGTACCTTCTGCATTGCCAATCAAAAAGGGGGCGTAGGCAAGACCACCACGGCTGTCAATTTGGCGGCTGGGCTCGCCCAACTGGGCCAACGGGTCTTGCTGGTCGATCTCGATCCACAGGGCAACGCCACCATGGGCTCGGGCATCGACAAGCGCGAGCTGGAGCTCAGTGTGTATGACGTGTTGCTGGAGTCGGCCAGCGTGGCCGAGGCGCGACAGCGCAGCCCCAAGGGCGGCTTCGAGGTGCTGGGGGCCAATCGAGAGTTGGCCGGCGCCGAGGTCGAGTTGGTGGGGTTGGATCGGCGCAACGAGCGTTTGCGAGACGCCTTGGCTGCCACCTCGGCCGACCATGACTTTGTGTTGATCGACTGTCCCCCGTCCCTGAGCCTGCTCACCCTGAACGGCTTGTGCAGCGCCAACGGCGTGTTTGTGCCCATGCAATGCGAATACTTCGCCTTGGAAGGCCTGAGCGACCTGGTCAACACGATCAAACAGGTGCACGCCAATCTCAATCGACAGCTCATCATCATTGGGCTTTTGCGCGTGATGTTCGACCCGCGCATCACCTTGCAGCAACAGGTGAGTGAACAACTCAGCAAGCACTTTGGTGACAAGGTCTTCAACACCGTGATTCCGCGCAATGTGCGGCTGGCCGAGGCGCCCAGCTACGGCCTGCCCGGGCTGGTGTTCGACCCCGGCTCCAAAGGTGCGCAAGCCTACTTGGACTTTGCGCGCGAAATGCTGGAGCGGCTCGGGTCTGCGAAAGCGGGCTCGTCGCTCAGCCCACTCTGAGGCGGGTGCCAAGATGGGTCTGTCGAAGTCTTTGATGCGGCGAGTCGAAGACGCCGGCATCAATGCCAGTGCACCCACCCAACAGCTGTGGATGGACGGCTGGATCGTGCGCTACAACCCCGGCAAGGCCAAGCGCGCCCGGTGTGTGAATGCCGTGGCCCTGGGGTCACGGTCGGTGCAAGACAAGCTGAAGGCCTGCGAGCAACTCTATCGTGCCCACGGGCTGCCGATGGTCGTGCGAATCACCCCATTCACCCAGCCCCCCACGCTGGATACCACCTTGGAGGCCATGGGCTGGGACATCTTTGATGACAGCCGTGTCATGGTCCATCCAGACCTGTCCACCTTGAATGCGTGGACCCAACCCGCAGGGGTGCAGGCACGCTGGGCTTCGCACGACGAGTATGCGCAAGTGGTGGGCACCCTGCGGGGCTCTCCGCAGACGCAACGACTGGCCCATGCACAGCGCATGGCCAGCTCGCCCATCCCCTATCGGGGCGTGGTCTGGAAGCGCCAAAACGCCTCGGGGCAAGAAGAGGTGCTGGCCTGTGGCCAAGTGGCGCGTGAAGGCGATCTCGTGGGCTTGTATGACGTGTTCACCGCGCCGCAGGCTCGTGGCCAGGGGTATGCGCGCAAACTTTGCGCGAGTTTGCTGGTCCACGCCCGCGAAGAAGGCGCTCGCGCGGCCTACTTGCAGGTGGAAGCGACCAATGCAGCCGCGTGCGCGGTGTACCGCCGCTTGGGGTTTTCAGACGCCTACGGCTATCACTATCGCAGTGCGGAGTCGCAAGACTGAAGCTCTGCAGCTGCGCGCGCGCCTCAAAGCCCCAGCCCCTCTTCACAGCCCAGGTGCACATTCATGCTCTGAATGGCCGCGCCGCTCGCGCCCTTGCCCAAGTTGTCGAGCCGGCACATCAACATCAATTGCGCCGACCCTTCAAAGACGAAGATCTCGGCACGGTTGCTGTCGTTGCAGGCCTGCACGTCAAAGAACCCCGCTTGCAGGGTCCCTGGGTCTGACAGCGGCATCACCTGCACAAATGCCTCACGGCCGTAGCGGTCCTGCAAGGCGCGGTGCACCGTGTGGGCTTTGGTGCCTGTGGTCAATTGACTCAGGTGCAAGGGCACTTGCACCGCCAGGCCCTTGTAGAAGTTGCTCACAATGGGCAAGAACACGGGAGCCACCGTCAGGCCCGTGTGCGCCATCATCTCCGGCAAATGTTTGTGGGACAGCGTGAGCCCATAAGGGCGCGGTGAATTGAGCTTGGGATCACTCCCCGCCTGGTACTGCTCAATCATTTTCTTGCCGCCACCGGAATAGCCCGTGATCGAGGTCGCGCTCAATGCCGCTTGGGCCGACACCAAACCGGCGTCCACCAAAGGGCGCAGCAGCAAGATGAACGCCGTGGCGTGACAACCGGGATTTGCAATGCGCTTGCTGTGGCGAATCGCCTCGCGCTGCGCGGGCGCCAACTCGGGCAGGCCATACACCCAATCACCGTGCGTGCGGTGCGCAGTGCTCGCGTCGATCACGCAGGTCTTGGGGTTGGTCACCAAGGCCACTGACTCGCGCGCCGCGGCATCGGGCAGGCACAAAAAGGCCACGTCGGCGGCATTGAGCAACCGAGCACGCTCGGCGGAGTCTTTGCGCTTGTCTGCGTCGATGCGCAGCACTTCGATGTCACGTCGTTGCGCCAGCACCTCGTGGATGCGCAAACCGGTGGTGCCTTCTTGGCCGTCGACGAATACGGTGGTGGTCATGCGTTAGGGGTCCTAGAGACAAACTGCGCGCAAGACGCAAGCATAAACCGATCGGACCGGAAATCACCGACCCAATCCCCCCATTGGGGCGATTGTTCACTTTGGGTCCACCCCCTAATCTGACGGCCATCGAATTGATGAACCTTTCAGGGGGTGTTGACAGTGTCCACAACGTTGTTCCGCGAAGAGGCCGTGCAAGCACAAGCGGCCAGTTTTCTCGGCGCCATCCGTGTGGCCCATCGCCCAGGGCATTGGGCGGCCGCGGGGGGTGCCTTGGTGGTGGCCTTGGCCTTGGTGGGTTTCTCTGCATGGGGTGAGGTCACTCGCAAAGCGCATGTGCCCGGACTGCTCATGCCCCAACAAGGCACGCTGCCCTTGAGTGCGAACGCCGCAGGCACGTTGACCGAGCGTCGCGTTCGCGAGGGCGAATTCGTGCACGCCGGGCAGGTGCTCTTCATCATCACCACCGAGCGGCGCGCCGAACAGGGTGACACGGCACTGCTGGTGGCGCAAACCCTGCAGCAACGCGAACAGTCCTTGCACACCGAACGGACCCTGCGCGAAGTGCAATCGCGTCAGCGTCAGCAGGCTTTGTCCGATCGCCTGAGATCCATGTCCATGGAAGCTGAGCAAGCACAGTCCGAAGCCGCCTTGGCGCAGCGACGAGTCGATCTGGCGCAGCGCAGCCTGGAGCGTGTGCGCCATCTGGCCCAAGACGGTTTCGTGGCAGATGCCCAGGTGCAGTCCAAGCAAGAAGAATTGCTGGATCTGCAAGCCCGCGCCCAGGCGGCACAGCGCAACGCCCTGTCACTGCAGCGCGAGCTTCGCGCGGTGCACGCGGAGCGCGCAGCCACGGCCACCCAACTGCAAACCGATCTTGCGCAAGCGGATCGAGCCTTGGCTTCCTTGACGCAAGACCGCACCGAAAACGATGCGCGTCGCACGCAAATCATCGTCGCTCCGCAGTCCGGCGTGGTCACTGCACTGCACCTGAGCGTGGGGGCCCCCGTGCAGCCAGGCCAGAGTGTGGCGACCTTGGTGCCGCAGAACCGCGCCGATGACACGGCTGTCCTTGAGGCCGAGCTCTATGCCGCCTCTCGCACGGCCGGTTTTGTGCGCGCCGGCCAGGAGGTCTACCTGCGCTACGCCGCCTACCCTTACCAAAAGTTTGGGCTGGCACGCGGCACGGTGACCCGGGTG
>CAZCJB010000140.1:0-6016 GCA_964498795.1 uncultured Rubrivivax sp. | reverse complement strand
GGCCGTCCTCCAGGTGTTGGCCCAGGGCGGCATCACCGGCCATCGTCTCCGTGGGGCCCCGGGCATTTACGTGCGGTTGGACGACCCCTTCAGCCACCGCACCTTGCCTCCCACCGCGCCCGGCGAGGATCCCTTCAAAGGACTGGGAAAAATTGCCGCCCTAGGCATTAAAGTGAGCAATCACTGTTCATATCATGGTCTGTCTCTCAATGTTGGCATGGACTTAGAGCCCTTTTCCCGCATCAACCCTTGCGGCTATGCCGGGCTCCAAACCATCGACCTGGCCAGTCTGGGTGTGGGGTGGTCTTGGGCTCAGACGGCCGACTTGCTCACCGACCGTTTGCAACACCATCTGGCGTAGACCCGATACCATCACCCTATCACCTTGAAACCCCAGGCCGCCTTTGGTGGCCGACCTCGCATGAGCGC
The DNA here is from genome assembly GCA_964498795.1 of uncultured Rubrivivax sp. GTDB lineage: Bacteria > Pseudomonadota > Gammaproteobacteria > Burkholderiales > Burkholderiaceae_C > Rubrivivax. The sequence continues at coordinate 5,587 of CAZCJB010000140.1, read as the reverse complement.
TACCCCTTCCAAACCGTTGCCCGCTGCTTACGACCCTACCGCCAAGCAAAAGTCTCAAGCCAAGACGTCGCGCATTCCCATCAAGGTCGTTCCCGCTGAGGTGCTCAAGAAGCCCGACTGGATCCGGGTCAAGGCCGGTTCGCCCAGCACGCGCTTTTACGAGATCAAGAACATCCTGCGCGAGCGCAAATTGCACACCGTATGTGAAGAGGCCTCATGCCCCAACATCGGCGAATGTTTCGGCAAGGGAACCGCCACGTTCATGATCATGGGCGACAAATGCACCCGTCGCTGCCCATTTTGTGACGTGGGACACGGGCGCCCTGATCCCCTCGACCCCGATGAGCCCAACAACCTCGCCGCCACCATCGCCGCCCTGAAGCTCCACTATGTGGTCATCACCAGTGTGGATCGAGATGATCTTCGCGATGGCGGCGCGGCTCACTTTGTGAGTTGCATCCAGCGGGTGCGAGAACAGTCACCCGCCACCCGAATCGAAATCCTGACTCCCGACTTCCGGGGTCGCATGGACCGGGCACTCGACATCCTCAAAGCGGCCCCTCCCGACGTGATGAACCACAACCTGGAGACCGTGCCGCGTTTGTACAAAGAAGCCCGTCCCGGGTCTGACTACGAGTTCAGCCTCAACCTGCTCAAGCGCTTCAAAGAAGCAGTCCCGGATGTCCCCACCAAGAGCGGTCTCATGGTGGGTTTGGGCGAGACCGACGATGAGATTTTGCAGGTGATGCGTGACATGCGTGCCCATGGCATCGACATGCTCACTATCGGTCAGTACCTGGCCCCCAGTGGCCATCATTTGCCGGTGCGCCGCTACGTCCACCCCGACACCTTTGCGATGTATGAGCGGGAAGCGCAAGCCATGGGCTTCACCCATGCCGCCGTAGGCGCGATGGTTCGCTCGAGTTACCACGCCGACCAGCAGGCGCACGCGGCGGGCCTGGTTTGACTGGCGTTGAGGCGCCACACGACCGCGCACGACAGCTGGTTTCGGCTGGCGCCGCAAGCCTCACGCTGTGGGCCTGCAGCTTGGTCTTTGACTGGCGCGAGGTCCGGCCGGTCGACAGTGCCGTGCAAGTGATGCTCCCCTGCAAACCGGCCAGTCATGCACGCGAGATGAATCTGGCCCAGCAACGCACCAAAGTCACTTTGTACGCTTGCGAGGCGGGAGGCATGACTTTCGCCGTGGCATTTGCGCCCGTCGACGACCCCGGACGGGTCACCCAAGCCCTGCAGGACTGGCGACAGGCGGCCGAGCACAACCTTGGGGCCACACAGACGCAGACGCGAGAGTTCTCGGTGCCCGGGCAAACTCCCAACCCTGAAGCGGGGCATTTCGTGATCCAAGGCCAAAGACCCGATGGCACCTCGGTGACCAGCCATGTCTTACTGGCGGTGAAGGGCACCCAAGTGATCCAAGCCACCGTGTTGGGCACCGCGTTAGACATGTCAGCGGTGGACACTTACCTTGCGTCGGTTCGACTCCTGCCATGACCTCACAGATTCAAGGCTCTAAGGTGGCCAGCTTGTTTGGCGCGTTCGCGCTGGCTTACTTCTTCTCCGCATTGTTGCGCGCCGTGGCGGCCACGCTGGCCCCAGCGCTCAGTGCTGAATTTGGATTGGCTGCGTCAGACCTGGGGCTGCTCGCGGGGGCCTATTTCCTGGGTTTTTCTGCGCTCCAATTGCCCTTGGGCAGTGCGCTGGACCGGGTGGGCCCCAAGCGTGTCATCTTGTGGCTGTTGGTGCTGGCAGTGGTGGGTGCGGGGCTCTTCGCGGCCGCCCAACATTTTTGGAGTTTGTTCGCCTCTCGAATGTTGATTGGCATGGGCGTAGCGGCGTGTTTGATGGCGCCCCTGACGGCGTACCGCGCTCGGTGCGCACCTGCACTTCAGTTGCGGCTGAACTCTTGGATGCTCATGACGGGATCGCTGGGCATGGTGGCCTCCACCCTGCCTGTTCAGTGGCTCATCCCATTGTGGGGCTGGCGTGGCGTCTTCTGGGCCATCGCTGCGTGTTTGTTGGTGTCCATGGCGGTCATCGCATGGGTGGTGCCGGCCGACAAGGTTCAGCCGATGCAACCGAGCTCTGAGGTCGAAGCACTCCAAGGCGCGCGTCCGGCCAATTCCTCTGGCTATCGAGGGATCTTGACCCACCCCTTATTCGTCCGCAGCCTGCCCCTGGGCTTCTTTGTGTACGGGGGGTTGATCGCGATTCAGGCCTTGTGGGCAGGACCCTGGATGACGCGCGTGGCAGGCCATACCCCAGAGCAGGCCGCCACGGGCTTGTTTTTTATCAACCTGTGCATGTTGGTGGCCTTCTTGGCCTGGGGGGTGGTCACGCCCGCGCTCACGCGCGCCGGCCTGACGGCACACACCCTCATGGTGGCGGGTCTGCCCTTCAGTTTGGTCATGCTGGCCTGGAACGTCGCATCCCCACAGCCGGCGGCTGCCCTTGAGTGGGCCGCTTGGTGTGTCGCCACCACCTTTGTCAACCTCAGCCAACCCGCGGTAGGTCAGGCCTTCGCGCAACATCAAGCCGGGCGGGCATTGTCGGCTTTCAACCTGGTGATCTTTGCCGGTGTGTTCTGCATTCAATGGCTCATCGGCGTGGGCATTGATTTGTGTCGTTCGGCGGGCATGGCAGAGGCGCTGGCCTTCAGAATCTCCTTGGGCGTATTCGGGCTGTGCTGTGTCGGCGCCTACCTCTGGTATGTCTGGCCACCTCGGCGATGGCGTGAGGTTCAAACTCCACCGCAGCGTTGATAATGTCGTCACCATCATGGCTCAATTGATCATCGTTGCCCATGCGCCTTTGGCCTCCGCCTTCGCGGCCGTGGCTCGGCACGCGTTTCCTGATTGCGCAACGGAGTTGCTCTTCCTGGACGTTCAACCCGAAGAATCGCCCGAAGCGGTCGAAGCCCGTCTGCGACAACGCTTGGGTGGGGGGGAGGTGCTCATCCTCGCCGACACCTTTGGTGCGACGCCGGGCAATGGCGCGTCGCGTGTGGCCGATGGGCGGCGGGTGCGCATGGTGTGCGGCGTCAATGTGCCCATGGTGTGGCGCGTGTTGTGTTACGCCCACGAGCCTTTGGACCACCTCGTCAACCGTGCCTTGCAGGGAGGCAGCCTGGGGGTGATGCAAACAGAAAGCTTGCGACCACAGGGTCAGCGGGCGAAGGAACTCCTCCATGATCAAGGCCACAGTCCAAATCAGTAACAAACTGGGCCTGCATGCCCGCGCCTCCGCCAAGTTGACCAAGTTGGCAGGCTCCTACCAAAGCCAGGTCTTTCTGTCGCGCAACGGGCGTCGGGTCAATGGCAAGAGCATCATGGGCGTCATGATGTTAGCCGCTGGTTTGGGCTCCGAAGTGGAGATCGAGGTGGAGGGTCCTGATGAGCAGGTCGCCATGGAGGGACTGCGCGAGCTCATCGTCAACAAGTTTGGTGAAGGGGAGTAGCCCTCGCCATGAGCCTGCAGGTCTTTGGCATTCCCGTCTCACGTGGCGTGGCCATCGGCCGTGCGGTGCTGGTGGCCTCCAGCCGTGTGGATGTGGCGCACTATTTCATTGCCCCTGAACAGGTCGAGGCTGAAATCTTGCGTTTGCGCCAAGCGCGCGACACTGTCGTTCAAGAGTTGTCCACCCTGCAGCGCGACCTGCCGGCCGACGCGCCCGCCGAGTTGTCGGCCTTGCTCGATGTGCACCTCATGCTCTTGAACGATGAAAGCCTCACCGCGGCCACCAAGGTCTGGATCCGCGACCGGCATTACAACGCCGAATGGGCCTTGTCCGCCCAATTGGAAGTGATTGCCCGCCAGTTTGACGAGATGGAAGACGCTTACCTGCGTGAGCGAAAGGCCGACCTCGAACAGGTGGTGGAACGACTCCTCAAAGCGTTGACGCGCACGGAGGCCGAAAGCCCCATGGGCCTGGCCGTTGCTCGCGACTTTGCCGGGGAAGACCCCTTGGTGCTGGTGGCCAGCGACATTGCGCCGGCGGACATGTTGCAGTTCAAGAGCAGTGTCTTCACGGGGTTTGTCACCGACGTGGGCGGGCGTACGTCGCACACCGCCATCGTGGCGCGCAGCATGAACATCCCCGCAGTCGTCGGTGCGCGTGAGGCCAGTCGCCTCATCCGGCAGGACGACTGGGTCATCATCGATGGCGATGCCGGCGTGGTGGTCGTCAACCCCTCGCCCATCGTCTTGGAGGAGTACCGGTTCCGGCAACGCCAAAGCGAGTTGGAGCGCGCACGCCTGGACCGCCTGCGGCATACGCCCGCCGTGACGTTGGACGGCCAGGCTATCGAGCTCTTGGCCAACATAGAAATGCCCGGGGATGCGCCGGCGGCCCTGAATTCTGGGGCGGTTGGGGTGGGTCTGTTTCGCAGCGAGTTCTTGTTCATGAACCGTGACGGTCAACTGCCCGATGAAGAAGAGCAGTTCGAGGCCTACCGAGAGGCGGTGCAGGCCATGCAGGGTTTGCCGGTGACGATCCGCACTGTCGATATCGGAGCTGACAAGCCTTTGGACCGCATGAGCGCGCAGGAGTTGCGGCACGAGCACGTGCTCAATCCAGCACTCGGTCTGCGGGCCATACGCTGGAGCTTGTCGGAGCCGGCGATGTTTCGTCGCCAGCTGCGCGCCATCTTGCGCGCCAGTGCCTTTGGCAAGGTCCGGATTCTGTTGCCCATGGTGGCGCACCTCAGCGAAGTGCGCTCGACCCTCGACGAGATTGCTCGAGCCAAACAGCAACTCGACGACCGTGGGCAAACCTATGGGCCTGTCGAGCTCGGCGCCATGATCGAGATCCCAGCCGCTGCCATCAGCATCGATGCGTTCTTGCAGCACTTTGATTTTGTGTCGCTGGGCACCAACGATCTCATCCAATACACCCTGGCGATCGATCGAGCCGATGAGTCGGTGGCCCACCTCTATGACCCCTGGCACCCCGCCGTGTTGCACCTGATTGCCCGAACCATCGAGCGCGCCCGAGCCGCGGGCCGCAGTGTCAGTGTGTGTGGCGAGATGGCCGGTGACCCCGCGTTCACCGAGCTGCTGTTGGCCATGGGTTTGCGCAGCTTCTCCATGCACCCCGCGCGCATTGCGGCCATCAAGCAGCGCGTCCTTCGGGCCGACTGTGCACGCCTGTCTCAGCGCCTGTCACAGGTGCTAGAGGCACCAGACCCGGCCGCGCAGGCCCGAACGAGTTTCAATGCGGCGGTGTGAGGCCCCCCCAAAAAACTATGTTATAGTCTTTGGCTCTGCGGAAGTTTTGAGTGCCTCTCGCAAGGCACTTTCTACGGCAAAACTGCCACTTCCTTCAAGTTGCCGAAAGACCCGGCACTTGACACGGGTTTAAAAAACGTGCCAGAATCGATGTCTTTGCTGATCACTGGTCAGTCGGCCGCAAGGCACTGCTCTTTAACAACATACAGCCGATAAGCGTGGGCGTTTGAAGGCAATTGCCAAGACCGCGAATCGCAAGATTCAACGTCACAAACGCTCATGGAAACTGAAGTGAAGTTCACTTCAATTCCGTTTTGAGCAAAACATTCAAGATCGAACTGAA
>CAZCJB010000139.1:0-6022 GCA_964498795.1 uncultured Rubrivivax sp. | reverse complement strand
GCACGGCGGCTTGGGCGTGCCCGGCAACTCCCAGCCGCGTGAGCGCTTGGGTGATGTCGTGTGTCGAGGGCTGTTGACCATGAACACGGGCCAAGAATTCCAACGCTTCTGCCGCCAATAGATCGTCTTTGAGCGCGTTCGCGTGTCCGATATAGACGATGTCCCCACGTGCAGCGGCATCGCGGGGGCTGACCTGTGCGTGACCGATGGCGACTTGCACCGCGCCTTGCTCGGGCGACGACAAACCCGACAGAATCCGCAACAAGGTGGTCTTGCCGCGCCCATTGCGACCACGCAGCCACACCACCTCACCGGGGTGAAGGGCCAGGTCCAAGCCACGAAACAGCACGCGCTCTGCGCGCTGGGCTGCCAGGCTCTCGGTGTGGAGCAGTGGAGTCATGCCCTGCGTGTCGCTCGCGGCATTCAGTACGTCAAGCCCATGGCTTGTCGCACATCGTCCATCGTCTGACGGGCCACGACCCGGGCGCGTTCGGTGCCTTCGTGCACGATCTCATGCACACGGCGGCGGTTGCCCAGGTAAGGCGCGGCCCGATCGCGCCAAGGGGCTTGCTCTTTCACGATGGCGTCGATCACCGGCTGCTTGCATTCCAAGCAGCCGATGCCCGCGCTCTTGCATCCCGAAGACGCCCAGGCCTGGGTCTCCTGGTCGCTGTAAACCTGATGAAATTGCCACACGGGGCAGCGGGCAGGGTCCCCAGCATCGGTGCGTCGCACGCGTTGCGGATCGGTGGGCATGCGTTTGACCTTCTCTTGCACCACCGCCGGGTCTTCACGCATGGCAATGGCATTGCCATAGCTCTTGCTCATCTTGGCGCCGTCCAGGCCTGGAAGTTTGGTGACCTCGGTGTGCAAAGCCTGTGGCTCAGGGAGGATGGTCTTGCCGCTGCCCCGCAAATGTCCGAGCAACAACTCGCTGTCGGCGGCCATCCAACCCGGCACTTGCGCACTGGCCTTGCGCACGATGCCCTCACCCTTGGCCAGCGCCTCGGTCGATCCTGTTTCTCCAAAGGCCTTGCGCTGCTTTTCAAAGTAGCGTGCATCATCCTTGCCGAGCTTGGCCACGGCGGCACCCGTCTGGGCCTCCAAAGCCGGCGAGCGTCCGTACAGGTGATTGAAGCGGCGCGCCACTTCGCGCGTGAGCTCCACATGCGAGGACTGGTCTTCCCCCACTGGCACATAAGCGGCCTTGTAGATGAGGATGTCGGCGGCTTGGAGCAGGGGATAGCCGAGAAAGCCGTAGGTGGCCAGGTCTTTGTCTTTGAGCTTTTCGATCTGATCTTTGTAAGTGGGCACTCGCTCAAGCCACCCCAAGGGCGTGCCCATGGCCAAGAGCGTGAACAGCTCGGCGTGTTCGGGCAGCCGGCTTTGCACAAACATCGTGGAGCGTTCGGGATCCAAGCCTGCCGCGATCCAGTCGATCACCATGTCGAACACGTTCTGTTCGATCACCTCCGGACTCTCGTAGTGTGTGGTCAGCGCATGCCAATCGGCCACGAAATAGAAACACTCGTATTGCGATTGCAGGCGAACCCAGTTTTTCAGGGCACCGTGGTAATGACCCAGATGCAGGGCCCCGGTGGGACGCATGCCAGAAAGGACGCGAGCGCTCATTGAATCAGCCAAGTTTTTGGAACCCTGCGATTCTCTCTCAGGCTGAAGCCCCTACACTGCCGATATCCATGAAACGAATCGTTGTTTTGATCTCGGGCAAAGGCTCGAACATGCTGGCCATCGTTCGCCAATGTGCCCAAGAAGGCTGGCCAGCCGAAGTGGTGGGAGTGGTCAGCAATCGCGCCGATGCCGGGGGTTTGGCCTACGCGCGCGAGCGGGGCCTGGCCACGGCCGTGGTCGATCACCGGGCCCACATCACCCGGCCGGCCTTTGACGAGGCGTTGGCGCACGCCATCGACAGCTTCAGGCCTGACTTGGTGGTCCTGGCCGGGTTCATGCGCATTTTGGGCCCGTTTTTTGTCCAGCGGTATGCGAACCGTCTGCTGAATATCCACCCCTCATTGCTCCCGGCCTTTCCGGGGCTGAACACCCATCAACGGGCCTTGGAGGCGGGTTGCAAGGTGGCGGGGGCCACCGTGCATTTCGTCACCGCAGAGCTCGACCACGGCCCCATCGTCATGCAGTCGATCGTGCCAGTGCGCGCCGACGATGACGCCCACACGCTGGCGCAGCGTGTGCTGCGCACCGAGCACGTGATCTATCCGCAGTCGGTGCGGTGGTTCGTTCAGGGCGAATTGGTGGTGGACGGCGCAAAGGTTCGCCACCTTCGAGGCGCTGCCCAGACTTTTTTCGGTGAGGTCTGACCCATGCATCCTGCGGCGCTCCTCGACCTCACCACCGAACTCCTGCGTGCGGTCCTGAAGCTCGATGCACCCGCCGATGGCGTGGTGTCCGCATTTTTCCGGCGTCACCGCACGTTGGGGCCGCGTGAGCGGCACACCCTGGCCGAGACCGCCTATGCTGTGCTGCGCGAGCGCCTGCGGTGGCAGCACCTGGCCCAAAGTGGCTCGGGCGCCTTGGAACGGCGCTTGGCCATTTTGGCTTGGCAAGGCAGCGACACATTCTTGCGCGGTGCGCTTGGGCCCCGCGAGCTTGAATGGCTGGCGCAAGTGTCGGCGGTGGATCGGCAGAGCCTGAGTGACAAACTCAGGCACAACCTGCCCGATTGGCTGGCCAATGCCCTGCGTGAACAATTGGGAGCCCAAGGCGAGGAAGACTTCTGTGCGCTGGCGCAGGCCCTCTTGCAACCTGCCCCGTTGGACTTGCGGGTCAATGTGATCAAGGCACGGCGTGAGGAGGTGCTCGCCGCCTTGGCCGCCGCAGAGATTCGCGCATCGGCCACGCCTTATTCGCCTTGGGGCATCCGGGTGGAGGGCAAGCCCACCCTGAACAAGTTGGAGCTTTTCACGCGGGGAGATGTGGAGGTGCAAGATGAGGGCAGCCAACTGTTGGCCCTCTTGACCGGAGCGTCTCGGGGCGAGATGGTGGTCGACTTCTGCGCGGGGGCGGGAGGCAAGACCTTGGCCTTGGGCGCCATGATGCGCAACACCGGGCGCCTGTACGCCTGGGACACCTCCGCGCACCGCCTCGACGCGCTCAAGCCGCGCCTGGCACGCAGTGGCCTGTCCAACGTCCACCCGGCCCAAATTGCCCATGAACGCGATGAACGGGTCAAACGCCTGGCCGGCAAAGTCGATCGGGTGCTGGTGGACGCTCCGTGCTCCGGCCTGGGCACTTTGCGCCGCAACCCCGATCTCAAATGGCGACAGTCGGGTGCGGCGGTGCAGGAATTGGCTGCAAAACAGCAGTCCATCCTGGCCAGCGCCGCCCGGCTGGTGCGCCCCGGCGGCCGATTGGTGTACGCCACGTGCAGCCTGTTGCAAGACGAGAACGAGCAAGTGGCTCAGGCCTTCACGGTGGCCAACCGGGCCGAGTTCACCCCCTTGGATTCGGCGGAGGTGTTGAGTGCGACCCAGGTGGACGGTCTCACGCAAGGCGGTTATTTCAGAGCCTGGCCTCACCGTCATGCAATGGACGGCTTCTTTGCTGCCCTTTGGACTCGAAAGGCCTGAAACCTACCTTTGAGCACAAAAAGACCGAAAAAGAGTGCAATTGAGCACGGATGGCTACATTTTGAGAATTTATGACTCTCAAAGCCCGCCAAACCCTTCCCCTGCGACGGTGGACCCCCTACAATCGGCCCTGACCTGCCTTTTTTCGGCAGGGAGGTGGTTGCATGTCTGAATTGCTGACAGTCCATGATGCGTTGGTCGATTGGTTGGCCCATGGGTTGGTCCATGCCGCTTGGTGGCAGGTGCTTATCTACACCTTGGTGGTCACGCACTGCACCATTGCGTCGGTCACGATCTTTTTGCACCGCGCTCAGGCGCACCGGGCCCTCGACCTGCACCCGCTGCCGGCCCACTTTTTCCGGTTGTGCTTGTGGTTGACCACGGGCATGGTCACCAAGGAATGGGTGGCCATCCACCGAAAACACCACGCCAAGTGCGAGACCGAAGACGACCCTCACAGCCCCGTCACCCGAGGCATCGACACGGTCTTGCTGCGGGGTTCCGAGCTCTATCGGGCCGAGGCCAAGAATCAAGAGACATTGACCAAATACGGTCACAACACCCCCAACGACTGGATCGAGAACCACCTCTATACCCCCTATTCGTGGCAGGGCGTGGCTGTGATGCTCATCATCAACATGGCCCTGTTTGGCGCCATCGGGTTGACGGTCTGGGCCATCCAAATGATGTGGATCCCCATCACGGCTGCCGGCATCATCAACGGGCTTGGCCACTACTGGGGGTACCGCAACTTTGAAGCCGTGGATGCCTCTACCAACATTTCGCCCTGGGGTATCCTCATCGGAGGGGAAGAGCTGCACAACAATCACCACACCTACCCCACGTCGGCCAAGCTGTCGGTCAAGCCCTACGAATTCGACCTGGGCTGGCTGTACATCCGCACGCTGGAGGTGATGGGGTTGGCCAAGGTCAAAAAGATTCCCCCGCAGCTCAAGCTCGGAGAGGCCAAAGCTCAGGCCGACAGCAAGACGCTCGAAGCCCTCATTGCCAACCGCTATGAAGTCATGGCCAAGTACGCCAAAGAGCTGCGCCGAGCCGTCGCGGTGGAATTGCGCGCACTCAAGGAGCAAGGTGCGCAAGGCACGGCCAGCTACACCGACATGAGCCTGGCGCGTCGCTGGTTGCATCGAGACGCCGAAAAGATCCCGCAGGCCGTCAAAGCCAATTTGGCCAATGCCCTGCAACATAGCCCCGCGCTCAAGCAACTGGTGTCCATGCGCGAGGAGCTGCGCCAGATGTGGACCCGGTCCAATGTGTCGGCGGAGCAACTGGTCAACGACTTGCAGGGCTGGTGCAAGCGGGCGGAGAGCAGCGGCAATGCCGCGCTGAGCGAGTTCTCGCAAAAGCTGCGCTCAGCTCGGGCCTGAGGGCTGTCAGCGGTTCATAAAAAAACCCGCCAAAAGGCGGGTTTTTTGTGAGTCCCAAGCGCCGAATTACTTCAGCTTCACTTCCTTGTAGAGCACGTGCTTTCGGGCTTTGGGATCGAACTTGGAAAACTCGAGCTTGTCGGGCGTGGTTTTCTTGTTTTTGTTGGTGGTGTAGAAATGGCCGGTGCCCGCCGTGGACTCCAGCTTGATCTTTTCGCGTCCGCCTTTGCTGGCCATGGGAGTCTCCTAAAGATTAGATGTCGCCCTTGGCACGCAGGTCGGCCACGACCTGATCGATGCCCACCTTGTCGATGAGGCGCAGAGCTGCGTTGGAAATGCGCAAACGCACCCAACGGTTTTCGCTTTCAACCCAGAACCGACGGTAATGCAGATTGGGCAAAAACCGACGCTTGGTCTTGTTGTTGGCGTGGGAGACATTGTTTCCCACCATCGGGCCTTTGCCCGTGACTTGACAGACGCGTGCCATGACGCTTCTCCGAAAGAGGTTCAGGACTGCAGAGCTTGCAGCAAAGCCCGCGATTATAGCCCTAAATTCAAAGCACTGTCACTGCAACGGCACGTCCCTTGCCAAGGGGCGCTTTCACGGGCGCTTTCCCGTGCGGTCACGGTGCGGCGCGCTGAACATGGTGTTGCGTTTAGCCGCTGTGCAAACCTTGCGACGCTGTGCTGTAATGAAATTTCTCTCACTCCTCAGGAGATTGCCATGAAAGCCAATGTGGGCGGTGTGGACCGCATCTTGCGAATCGTCGTCGGTCTAGCACTCACCGGCCTGGCGGCCACGGGTATGGTGGGCGCTTGGGGCTATCTGGGGCTCATCGTGCTGGCCACGGGGGTTTTTAGATTTTGTGGGGCCTACACCTTGCTGGGCATCAACACCTGCCCCATGCAAAAGGGTCAGGACGACGCCCAAAATCCTGCCTGATCATCTCTCACTCCTCGCCACCTCGGATCTGCCATGAGCCTCGCCACCGACCTCGACCCCTACGGCCCCTCGTCCCTCCCCGGCGA
>CAZCJB010000138.1:2786-6156 GCA_964498795.1 uncultured Rubrivivax sp. | reverse complement strand
GTGCGCCGAATTCGTGAGCGTGCGCCTGGGCACACACCCCAAATTGCGTTGCTGCTGGGATCTGGTTGGGGCGCTGTGGCGGAGCGGGTGGACTCGGCCATCGACATGCCGTACGGCGAGTTGCCCGCCTTTCCGCCTCTGGGAGTGGGGGGGCACCGCGGCGTGCTGCGTGTGGGCTCGCTCGCTGGTAAGCCCGTGGTGGTGCTCTTGGGGCGCCAACACGCCTATGAGACAGGCGATGCGCAAGCCATGAAGGGTGCCATCCGCACCCTCGCGGCCTTGGGTTGCCAGGTGCTGCTGCAGACCAATGCCGCAGGCAGTTTGGACGTGGCCATGCAACCGGGCGAGTGCATGGTGTTGTCAGACCACCTCAATCTCACACAACGCTCGCCACTGTTTGGCGAAACGGGCGATGACCGCTTCGTCGACATGGCCGACGCCTACGACCCGGCCCTTCGCGAGGCGGCCCATGCAGCGGCCAAGCAACTGGGGGTGCCGCTGCACGAAGGCGTGTTTGCCTGGATGATGGGTCCCCAATTTGAAACGCCTGCAGAAATACGCATGTTGCGCACCTTGGGTGCGCAGGCGGTGGGCATGAGCACCGTGCCTGAAACCATCCTCGCACGCCACGCCGGAATGCGGGTGGTGGCGCTGTCACTGTTCACCAACCTGGCTTGCGGCTTGGCCAACGTGCCGCTGAGCCACTCGCAAACCTTGGTCGCTGCGAGCGATGCCCGCGCCATCACGGCGTCCTTGGTGCAGACCTTGGTCGCCCATCTGGAGTTGCCATGACCACCGACACCGAGAGGGTTGCCCAAGCGCGCATCGCGCTGGCCTGCCTGGATCTCACCAGCCTGAATGATGGCGATACCGAGGCCGACATTGCGGCCCTGTGTGAAAAGGCCCGAAGCCCCATGGGGTCGCCCGCCGCCGTGTGCGTATGGCCTCGACTGGCCGCCTTCGCCCGCTCGCAATTGCCGGCGCAGGTGAGCGTGGCCGCGGTGGCCAACTTCCCCGAAGGCCACACCGACATCGATGCGGCGGTGCGCGACACATGGACCATCATGGAGGCCGGTGCACAGGAGGTGGATGTGGTCTTGCCATGGCGAGCCCTGCAAGCGGGGGGCGCCCAAGACGCGCAGGGTGCACGCACGTGCGCCCAATTGCTCCAAGCGGTTCGGCGTGCTTGCGAGGGCCGGGTGCTCAAAGTGATCTTGGAATCGGGCAATTTGGCATCGCCCTCATGGATCCAACAAGCCAGCGAGTTGGCCCTGGATGCAGGCGCTGACTTTCTCAAGACGAGCACCGGCAAGTCGGGCACCGGCGCCACGCCCGAGGCGGCTCGCATCATGCTCGGCGTCATCGCAAAGCGCTCGCAGCCGGGCCAGCCCGTGGCGGGCTTCAAGGCCTCGGGGGGCGTGCGCAAGGTGGCCGACGCATCGGTGTACATTGCGCTGGTGCGAGAGCTTCTCGGCTTGAGTGAAGTGACCTCCCGCCACCTGCGCATTGGCGCCAGTGGGCTGTTGGATGACATTCTGGCGGTCGGCAATTCGAGCCCGAATCCCTCGACGCTTGATGGCCGCACCGGCTTGAACCCCCATGCTTATTGAGTCATGAAAGACACGACCTTGCAAGTTCTTCAACGAGTTCGCAGCGCCCAGAAGGCACGAGCGGTGGCCCTGTGGCCGACGATGGCACTGACCACCCTGACCACCCTGACACTTTGGCTGGCCGGATGCGCCGTGCCCCCTGCAGCCGTGGCGCCTTCCGCCCCTGCCGCAGCCGCAGGCCCCGTGTCGGTCAAAGTCATTGCCATCAACGATTTTCATGGCAACCTCAAGGCGCCGCCTGCGGGTCTGCGCATCAAAGACCCCGCCGATCCGAAGAAGCTGATCACGGTGGCCGCAGGGGGTGCTGAACACATGTCCACCTTGGTGGCGGAAATCCGGCGCAAGAACCCCAACCACGTGTTCGTGGCAGCGGGTGATCTCATCGGCGCCACGCCCGTGCTGTCGGCTCTGTTTCGTGATGAGCCCTCGGTGGAAGCCTTGAGCATGATGGGCCTGGACATCTCGGCCGTGGGCAATCATGAGTTTGACAAAGGCAGCGCCGAGTTGTTGCGCATGCAACACGGAGGCTGCCACCCCACCGAGGGCTGCAAAGGCCCGCACCCGTTCACCGGAGCCAAGTACCAGTACTTGGCCGCCAGCACGGTCGACGTGCGCACCGGCAAGACGCTGCTGCCGCCCTACACCATCCGCAAATTTGAGGGCGTGCCTGTGGCCTTCATCGGCCTGGCTTTGAAGGACACACCCAATATGGTCATGCCCTCAGGAGTGGCGGGCTTGAAGTTCCGTGATGAGGCGCAAACCGTCAATGAGTTGGTGCCCGAAATCCGCCAACAAGGGGTGCAGACCATTGTGGTGCTGATTCATGAAGGCGGCTTCCCCACAGGCGATTACAACGAATGCCCAGGCATCAGTGGGCCCATCGTGGACATCGTGAAGAAGTTGGACAAGTCGGTGGGCCTGATTGTGAGCGGCCACACCCACCGCGCTTACAACTGCCAAATCGATGGGCGTTTGGTGACCAGTGCCGACAAGTACGGCACGATGTTGAGCGAGATTGACCTGCAGCTCGATCGAAGTACCGGGCGTTTGTTGTCCGCACGGGCTGACAACTTGATCGTGCGCTCGGACTCGCTGGCCAAGGACCCGGCCATGACGCGTCACATCGCGGCCTATGAAACCTTGGCCGCACCCTTGGCCAAACGCATGGTGGGCCGTGTGAGCGGGCCACTGAGCACCAGCGACACCGGGTCCGGCGAAAGCGCGTTGGGTCGCGTGATTGCGGATGCGCAATTGGCCGCCATGCAGTCGCCCGCTGACGGAGGCGCTCAGATTGCGTTGATGAACCCAGGGGGCATTCGCGCGCCGTTGCTGCCTCAGCCCGGCGGCATCATCCAGTACGAAGACATCTTCTTGGTGCAACCCTTTTACAACCAGCTCATCACCGTGACCATGACCGGGGCCCAACTGTTGGAGACGCTGGAGCAGCAATGGGTGCGCCAGCCTGCACCGCGCCTGCTGCAAGTGTCCAGGGGCTTTTTCTACGCCTGGGACCCCAAGCGGCCCGTGGGCTCACGGGTGGTCCCCGGCAGTGCCACGCTGAACGGCCAGCCCCTTCAACCCACGGCGGAGTACCGCGTTGTCATGAATGCCTTCCTGGCGCAAGGGGGCGACAACTTCACCCAACTCAAGCTCGCGCGCAACCCGGTGATCGGACCGATGGATGTCGATGCCTTGGAGCAATTCATCGCCAAAGGGGCCGCTGCCACCATGCCCAGCGAGCCACGCATCCGCAAGGTGGA
>CAZCJB010000138.1:0-2686 GCA_964498795.1 uncultured Rubrivivax sp. | reverse complement strand
GCGCGAATTGCGCAGAGCGTTACGCCGACGGCGAGAGCGGCTTTTGGCGAGTGGCCAAAAGGCCGCCCAGGGCCAGGGCTGCCGCTGACCATGCCAGCCCTGAGCGCAAGCCGCCCGTACCGTCGGCCACCAAGCCCACCACGGCCGGGCCCATGACCTGACCCCAGGCGAACACCAGGGTGAAGGCACTGATGCCCACGGGCCACTGCGCCGCGGGCAGGTTGTGACGCACCAGGGCCGTCGTGGAGGCCACCACCGACAGGAACACCGCACCAAAAAGCGCGCCCGACACAAAAGCCCAGGCCACTTCACCCCTCACCACTGGAATGGCTGTGGCCATGGCCAACAACAAGGACAAGAACGCCAAGGTCTGGCCGCCTCGATGCCGTTGCAACCATCCGGCCCACAACCAGGGTGAGGCCATGACCCCCACACCCAGCACGGTGTAGAAAGCGCTGATCACGCCTGAGCTGAAATGCTGTTCGCGCAGCAAGGTCACGATGAAGGTCATGTAGCCGATGTAGCCCAGGCCAAACATGAAATAGGCCGCCAGTCCGAACCCGAACTTGGATGCCAGGTCTCTGACGCTCAATCGATGGCTGGTGGCTGCACCGAGCGACTCTTCTTGAAAGACTTCCAAGCGAGTGCGCAATATCCAAGTGGCCACCGCAGCCAAGGCCCCCATCGCCAGCCACCCGACTTGCCAATCGGTCAACCCCGCCGTCGCCGGCAACGCGGGTACCGTCAGGGCGCTGGCCACGATGCCCACCCCCACGCCGCCGTAAAAGATTCCGAGCACGAGGCCCGGGCTGACGGCCACCCCATGGGTGGGTCTCACGCTCAATCTTGCGGCCAGCACGCCACCCGCGACGAACATGGCCGCGCTGCCGCCCCCAGTCAAGAATCGCAGCACCGCCAACCCCTCCATGGATCGGGTCCCAGCGTGCAAGGCCAGGGCGAGCGTGGCCACCACTCCGCCTCCTACCAAGGTGCGCATCACGCCCCACCGTCGCATCCATGAAGGCGCCATCCAAGCGCCGGCCATATAGCCCAACGCGTTCAATGCATTCATCGCGCCGGCCACAAAGTAGCTCCAGCCCAAATCGGATCGCATGGGTGGCAAGAGCAAGGCATAGGCAAATCGGGCCAGCCCCAAGGAGACAGCCGCCCCCAAGGCCAAGGTGAAGGCCGTCCACAAGACCTTTTTGCGGGTGAGCGCTGACATGGTCACGGATTATGAACAAGCGGTCATACTGTGGGCTTCATACCCTCCCGCCTTGCGACGAGCCGTCTCCTCTCATGAGCCCCCTGGTGAGCCTGCCTCAAGAACTCATCCGCATCAAGCGCGATGGAGGTGTCTTGCACCCAGAACACATCGAGCACTTCGTGCGTGGCGTGACCGACGAGAGTTGGAGCGAGGGTCAAGTAGCGGCCATGGCGATGGCGATCGTTCTCAGAGGCATGGACACGGCTGAGACCGTGGCCTTGACGCAATCCATGGTGCGTTCGGGCGAGGTGCTGCATTGGGGCGATGCCGGCCTGCAAGGCCCCACGCTGGACAAACACTCCACGGGCGGCGTGGGTGACAAGGTCAGCTTGATGCTGGCACCCATCTTGGCAGCCTGCGGCGCGGTGGTGCCCATGATCAGTGGCCGGGGCTTGAGCCACACCGGCGGCACGCTGGACAAGCTGGAGTCCTTGCCGGGATACCAAGGCATGCCCGATGTGCAGACTTTGTGCCGAGTGCTTCGCACCACGGGTTGTGCCATCGTCGGGGCCACGAGCCAACTTGCCCCCGCAGATCGGCGTCTTTATGCCATTCGGGATATCACCGCGACCGTCGAAAGCGTGCCCCTCATCACGGCCAGCATCCTGAGCAAGAAGCTCGCTGCCGGCTTAAAAGGCCTGGTGATGGATGTCAAAGTGGGCAACGGCGCAGTCAGCCCGGATCGGGAGCAGGCGCGAACGCTGGCGCGCAGCTTGGTGCAAGTGGCCAGAGCGGCAGGCTTGCCTACTGTGGCCCTTCTCACCGACATGAACCAGGTGCTTGGCACCACAGCCGGCAACGCCGTGGAAGTTCAAGAGGCCATCGACTTTCTCACAGGGCATACGCGGGAGCCCCGGTTGCTGGAGGTGACGTTGGCTCTGAGCGCCCAGGCCCTGGTGATGGGAGGGCTGGCGGCCACGTTGGATGAGGCCCGGGCCCGGGCCTTGAGTTCGCTTGACAGCGGCGCAGCCGCCGAACGCTTTGCTCAGATGGTGGCCGCTCTCGGTGGGCCCACGGACGTGCTAGGTTTGGCTGATCGGCGCCGCTTGTTCCAGCCAGCTCCTGTGCAACTTCAGGTCCGTGTGCGTCAAGAGGGCTTCTTAACGGCGATCGATACCCGTGCGGCCGGATGGATCATCGTCGCCCTTGGCGGAGGGCGGCGGCACGCTTCCGACCGCATCGATCCTCGGGTAGGCGTGACGCAGGTCGCGGATCTCGGCACGCGGGTTCATGCGGGTGATACGGTCGCCGTGGTTCATGCCGCCAACGAAGACCATGCCCAAGAGGCCGCACAGGCCTGGCTGCGTGCCTTAGACATCTCACCGGTCGCGCCCCACCAGCGTCCTGTGGTGGTTGAAACTATCGCGGAGTGAACGTGATGCCAGACCCCCACGCCATCATTCAAGGACACATCCTGAC
>CAZCJB010000137.1:0-6300 GCA_964498795.1 uncultured Rubrivivax sp. | reverse complement strand
AGGGGCGATTCCAACGGTGCCAGAATCGCTCAAGAAAGGCGGTCTCATGTCTGAATCGATCACCCCAGAAGATGCTGCGGTCCGACGGGCTTTGAAGGCAGATCTGCAAAAGTTCAATTGCCGCGTGCATCAAGGCGATGACCCGCCGTTGTTCACCCGCGAGCCCCAGCCCGACATGAAGTCTGTGCACTGGCGCTGGCGTGATCTAGAACCCCTGCTAGAGCGTATCGGCAACGAAGTGGGGCTGGGTGCTGGAGGTCCGCGGCGCACCTTGCGTCTTCACAATCCAGGGCTGGAGTACGGCACCACCCACACATTCTGGGGATCCATTCAGGTCATCCTGCCGGGTGAAATCGCCACGGCGCATCGGCACAGCGCCAACGCCCTTCGATTCATTCTCAAAGGTCAGGGTGCCTGGACCACCGTGGAGGGCGAGTGCTATCCCATGAATGAAGGCGACCTGGTTCTCACGCCGGCGTGGCTGTGGCATGACCATGTGCACAAGGGCGACCAGCCCATGATCTGGCTCGATGTCTTGGACATTTCGCTCATGCGTTCCCTCAGGGCGACCTTCTTTGACCCCTACCCGCAGGACATGCAGGCCGTCAGTGAGGTGCCGGATCGCACCTGGCGCCTGTATGGCAGTGGCTTGATGCGCCCGCCCCGTGATCAGCACGAGCCGGGGACCAACCCCTTGTTGGCCTATCCCTACCACATGGCGCGGCAAGCATTGGACTCGTTGTCGGGTCTGCCGGGTGACCCGTGTGACGATGTGGTGTTGGAATATCAAAATCCCACCAACGGAGGGCCTGCGATGCGTACGCTGGCGCAACAGATGCAAAAGCTGCGACCAGGCTTTCAAGGGCGGCGGCGGCGGCACTCGGGCAGCAAGCTCTACGTGGTGATGCGAGGACAGGGCACCACGACCGTCGGTGATGCCTGCTATGAGTGGCGGGCGGGCGACTTCATGGCGATCGCCCCGTGGGCTTGGCACGCACACACCAACACGGGCACTGAAGACGCCTGGCTTTTTCAGGTGAATGACATGCCGACCATGAAAGCCCTGGGCTACTACCGCGAGGAGCACGAATGAAGATTGCCGCCTTTGACGACCATCGTGTGGGCGTGGTCCAGGGCACCGAGGTGATCGATGTCACATCGGTGCTACCGGCCGGCCTTGATCTGATGCCCGAGCAGCGCATCAATTGGTTGATCGCCCATTGGGCCACTTCGCAAGCGGCGGTGACGTCTGCGGCACTCCAAGGTTCGCGGCAACCCCTGTCCAAGGTCCAACTGCTGGCGGCCAACCCCCAGCCGCCCCATGTGTTTGCGGCCCCTGCCAATTACCGCAAACACATCGGTGAATTGGGCGACCGCGTGGTCACCAAAAAAGGGAGAACGGCTCGGGAGCAAGGGTTCTTTCTCAAAGCGCCGGCGTCGGTCGTCGGTGCGGGCGCGGTCATTGGTTTGCCAAAAGGCTCTGCACGACGGTTTGACCACGAGTCCGAGTTGGCGGTCATCATCGGCAAGGCAGGGCGAGACATCCCGCGTGCGCGCGCCATGGAGCATGTCTTTGGATATGCATGTCTCATCGATGCGACCATGCGCATCGAAAAGGATGTGGCCGAGGAAGAGCGCTCCATGCGCAAGTCCTTTGAAGGTTTTACGCCGCTGGGACCTTGGATCGTCACGGCTGACGAAGTGACCGACCCCATGGCGTTGTCCAACCGCCTTTGGGTCAACGGCGATTTGCGTCAAGAGGCCAACACGCGCGAAATGATTGTGGGCATTGCCGAGTTGATCGAACTCATCTCGTCGGTGCTGCCCATTGCTCCTGGAGATGTCATTGCCACGGGCACGCCCGAGGGTGTGGGCCCCTTCGGGCCGGGTGACACGCTGCGCATCGCCATCGAGGCAGTGGGAGACATGTCGCTGTCCGTGGTGGAACGGCCAGAGACTTCGCCTCGGGCCTACTGATTCGAGATCGAGCCTCGCACCGCATGCACAAACTCAAAGCAGCCTTCATCCGCGGTGGGACCAGCAAAGCCCTGGTCTTTCACCAGCGAGACCTGCCGGCCGATCGCACCGCGTGGGATGCGCTGTTTCTCAAGGCCATGGGGTCTCCCGATCGCTATGGCCGTCAACTCAATGGCATGGGCGGTGGCGTGTCGTCGTTGTCCAAGGTGTGCGTGGTCGGTCCACCCACCGTGCCAGGGGCTGACGTGGACTACACCTTTGTGCAGGTGCAGATTCAAGATGCCCGTTGTGACTACAGCGGTAACTGCGGCAACATGTCTTCTGCCATTGGGCCGTTTGCGGTGGCTGAGGGTCTTTTGCAGGTGCCGCAGCAGGGTCAGGTGGTGGTCCGCATCCACAATACCAACACGCGAAAAATCATCCACGCCGCGTTTGAGGTGCGAGGCGGTCAACCCGTCGAAGAGGGTGATCTTGAAATTCCGGGTGTCCATGGGGGAGGCGCACCGGTGCGATTGGACTTCTTAGAGCCGGGGGGTGCCACCACGGGCCACCTTCTGCCCACAGGCTCGCCGCTGGATCGTCTGGACGTGCCCGGAGTCGGCTTGGTCGAAGTCTCGATGGTGGATGCGGCCAATGCATGCGTCTTTGTGAACGCTGCAGATCTGGGCTTGACGGGATGTGAGCTGCCCGAGGCCATGGAGGCTGATGTGCAACGCATGCGGGTTTTGGCCGAAATCCGTTGGAGCGCCTCCGTGGCGATGGGGATTGCCCCTGATCGAGACGCTGCACGAGACATTCGCATCGTGCCGCTCATTGCATTTTTGTCCCCGCCCCAAGACAGTGGTCTGGTGGGGGGAGGTTCGGTCTTGGCGCAAGAGGCCGACCTCACGGTGCGCATGTTGTCCAGCGGTCAGCCTCACCGGGCGCTGCCGCTCACCGGAGCGCTGTGCACCGCCGTGGCGGCACAAGTGGAAGGCAGCTTGGCCCATCGTTTGGCGCGTAGGGGTGCTCGAGGGCCACTGCGCCTGGCCATGCCTTCAGGCGTGCTCACGGTGGACGCGCAGGTCGGTCAGCGAGAGGGGCGCCCCTTTGCGCAGCGGGGATCGTTCTTTCGTACCACGCGCAGGCTCTTTGAGGGCATGGTGATTGTCTGAGGGTCGAACCTCAGCCTCTTGTCCCAGAATAAGCGCATGCACCTGCCGATGACTCCACTGCATGCCGTGAAGTGGGTGACCCTGGCGGTCGTTCTGGCCCTAGGGAAAACCCTCAATGCTCGAGCTTTGGGCTTGGCCCCATGTCTCATGGTGGTGAGCTTGATGATGGGCTCGCCTTGGGCACACGCCCAGGCGCCTGCTTGGCCCCTCAAACCCGTCAAGATCGTGATTCCGTTTGCGCCGGGCGGTGGGGTCGACATTCTCACGCGAGCGTTGGCGATCCGCTTGCAGCAGCGTTGGGGCCAGCCCATCGTCGTGGAAAACCGCGCAGGGGCAGGATCGATCATTGGCGCCGATTTGGTGGCCAAGTCTGCACCCGATGGATACACCTTGTTGGCCACGGTCAACCAGACCATGGTGGCCAACCGTTTCCTCTACAAGAGCCTGCCCTATGACCCGGACAAGAGTTTCGAGCCCATCACCCTCATGGTGGTCAGCGATCAGCTCCTGATTGCCCATGTGGGGTTGCCCGCCAACAATCTCAAAGAGCTCGTGGCTTTGGCGCGCAAAGAGCCCGGCAAGTTGGCCTATGGATCGTTCGGCATCGGCAGTCAGCCCCACCTCTTGTACGAGACGCTCAAGGTGCGAGAGGGTATCGATTTGCTGCATGTGCCCTACAAGGGAATCACGCCCAACTTGGCCGCCTTGGCCGCGGGGGAGGTCGTGCTCGGCACGGGCAGCGCGGCCGTGGCCGCACCGTTGATTGCTGCTGGCAAGATCAAGCCTTTGACAGTGGCCGGGGCGCAAGCCATGGCGCAATATCCCAAAGTGCCCACCTCGGTGGAGCAAGGCTACCCTTACGTACAAACGTCGATTTGGTATGCGATGTTCGCGCCGGCGGGCACGCCTGTGGCCGTGCTCGAACGCATTCGAGCCGACGTGCGCGACATCTTGATGGATCCGGTATTTGCCGAGTCCAATGCCACGGCCAAGGGTCTGTCGGTGGTGGCCAGTGACCGAGCGCAGTTGGTCCGGACGATCCGCGAAGAGTCTCAGCTGGCCGGTGAACAGATCAAAGCAGCGAAGGTGCAACCCGAATGAGTGCCACCGTAGATTCCGCCTCTGTCCTGCCTGGCCGCTCGCCTCGAATCTTTGAAGACATTTGCTCTCAGGTCCGAGAGCAAGTGGCCCAGGGCGTTCTGCGCCCAGGTGACAAACTGCCCGCCGAGCGGGAACTGGCCGAGCAATTGGGAAGCTCCAGAACGGCCGTGAGGGAGGCTTTACGCAGCCTGGAGATGGCTGGCGTGGTGGAGTTGCGCAAGGGCGTGAAGGGCGGCGCATTCATCCGAGAGGGAGATCCTGAGGTCGTCACGCGCTCCTTTGGCGACATGGTGAACTTAGGACGGATTTCACTGGAGAACCTGACCGAAAGCCGGGTCATCATTCAGGATGCCGTGGTTCGCTTGGCCTGCGAGCGCGGCACGATGGCCGATTTCGATGAATTGGAAAAGAGCATTGAACGCACCTGGCTCTTGACCCAACAGAAGCGCTGGGAAGAACGCACGGTGCAGCTTTTGCACTTTTACCGGTTGCTGGCACAAGCGACCCGAAACGAGGTGCTGGTGATTCTGGTCGATGCCGTGACCGACATCGTGGCGCGGATCGTGGCTCGCGATGAGACCATCCCTCGTGTCGAGACGGTCAAGGTGCATCTGGAGATCGTGCGTTGTTTGAGGCGCCGTGACGCAGACAAAGCCGTGAAGCTGATGTCACGTCACCTCACCGTGTTGAATGACCATTTGCTGGAGTCGGCACGTCGCCGTGCTGCGCGCGTCTGATTTGGTCGTCGGTGTAGCCGAGAAGCTCCGACAAGACCTGTGTGGTGTGTTCGCCCAGGTTGGGTGTGCGATGGCCCACTTCCACCCGACTTTCCGACATGCGATAAGGCAAGTTGGGGACCCGATGCACACCGCCGCCATCTTCCACCGTGGCCAGACTGCCTCGGTGGGCAAACTGAGGATCACTGAGCGCTTCACGGACGGTCCGATACACCGTGACGGGCACTCCGGCTTGGGCCAGATGACGCTCACATTCAGCCGCTTGCCGCTGACAAGTCCATGCCTCGACCACGGCCATCACATCGCCCCAATTCGCTTGTCGCGCGGCGTCGTTCTTCATTCTTGAATCTTCTCGCCACCCCGACACGCCGATGGCATCGAGCAAGGCTTCGAAGTTGCGCGGGTTGACGGCTGCGATCATCAGATAGCCATCGAGCGTGCGAAAAGGTGGATAAACCGGTCGACGCTTGGCTGCTGGAAATTGCGCCTCTTGCACCTCGTAGGGCATGAGATTGAGCATGCTCTCCATCAAGGTGGAGTCCACCCACTGGCCTCGCCCCGTGATGTGGCGCTGGTTGAGTGCGGCCAAGATGCCTGAGAAGGCGAATGTGCCGCCCAGCACATCTGCATAGAAAATTGCCGTGTTGGCGGGGCGCTCGGCGTTGTCTTGGTAATTCGCAAAGGCCAACTCGTAGCCGGACTCGGCTTGAACGATCTGCGCATAGGCGGGCCGCTGAGAGGCAGGCCCGGACTGACCAAACCCGGAGACCGAGCACACGATCAAGCGAGGGTGGGCAGCCATCAGCGCCTTAGGGTCCAGACCCAGCCGCTTCATCACCCCTGGACGGAAGGCCTCCACCAGCACATCGCAGTGGGCGGCCAGCTCTTTGGCGGCTTGAATCCCCGCGGGATGTTTGAGGTCGAGCACGATGCTGCGCTTGCCCGCATTGAGATGACTGAAGTAGGCGCTATAGCCCTCGCGCAAAGGCAACCGTTGCCGGATGTAATCGCCTTCTGCGGGTTCAACTTTAAGGACATCGGCTCCCAGGTCGGCCAGGTAGCGGGTCGCGTAAGGCCCGGCCATCATGGACGTGAAGTCCAAGACGCGCACGCCTTGCAAAGGGCGGGGCCTGGAGCCGGTGTCGTCGGTAGCCATGTTCATCAGCGTGAATTCGAAAGGTCAGACCAATGATGGAGGGTCGTGACGGCGCTGTCAATCGGGAAACTGAGGACACGGCACTGCCATATACATACGAATGCAATGGCAAGATAGGCGCATGGAATGCATACGCATCGAACGACACGGCGGACCTGAGGTGGTGCAGCGCCTG
>CAZCJB010000136.1:0-6310 GCA_964498795.1 uncultured Rubrivivax sp. | reverse complement strand
TTGATGCTGACCTTGATGACATCACCAATGCCCGCGTAGCGACGCTTGGAGCCGCCGAGCACCTTGATGCACATGACGGACTTCGCGCCCGTGTTGTCCGCGACGTCAAGCCGCGATTGCATTTGAATCATTTTTTCATCCCCAACTTGATTCGCTAGATCGCAGCCTTTGGAAAGCTGCACCCCATCGCATCAGTCTTGGGCCCGTCGTTGCGAACGCTCGCACGGGGTGCAAGTGTCCGCGCCGTGTGGGCGGATCCTCAGCTTGAACTTGCTGCGAACGCAGCGCCCAAACCTCGGGAAAGCTTTTGATTATCAATTAACTCCGGGGGCCTTGTCAAGCCCCCGAAGCCGTTCTTTAAAATTAGTGGCGAAGACGTTACAGGGCCTTGGCCTGGGCGAGCAGCGTGGCCGCATCGCTCACCTCGAATTTTCCAGGGCCCTCAACGTTGAGGGACTTGACCACCCCGTCGACCACCAACATGGAATACCGGTTGGAGCGCAAGCCCATGCCGCGCGCAGTCAGATCGAGCGTCAAGCCCGTGGCGCGTGCAAAGTCGGCGCTACCGTCGGCCATCATGCGAACCTTGCCGGCCGTGTGTTGATCACGCCCCCAAGCTCCCATCACGAAGGCATCGTTGACGGACACGCACCAAATCTCATCCACACCCGCGGCTTTGAATTCAGCCGCCTTTTCCACATAACCCGGCACGTGCTTGGCCGAGCAGGTGGGCGTGTAGGCCCCTGGCAGCGCAAACAGGGCAATCTTCTTGCCCGCCGTGGCCTGGGCGATGTCAAAGGAATTGGGGCCAATGGAGCACCCGTTGCCTTCGACCTCGATGAATTCTTGCAGGCTGCCCGCAGGCAGGCGGTCACCGACTTTGATCATGTGAACTCCCTTGCTCGATATGAGGTCAGACCAGACGCGCCTTCTCCACCAGACGGGTCACGGTCCATGACTTGGTCTTGGAAATCGGGCGACCCTCGGAGATCTCCACCAGATCGCCCAGCTTGAACTCGCCCTTTTCGTCGTGGGCGTGGTACTTGCTGGAGCGCGCCACAATCTTGCCGTACAACTCGTGGGCGTTGCGGCGCTCCACCAAGACGGTGACCGTCTTGGCACGCTTGTCACTGACCACGCGACCGATGAGGGTGCGGGTGTTCTTGGACGTCTCGCTCATTTGGCGGCCCTCTTCTTCTCAGCGAGGATGGTTTTGGCCCGGGCGATGTCGCGACGGGTGCTGCCCAGTTGGGCATGGTTGGTCAATTGCTGGGTGGCTTTTTGCATGCGCAGACCGAAGTGGGCCTTGAGCAGGTCCGTCACTTCTTTTTCGAGCGCAGCCACTTCCTTGGCACGCAGTTCAGATGCTTTCATCACACTCTCCGATCAGGCGCCGACCTGGCGCGCCACAAACGTGCAGCGCAGGGGCAGCTTGGCCGCGGCCAGGGTGAAGGCCTCGCGGGCCAGGGTTTCGGGCACACCGTTGATCTCGTAGAGCACCTTGCCGGGCTGGATCTCAGCCACGTAGTACTCCGGGTTACCCTTGCCGTTGCCCATGCGGACCTCGGCAGGCTTCTGGGAAATGGGCTTGTCCGGAAAGATCCGGATGAAAATACGCCCACCGCGCTTGATATGGCGGGATATGGCGCGACGAGCCGCCTCGATCTGGCGCGCTGTGAGGCGGCCACGCTCGGTGGCTTTGAGTCCGAATTCGCCGAAAGAAACGGCGGCACCGCGGGTGGCCACACCCGTGTTGCGACCCTTTTGCTCCTTGCGGAACTTGCGGCGTGAAGGTTGCAGCATGTTTATTCTCCTTTGGCCTCGCCAGAGGCGGGGGCCGCACGACGCACGCGCTTGACCGCGGGCGCCTTGGGGGCGTCGCCAGCCGGAGCTGCCGTGGCCCCTGTGGCATCGGCGCGAGGGGTACGATCACCCGCCGGACGGCCACGCCCAGTGCCCGCGCCCGGACGTGCAGGACGACGGGCACGGCGCTCTTCTTGACCATCTTCAGGCTTCTGAGCGCCAGGGGCTTCACCTCGGCCGAGGTTGTCGCCCCGATAGACCCAGCACTTCACGCCAATAACGCCGTACGTGGTACGCGCCTCGGAGAAGCCGTAGTCAATGTCGGCCTTGAGCGTGTGAAGGGGCACGCGGCCTTCGCGATACCACTCGCAGCGAGCGATTTCAATGCCGTTGAGACGACCTGAGGACATCAGCTTGATGCCCTGGGCACCCAAACGCATGGCGTTTTGCATGGCGCGCTTCATGGCGCGACGGAACATGATGCGCTTTTCGAGCTGCTGCGTGATGGAGTCAGCGATGAGCTGAGCATCGATTTCAGGCTTGCGCACTTCCTCGATGTTCACTGCGACCGGCACCCCTAGGCGACGGGTCAGCTCAGCCTTGAGGTTTTCAATGTCCTCACCCTTTTTGCCGATCACCACACCCGGACGCGCCGAAAAGATGGTGATGCGAGCGTTCTTGGCGGGACGCTCGATCAGGATGCGAGAGACCGCAGCGCTCTTGAGCTTGGTCTTGAGGTAGTCACGAACCGCCAGGTCTTCGGCCAACATTTGGCTGAAGTTGCGGTTGGTCGCAAACCAGCGCGACGCCCAAGCCCGGGTGACGGGGAGGCGAAAGCCGGTCGGATGGATTTTTTGTCCCATGGTGTTTCTTCGCCTTCAGTTGCCGACGGTCACGTAGATGTGGCACGTGCCTTTGCTGATGCGGTTTCCCCGGCCCTTGGCACGGGCAGAGAAACGCTTCAGCGTGGTACCTTGCTCCACGTAGATCGACTTGACCTTGAGTTCGTCGATGTCGGCACCGTCGTTGTGCTCAGCGTTGGCCACCGCCGACTCGAGCGCTTTCTTCACGATACCGGCTGCCTTCTTCTGGGTGAAGTTGAGGATGTTCAGGGCCTGATCCACCTTCTTGCCGCGGATCAGATCGGCCACCAGACGGCCTTTGTCCACCGAGAGGCGAACACCACGCACACTTGCTTTGGTTTCCACGTCGATAGCCCCTTACTTCTTCGCCTTCTTGTCGGCCGGATGGCCTTTGAAGACGCGCGTGAGCGCGAATTCACCCAGCTTGTGGCCGACCATCTGGTCGGTCACGTACACAGGCACATGCTGTTTGCCGTTGTGCACGGCGATGGTCAAACCGATGAAGTCGGGCAGGATGGTGCTGCGACGCGACCAGGTTTTGATCGGCTTTTTGTCTTTGGTGGCCGACGCCTTTTCGACCTTCACCAAGAGGTGATGGTCGACGAACGGGCCTTTTTTGAGGGAGCGGGTCATGGCGCGATCCTCTTATTTCTTGCGACGCGAGACGATCATCGTCTGCGTGCGCTTGTTGTTGCGCGTGCGATAGCCCTTGGTCAGGGTGTTCCACGGAGACACCTGAGGCTGGCCTTCACCCGTGCGACCCTCACCACCACCGTGGGGGTGATCGACCGGGTTCATGGCCACACCGCGGACGGTCGGGCGGATGCCCTTCCAGCGGCGAGCGCCGGCCTTGCCGTACTGGCGCAGGTTGTGCTCTTCGTTGGACACCTCACCGATGGTGGCGCGGCAATCGATGTGAATCTTGCGAACTTCGCCCGAACGCAGTCGAACCTGGGCGTAAACGCCTTCGCGGGCCATGAGGGTGACAGAGGCGCCAGCCGTGCGGGCGATTTGCGCGCCCTTGCCCGGCATCATCTCCACACAGTGGATGGTGGAGCCCACCGGGATGTTGCGAATGGGAAGGGTGTTGCCAGCCTTGATGGGGGCCTCAGCGCCCGACACCAGGGTCGCACCGGCCTCAACACCGCGCGGGGCGATGATGTAGCGACGTTCGCCATCGGCGTAGCACAGCAAAGCGATGTGCGCCGTACGGTTGGGGTCGTACTCAATGCGCTCAACCTTGGCGGGCACACCGTCTTTGTTGCGACGGAAGTCGACCACCCGGTAGTGGTGCTTGTGACCACCGCCCTTGTGGCGCATGGTGATGTGGCCGTTGTTGTTACGACCGGCCTTCTGCTTTTGAGGCTCAAGCAACGACGCTTCGGGCGCGCCCTTGTGCAAATGCTTGTGGACCACTTTCGTCACGGCGCGGCGGCCGGGCGAAGTGGGTTTGACTTTGATGACGGCCATTTACGCGGCCTCCCCGGAGAAGTTGAGCTCCTGGCCCGGCTTGAGGGCCACGTACGCCTTCTTGATGTGATCGCGTCGGCCCACCGTTTTGCCAAAGCGCTTGGCTTTGCCCTTTTGGTTGACCGTGGCCACCGAGGCGACCTCGACCTTGAACATCAGCTCGACCGCGGCCTTGATCTCAGGCTTGGTCGCGTTGCGCAGCACCTTGAAGAGCACCTGGTTGGACTTTTCGCCCACCCGAGTGGCCTTTTCAGAAATGATCGGTGCCACGAGGATTTGGGCCAGGCGGCCTTCGTCGAATTTTTGTGGAGCGCTCATGCGTACATCTCCTTGAGCTGCTCGATAGCACCCTTGGTCACCAGCACCTTCTTGAAGAAGACGAGCGACAGCGGATCTGCGTAGCGAGGCTCCACCACCAGCACATTGGCCAGGTTGCGAGAGGCCAGCGCGAGGTTCTCATCCACGGTGTCGGCAATGACCAGCACCGAATCCAAACCCATGGCCTTGAACTTTTGCGCCAAGAGCTTGGTCTTGGGCGCCTCCACCGACAGCGATTCCACCACGGCCAGGCGGCCATCTCGGGCCAACTGCGACAGGATGGACGCCATGCCGGCGCGATACATCTTCTTGTTCACCTTCTGGGTGAAGTTTTCGTCAGGGCGATTCGGGAAAATACGACCACCTCCGCGCCACAGCGGAGAGGACGTCATACCTGCACGGGCCCGACCGGTACCCTTTTGGCGAAAAGGCTTCTTGGTGGAGTGTTTGACCTCACCACGATCGAGTTGAGCGCGGGTGCCTTGACGGGCATTGGCCTGGAAAGCCACCACGATCTGGTGCACAAGCGCTTCGTTGTAGTCACGGGCAAACACGGTGTCAGGTGCATCGACCTTGGCCGTGGCTTGACCTTGTTCATTCAGGAGCTCGAGTTGCATCACTGGGCTCCCTTCTTGGCTTTGACCTTGATGGCAGGACGCACCACCACGTGGCCGTTCTTGGCCCCAGGCACGGCACCCTTGACCAGCAAGAGTTGACGGGCTTCGTCCACACGCACCACATCAAGGTTTTGCGTGGTGACCGTTTCGTCACCCATGTGGCCGGTCATCTTCTTGCCCGGGAACACGCGACCCGGATCTTGCGCCATGGAAATCGACCCCGGCACATTGTGCGAACGGCTGTTACCGTGTGATGCACGCTGCGAGGAAAAGTTGTGGCGCTTGATGGTGCCCGCGTAGCCCTTGCCGATGGACGTGCCTTGCACATCCACCAATTGGCCAGCAGCGAAGAGCGTGACCGGCAAGGTCGAGCCTGCCTGGTACTGACTGGCCACGTCGGCGGGCACACGGAATTCTTTGAGGATTTCGCCCGACTCCACACCCGCCTTGGCGAGGTGGCCGGCTTCAGGCTTGGACACACGGGACGCTTTGCGCGACCCGAATGCCACCTGGAGGGCAGCGTAGCCGTCATGGTCGACGGTCTTGACCTGGGTCACGCGATTGTTGGACACATCCAGCACCGTCACGGGCACGGCGTCGCCGTCGTCCGTGAAAATGCGGGTCATGCCCACTTTGCGGCCCAGCAAACCGAGCCGGTAGCTCGCATCTGCGGTCGTCATGGTTTTTCTCCAGCCCCGCTTGCACCCGGTGTCCCGAGCTCCACGAAGCCTTGTTGCACATGCCCGACAACGATTGGCCGGGCTGACTGATCACCCGAAAAGTCCGAAGACTTTCCGGGAAAGCTTTTCAGTATATCAGGGTTAGGACCAGGTTGGCAACTCGCGTCGCGCCTGGCCCTTGCCGATTTACTGAAGTTTGATTTCGACGTCCACGCCAGCCGGCAGGTCGAGTTTCATCAGGGCGTCCACCGTCTTGTCGGTGGGGTCCACGATGTCCATCAAACGCTGGTGGGTGCGGATTTCGAACTGGTCACGGCTGGTCTTGTTGACGTGCGGCGAACGCAGGATGTCAAAACGCTGCATGCGCGTCGGCAGGGGCACAGGGCCCCGCACGATGGCGCCGGTACGCTTGGCGGTGTCCACGATCTCCAACGCCGACTGGTCGATCAGCTTGTAGTCGAATGCCTTGAGGCGGATTCGGATCTTTTGTTTTTGCATGGTCATTCCATGATTTTGGCGACGACGCCGGCGCCCACGGTGCGGCCGCCCTCGCGGATCG
>CAZCJB010000135.1:2868-6434 GCA_964498795.1 uncultured Rubrivivax sp. | reverse complement strand
TTTCTTTACTTTGAGCCCGCCGCGCGGGTTGGCAAGGCCGTCGCCGCCAATGCGGGATGGTGGACACTGCCCGATCTCTCAGTCGCTTTTCCCTATGGTTTGCAGGGTTCCGGAGTCGGGCCTGAGGCCTTGAAAACCGTGTTGCAACGGCCCTTGGTGATCTTGCTCGGGACCGCCGACACCAACCCGAACGATTCGGACCTGAGACAAACGCCGCAGGCGGTGGCGCAAGGACCTCACCGACTGGCCCGAGGCCAGTACTTCTATGAACATAGCCAGCGCCAGGCGGCCGCCTGGGGCATTCCCTTGGGATGGACTTTGGCGACCGCTCCAGGTGTGAGCCACAGCAATGCGGGCATGGCCAAGTTTGCGGTGGAGTTGCTGTACGGTCCTCCGTCTTCAAGCCCACCCCGTCAACCATGACGCGGGGCTGGCAAGCGCCTCCGCCCAGCCGGCAAGCCGCTTTAGAACGCGCGGCAGCCATGCAACCGGCCGCTTACGCACGAACGCGCAACCACCTGGAGGGCCACGTTTCTGGGCTTTCGCCCTACATCACCCACGGTGTGGTGACACTGCACGAGGTCGTGACCCAGGTGGTGACTCGACACCCCTTGGAGGTGAATCACAAGTGGATCTATGAGTTGGGCTGGCGTGAATACTTTCGCCATGTTTGGGCCCATGGCGGCTCGGGCATCTTGCAGTCGCGACACCCGGGCGTCTTGCCTGAAGACGCCTACGCCCGAGAAATACCGATCGATGTGTGCTGCGGCCAGACCGATGTGCCAGCCGTGAATGAAGCCGTGAAGATGCTGTACGCCACCGGCCATTTGCACAACCATGCTCGCATGTGGTTGGCCAGCTACCTGGTACACCTGCGACGCATCCACTGGCGCACGGGAGCCGATTGGATGGTGTCTCATCTGCTCGATGGGGATCTGGCCAGCAATCACCTCAGTTGGCAGTGGGTGGCCGCCACCCACAGCCACAAACCCTATCTCTTCAATGCAGACAATGTGGCCCGCTTTGCACCGGCAAGCTGGCACAGCAAAGACACGTCCATTGATCAGCCTTATGAAGTGCTGGAGCAAATCGCACGCGGACTGCGAGTGCCCATCACGGCCCAGTGCGCAATACGGCATGATTCCTTGGTGCCGCCGCATCCTTGCAGCCAACTTCATGGCGCGGAAGCTCTGACGAACTTGGACGACCTCGCGCGGCACATTCAAGGGCGCGAGGTGTGGTTGGTGCACCCCTGGGCGCTGCGACCACCGCCCGCGCACCGTGCGTCGTCCTTGGTGGTGGGTGTGTACCTGCAAAACTACCACGACGCCTGGCCATGGACCGAACGCCGGTGGCAATGGGTCGACACTGTCATGCGCGAGCTCACGCCACTTCGCGTCCACGCTGATGTGGCGCGGCTGCAGAAGGCACTGTCCGGCGCACGCGCTGTGCACAGCGTGGATGAGCCGCACCTGAACCCTTGGCTGCAGTCGCTGGCCCAACTGGACCCGTGCCCGACCTTGTTCCCTGCCGTGGATCGGTTGTGCCCCAGTTTTTCGCAATGGTGGACGAGGGCGACGCGAGGGTTGAAATTGGCGAGCCAGTTGTGTGAATGATCGCCTCGAGGCCATCCGGCGCGACGGCCCTCACCTCGCCCTCAAATCGTGCTGTGCCTGACGTAGCGAGGCATCGGTGGCGGGCCGCGCAACTGTTCATAGGCGTAGCCCATCGCCAACAAGCGAGCCTCACTCCAGGCAGGCCCCACCCACGACAGCCCGGCGGGCAGGTCCACCCCGGCCGCAATGCGCACGGCACCCATGGGCAAGGTCAGGTGAGGCAATCCGGCCACCGCAGCGGCTGAAGAAAAGCCTCCGGTGTGATAGTCGCCCTGCCCCAAATCCGTCAGCCAAGGCAAGCCCCCGCTCGGCGCGATGACGGCATCCAACTTTTCCTGCTCAAAAAGAGCTTCCAGCCCTTCGGTACGCGCAAGGCGCCTGCAATTGTCCAAGGCCTTCAGATAGTCCGCACTGGAAAGATCACCCAACTTCTGTGCATCGAGGAAAAGTTCCTGCCCGAAGTGAGGCATGACCTTGTCTGCATGCGCCTGATTGAAGGCGATCACATCGTCAAGATTGCGCACCCGAGCATGGGGCGCGAAGTCCGACAACCACTTGGCCAGGCCGGCCTTGAGCTCCACCAACAACACGATGCGCTCGTCAGCACCCCAACTGGCGGGCTGCGGGGCACTCACATCGACCAGCCGTACACCTGCAGTTCTGAGCTTTTCAAGGGCCTGCTCAAACAGCTGATTGATCTGGGGATGAGAGCTCAGGCTGTTGCGCGCGACGCCCAGTCGTACCCCACGGAGCGCCTGCGCATCGAGCGCCGACATGAAGTCCGGCACGGGTGGTGCATGTTGAGTGGCAGCATCTCGCGTATCGACCGCACTGATCACCTGCATCAGCGCCGCCGCGTCGGCCACCGTGCGTGTCATCGGGCCTGCCGTATCCTGGGTGTGGGAGATGGGGATGATGCCGTCGCGGCTGACCCGACCCACCGTGGGCTTGAGCCCCACCAGCCCATTACGGCACGATGGAGAGACAATGGATCCATCGGTTTCGGTGCCCACACCGATCACGCCCAACCCGGCCGCAATCGCCGAACCAGTGCCCGAACTGCTCCCACTCGTGTTGCGGTCCAAGGCATGGGGGTTGCGGGTGAGTCCTCCTCGGCTGCTCCAACCACTGGTCGACCGGGTGGAGCGGATGTTGGCCCACTCGCTGAGGTTGGTCTTGGCCAAGATGAGGGCACCCGCCGCACGCAGGCGCTCCACCAAGGCTGCGTCTCGCGAGGCGCGAACCCCGTCCAGCGCCAAGGAGCCAGCCGTTGTCTGCATGCGGTCACCCGTGGCAATGTTGTCCTTCAGCAGCACCGGGATGCCGTGCAACGGCCCCAGCCAGTGACCCTGACGCGCCAAAGCATCCAAGCGATCGGCTTCCTTCAGGGCGTCGGGATTGAGCTCGATGATGGCGTTGAGCGTGGGCCCAGCCTTGTCAATCGCCGCGATGCGCGCGAGATGGGCATCTGCAATCGCTCGCACGGTCGTGCGCCCCTCACGCAGCGCCTGCGAAAGCTGCAAGGTGTCGCTCTGCGCGGGATCGATCTTGAAGGTTTGAACTTGGGCCATGGTGGAGATGTGGGAAGAGTTGGCGCCGCTATCGCCCTTCGAGAGGCCTCTCCTCAATGAATCAAAATTTTGGAGCCCATCCAGGTGGCATGCAGGTATAGGTCAGTTGTTGTCCCGGGGTACGGGCCAGATCTCGCAAGGAAGCCTCTGAGATTGCGGTCCCTGCGTCGTCTCTTGCGTAGGTGCCATCGGATTTGAGCACAAAGGTGGTGGCACGACTTCCTACCACGCCTCGCACCACCAACTCACATTCCGTCACATTGCCACCTACCGCCTTCGACACAAAGCCGGTCAAAGCCCTGGCCCGCAAGAGATCAATGCGCGGCGCCACCACAGCGGCATTGGTCGCATCCAGGGTGACTTGTTGACCGACGACAGG
>CAZCJB010000135.1:0-2768 GCA_964498795.1 uncultured Rubrivivax sp. | reverse complement strand
CTGTGGAATCTTCATGATCTGCGGCAATGCCTCAAAGCTGAATTGCCCGTCGGTTCCGAAGAAGCCCTGCGCCGGGTTGAGCGTATGGCAGCCCTCGCAGGTGAATCCAAAGTTCAAAGTGGCCAAACCATCGGAAAAATGACCCAATCCTGCAGGCCTCCCATCGGCGCCACACGAAGCGGGCTGTCCGGAGCCCACGTCGGCGCCATCGCAACCCATGAAGAAGCTTCGACCGCGCGCTTGCGAGGCCGTCAAGCTATTGTCCAGATTGCGCACGGGGTTGGGTGGCGGCACGATGGCCAGTGCAAATTTCGCAAATGACTGCATATCGGCAGCCGACAGCGCTGACTCCCTGCCCAGCAGTCCTTGGAACGCCACAATGAAGTTGCGAAATGACAGGTCCGAATCAAAAGGAGGAGAGGTCCGGGTGTCCTTGCCAAAAAATCCATCCACCCGGTCACCACGCCAGTGCATGGCGCCGTGATTGACCATTCCCCGCAAGGTTTGCGTGCCCATTGGGCCCTTCATGGGATGCAAGGCCTTGGTATCTCCGCTGCCATTGATGGCTTGACCCAGCGCACCCACTTCCACCTTGATGTTGATGGGCGTGCGCACCACGTCGGCATCGGGGTCTCCCAGGTCCCAGGCCAGGTGGTCGGTGTTGCCAAAGATATGGCAGGCCGCACATGACGCCTCACCATTGCTGGAAGACAATTGCGCGTCATACAAGAACCGCCGCCCATTGGTAATGGCCGTAGATTCGGGGTTGGGCAGCGTGGTGTGTTGAATCTCTCTACCATTGGACAGATCCAACACCGACACCCCGTTGTCAAAACGGGTGCTCACGTAAAGCCGGTTGCGCGTAGGATCCAACACCAAGCCCGATGGACCACCTCCGCTCACATTGAGATGCGTGCCGGCCAAAGCCGTGGGGTCAAAGCTGTTGTCTTCTAGCGCAGCCGTGGGGTACACGCCGACCTTGCTGGACCCGAATGCGGCGACGTACAGCGTTCGACCATCTGCAGAAACCACCATCTCCAGCGGCATGGACAAGCTGGCGGTCTTGGCGGATGCGGGAGCAGGCCGTTGCGCGTAGTCGAGATGCTTGTTCAGATGGCGAGCAGAGGCAGTGGCTCCCTTGACAACCGTGATGCGAGCTTCTGCGAGATGGCCTTGCAATGTGGTGCCCGCAAAAATTCCCGGACCCTCAAATCGCAAATCATTGCGTGCCTCCGTATTGCTCACATAGACCGCACCACTGCTGGGATTCACCGCCACGTTGAACAAAGTCGTGCCCACGCCACTCACTGCGGCACCCACGCTGATCGCTTGCGCATCGATGGTGAACAAGTCTTGATCTGGCAAATCAAATCGCACGGCGTTGCTCCAATCACGCTGGCGAGCATCACGCCATCGACCGGCAGCGTCTGCTTTCACAATCAACCCCACCCTGGGTGCAGGCACGCCTGCCTTGTTGGTGGACGGACCCAAGGCGGATCCTGGCACCTGCAAGCCTCCTACGGTGCAAGGGGTGTCGTTATCAAAACCATCACAGGGCAATTGGGAAGCAATCGCTGTGGTTCGGTTACCGCTGTGCAAGGCTGCCGCGTAGACCGTTCGGCCATCGGGTGAAACCGCCAAGCCTCGCGGGGTGTCAGTGCGCAATGACAAGATGGCCAGCGGCTTGCCACCCACGGCAGAGCCAAGGTTGTTGGCGTCAAACACCCACACGTCAGCACGGCCCAATCCCGCCGTGGTGAGCTGGGGATCTCCCGCACCGGGGACGCTCGTCAAATCAACACTCGAGCGCTGCTGACCTCGCCGCGCGGTGGTGATGAAGGCGCGTTGGCGATCTGCCCCGGCAAAGACAATGTCACGCGGCTCATCACCCACCAACAGAGTACGGATGACACGCGGCGGCGAGGCACTCACATCCACGATACTCACGCTATCCGAGAGGTGGTTCACCACCCAGACCTCACCGGCATTGCGCACGGCCACGGCGACGGGGTCCAACCCCACATACACCGAACTTTCTGACTGCAAGCCTGCGTCGGTGACCGTCAAAATGTCCAGCGATCCGTTGGGCAAATTGGCCACAAACAACCGTTTGCCGTCGGCCGACAAGGCCAAGGGTCGAACCGGTCCGGACTCAAAGGTATAGGTGTGCGTGGGGCCGACAGCTCCGGAAGAAGTCGGCGAGGTGGACCCCGATGGCGCCGATGCGCCCGATCCGCCGCCTCCACCACCGCCACAAGCCACTGCGATCAGCAACGCTACCAGGCTCACCAGTACCCAGCCGGCTCCAAGGAATCTGGAGCCGGACTTGTCGAGTCTGGACGCGGCAATCCTCATGTGAACTTGGCCATCATTTCCTGGTCAATATACTGCTCCATGCCGCCAGTGCAAGCAGGAACAAACCAGGAGGAGATGGCCCGATATGACGATTGAACTTTCACCCGAGGCCAAACGCCATGCCATTTCATCCATCGAGCGCTACTTTGCGCAGTACATGGACGAGACCCTCGGCAACGTCGCCGCGGGAGGTTTGCTCGGCTTCTTTTTGGAAGAAATCGGGCCCAGCATTTACAACCAAGCGGTCGCCGACGCACAAGAGCGATTGCAGGCCCGGGTCACCGAATTGGACATCGAAGTCCATGAAGAAGAGTTTGGCTACTGGCGCAGGATTGACAATGCCACGCGGGGACGACGGTGATCTAGATCGATCCCGTGACCTGCCCCCCGCCTGCCATACCAGCCTAAAGTAG
>CAZCJB010000134.1:6231-6512 GCA_964498795.1 uncultured Rubrivivax sp. | reverse complement strand
TTCTCTTTGCAGAAGAAAACGACTGCCGCGATCACCCAATCGGCTCATGTAGCGCTCCCTGATTTCTTCCAGCAAGGGCAATGGGCGGCGAGCACCGCCGGCCATGGACGCACGGGTGCGATCCAACAAGGAAGTGCCCGAACCCAGGACGCTTGATCCGGCCCCGATACCGCCTGCCAAGTTGTCCCACGGTGCACCATAAAAATTGAAGGACAGAATGGTCTTCTCGCTGGTCTCCGGGGCATCGGCATCCATGCGCTCGACCACTTGCCGGCGCGCGT
>CAZCJB010000134.1:2179-6213 GCA_964498795.1 uncultured Rubrivivax sp. | reverse complement strand
GCCCTTGCTGGACACTGTTCAAAAAGCCCAACGCGATCAAGTCTGCGTCACAGGGAACGCTGGATGCGCCCCAAGCCACCATAGAGCATCCCACAAAGGCCTTGCCGCCCCGAGCAAACAACGACTGTGCGATGCTGGGTTCGTCGTAGTCGATCTTGCCGCCGTAGCACGCTTCCGTCACCAGCACGGCGCCGTTGAAGTCATGGATGGTTTCAGGCGAGAAGACAACGGGGTGCGATCGAGCGGCATGGCCCTCGCCCACCCACGAAGTCATGAAGCCGGCACCGTGCACGTTGAAGAGCAAGAACGCGCCCGGGCTCAAGCCCCGCTCCGTGACCAAACTGGACAGGTGTGGCTCCTCCCATCCTGGCGAAGCCAGCACATGAGCGGGATTCAATGGGCTCAAGCGCTCGGGCTTGGATACCAAATGGGGCTGACTGCGCCCTCCCATGAATTCTTCCACCACGGCTGTAGTGGCGCCGGCCCACACTTCGGCGCTCACGGCAAAGGCCAATGCCTTGCGAGCGTCCTGCGCCACAGGGGCTGTCAACAGCACGCGCTCGAGGACATCGACGTCTTCGCTGGGGATGCGGCCCACGGGAAACTCCGCAAAGACACTGTCAAGCTCGTCACCATCAAACGGCTCTGCGTGTCCGTAGGGCGCGTCGCAATAACACCATTCGTCGTCATCGCCCCCTACACCATACGAGGGATTTTCAAACTCGTAAGGGGGAACGACATCCCACCCGCCGACAATGCAGACGTACTTGGCAGCACGCCGCTGCTTCAGTTGTTTGAGCGCCTGGCGCACACCCTCCTGCGCAAGTTCGGGCTCCGCCGCCACCCAGACTTCGGCGGGCTGGACGCCATGGCGGCCCAAAGCCTGCCCCAAAGCCAGTTGACCCTGCGGGCTCACCACAAACAACGTTTGGCGAATAGCCTCGAGGGACTTGCGTGCAGGCGTGATCGAGGAACGCGAACGTACGACTGAGGCGGGGCCGCCAGGTCGCCCCGTAGAAATAGGCGGCTTCGCGATCTCGGCAGCCTTGACAAGAGGCGCCACTGTGGGTGCAGGCTGCCGAGCCCCACACTGTGTGCAGAATTTGGGAGCCGCCCCCAGGTTCGTTCCGCACTCCACGCAAAAGGCCACTCAAGTTCTCCTGGATATGGGATGGTGCTTGACGTGGCCCCTTGAAAAGCGGCGCGAGTCAGAATCCTTCTGACGTCTTCGGCTTGCCCTTGGCAGGCGCCGCAGAAGCCTTGACCTCTGCGGCATCGGCTTTGGCCGCAGGAGCGGTCTTGGAGGGGGTCGCCGTCGAGACCGAAGCAGCCTTCTCTCGTTCTGCGCGACGAGTCTCTTCCTCGCGACGAAGCGCGGCTTCCTTCAGCTCCAACTCCTTGCGCTTGAGCTCGAGTTCCTTTTGCGCCAGGTCACGCTGGCGCAATTCCAATTCCCGGCGCGCCAAATCCGCCTGGGTCTGGGCCGCACGCTGGCGCTCCTCGGCCTGCTGACGCTCCTGCTCACGCTGCCGCGCCGCCTGTTCGACAGCCGGGTCGAACACAGTGATTTGAATGGGACGGGCACTGACCTCACAAGCGTTCGCAGACTTGAAGCCACGCTGCAGGTATTTACCTTTGGCCACTACGGTGTAGACACCTGGTGACGGGAAGTTGCGTGTGAGCGTCAGCGGCGAGATCTTCTTGTCGTCATCGCCAATGCGAAGGTCTTGCTCCTCTCCATTTCCCCAATTCACATTGAGGCCACACCAAGGGCTCTTTTCAGCCTTGAACTCCACCATGACGGTGGCCTGGGAGCCTTGCGGAATACGGTACTGCACGGCATCGAGGCGAACAATGTTCTGTGCCGATGACCAAGACGCAGCGCTCGCCAATCCGGCCAGCAAGAGGCCACGCATCAAGAGGGGTGAGGTTTGTAGTTTCATCAATGTGCTCACTCAGTGGTTCATCAAGCCGCGTCAACGCGCAGGAACGCCCTTGAGTTGAGGCAAAGCCCCAAGGACGACCGCCTTGAACTTGGCGCTTTTGATATTAGATTCGGCCCCTTGCAAATAGCCCACGGCCTTTTCACGGTCTTTAGCCAAGTGGACAGCCAACTTCAGGCAGGCCAGCGCGGCCTCGTTCTTGTCGAGTTCCGCAAAGGTTTCTGACGCTAACAACCAGGCGGCACCGTTTTCGGGGCCCACGAGCAAGGCCTCCACTAACGTGGCGCTGGCCGCGTCGAACTTACCGCTGCGCACCTGGGCTGTCGCCTGACCCAGCCGGGCCTCCATGCTGGACGGGTCAGCGACACCCGCCTTTTCGAAAGCAGCAAGGGCCTCTTCAAACTTGCTGGCTTTAAGGGCTTGGTTGCCCTGCTCCTGCAGCTTACTGGCGGCAGCCTTGTCGCCGGCCGCTGGCTGGGCCAACGCCTTGATGGCGGTCAGGGTGGGCTTGACCTCAGCCCACCGGTTTTCACGGCTGGCAGCAATGAGTTGGTTCAAGACCTCTTTGCGACCCGGGTTGGCTGCTGCGGGAGCCGGCGCGGGTGCGGTGGATGTGGCGGTTGCTGGGGCCGTTGTCGAGGCGGGGGCAGGCGCGACCTTGTTGCCCCCCTGCATCATGAAGTAGCCCACGCCAGCAGCCACCACCAAAACGCCTACGGCGATGGCCGCTATCGGGGGCTTGCCACCTGATGCAGCTGGAGCCGGCGCGGCAGGCGGCGCCTTGGCGGCCGCGGGCGGTGGGCTCCCCGCTGCTTCAGCAGATACAGGTGCAGGCGCCGGCGGCAATATGGGCGCCGGAGGGGGCAAAGGTGGCGCTGGCGGCGGGAGCGTGACGCTGACCGTCACGCTGCCAAACGGCATTGCTTGAGTGGTCGTAACCGTTTCGCCTGAGCCAGGTGTCAAACTGGGAGGTGGGGGAAGGT
Organism: uncultured Rubrivivax sp.; assembly: GCA_964498795.1. Lineage (GTDB taxonomy): Bacteria > Pseudomonadota > Gammaproteobacteria > Burkholderiales > Burkholderiaceae_C > Rubrivivax. The sequence continues at coordinate 3,287 of CAZCJB010000134.1, read as the reverse complement.
GACTGGTCACCGTCACGGGACCCACAGCGGCCACAGGCGGAGGTAGCACAGCGCCTGGGGCGGGCCCCACGGGCGCGGCGAAAGGTGTAGCGACGGAATCAGCCCGGTCAGCGGACGGAGTGAGGATGGGCGCCTGAGCCACAGTGGTTCCGCACATCACACAGAACTTTGAGTTCGCATCCAACGGCGACTGACAGACGGCGCATTTCATCTTCAAGGCCTCAGTGGGTCAACAAATCCCTTGGCAGGGTAGGAACCTTCCATTCTCCTACGTAAAAACTCTGAAGGCTGTCCAGCGTGTTCCGAAGATGATAAGTATAAACCCTAGGTTCTGATGTGGCTCACTTGGTGAGCTACTGGCCGCCTAAGCTCCAAAGGGTGTCTTGATTAGACCTGTCCGTGAAGCGACCAGTCGTCCTTCCACTTGAAGCTATAGGAGTGCCACCATGTATAAGTACACGATTTGGGTCAAAATTAACAGCTACCAAACAGCTCACACCATCATTTGGGCGAGCAACGACTACGAAGCCAAACTGCTGGCCGAAGCCCAGTACGGACAAGGTAGCGTGTTGAACTACACCCGTGCCAGCGACTGAAGGGCCACTGGCTCTGCTTTTACGAGCTGTGCATAGGCGTCTCATGGTCGCCAGAGGCGCCCCCTTTATCCGAGCACCCCATGGAACCTGTCTCACTATTCAAGACCCTGGAATCTGGCCTGGCCCGTCACAGCTCCGAGATGATGACCTTGGCGCATGCGCTGGGTCAAAACGTCAAGGACCCGGCCAGCACCGGGCCCGAGGAATGCTGGCGGTTGATATGGGACAAGCCTTTGTATGCCAACACGCGGGCGGCGGGGGCGGAGCGCAAGATCGAACAAATGGGTCCGCTGTTTGTTGGTGCATGGCGTCGAGTGGGGCTGAACCGGGAAGATTTTTGGATTGAAAAACACGGCAAAGGCACGAGCGTGACCAGCTTTTCCGTTTCCGGTGCGTTCGCCGACCAGGTCAGGCATGTCTTCCGGGTGGCGCCGCACCGGCTGTTCGCAATTCAAGGCGGCGCTCGCGCGCTGCGCCGTCGCGTGGAGAGGGTCCACGCACAAGCGCCTTAT
>CAZCJB010000134.1:0-2169 GCA_964498795.1 uncultured Rubrivivax sp. | reverse complement strand
TGGTGCCCTTGTCCTACGCGTCGCGCATCGAAACCATCCTGGAAGAAATGGGGCCTCATTGGGGGCACATCACCGCCCTGCATTTCATGACAGACCTGGGCTTGGCGTGCAAGCCGGACCTTCATTTGGTCCGGACGTTCAAATACCTGGGCCTGGCTCCTGACATGAGCGACAAGAAAGTGCCAAATTTGCGCGAGTCCATCGAGATCAACGAGCGCGTGGCCGAACTCTGCAGGGCGCTTTATGGGGCGTTTACCCCGTCGAACTTCCGCTACTTGGACAAGGCACTGATGGAAATTTCACGCCAGGGCATCATTGAACGGCACCAGTCGGGCACGCTGTAACGCTACACAAGTAGCCACACACGAGACTTCAGAGGCCTGCCTCTTCACGGGCCTGACGAACGGCGTCAGCCACAGTCATGCCGGTCATGATGAGCGCCACCGCGCGTTGCTTGACATCGGATGTAAAGCCCGCCGTGAGACTGCGGTTTTCCTGGTGAAAGGCCCACAGCATTTCACGAGCCGTCTCCTCGCGAATTCGCTTGGGTCGGCTGGCGCGCATGGCCTCCTCTCGGGCTGCCAACGAGACTTTTTCATTGGCGATAAATTCATCGAACGACACTTGCACCGTCGACCAGTCAAAAGCCTGAATGGCTCGCCTGACAGCTTCGCCATCAAAGGACTTCTTGAAACCCTCTCCGTTATCGCCAGTGGCTTTGCTCACCACCAAGGCGCTGAGGTCCGGCAGACCATGCTGGTTGGTGAATTCGCGCAATGCATCTAATCTTCTGCCCGTGCTGGTGGCAATGGCGCGTTGAACCGTTTCATTGTTGGGTTCTCGGAGTTTGGCCTGAGCGACCAATTCGCTGTAATGAATGGTGTCGCCACTGTGCGCTCGAGCCAAGTCGATCAGGACCTGAAAGTACGCGCGAGACAGTTCGATATCGGCCAGAGTTCTTTGTGCCATGGTGATTACATTGTTGATTTGAGAAATAGGCTAAAACGTCCCAGGATAAGCCCCACCATCCATCAGCAGGTTTTGCCCGTTGATGAAGCCCGCATGGACGCTGCACAAGAAGGCGCAGGTGGCGCCGAACTCTTCTGCGGTGCCCAGGCGTTGAGCGGGGTTGGCCTTGCGCCGAGCGGCCACCACCTCTTCCATGGGCACACCGGCCTTTTCAGCCTGACCCTTCATGGTGACGCGCAAGCGGTCGGTGTCAAACGGGCCTGGCAGCAAGTTGTTGACGGTGACGTTGCGCCCAGCCAGTTGGGGTTGACGCGCCAAGCCTGCGACAAAACCCGTCAAGCCCGACCGAGCTCCATTGCTCAGCCCGAGATTGGCGATGGGGGCTTTGACCGCACCCGAGGTGATGTTCACCACACGGCCAAAACCGCGTTCGGCCATGCCATCGATCACCGACTTGATGAGTTCAATGGGCGTGAGCATGTTGGCCTCCAGCGCCTTGAGCCAGGCCTCGCGGTCCCATTCTCGGAAGTCACCGGGCGGTGGTCCGCCTGCGTTGTTGATGAGGATGTCCACCTGCGGGCCAGCAGCCAGTGCAGCCTTTCGTCCTTCGGGCGACGTGATGTCTCCAGCCACCGCCACCACCTGCACAGCAGGATTGAGCTGCCGCAGCTCAGAGGCCGTGGCTTGCAGGGCTGCATCGCCCCGCGCCGTGATCACCACATTCACGCCTTCGCGCACCAAGGCCTGGGCACAGCCCTTGCCCAGACCTTTGCTGGAGGCGCACACCAATGCCCACTTGCCTGCAATACCCATGTCCATGATGGTTTGATCTCCTTTCGTCGATGGCTCGCCTGGCGCGAGCGCGTCATCTGGCCCGAGCCAGCAGCCACACCCCACTGAGCACCAAGGCCGCACCGGCCAGCACCCACTCATTGAACGGTTCGTTCAAAATCCATGCGCCCAAGGCCACGGTGGACAAGGGGCCCACCATGCCCGCCTGTGCGCTGGCTGCAGCCCCCACGCGTGCGATGGCCAGCATCACCAAGAATACGGGCAACACCGTGCATACGGTGGCATTGAGCAGGCTCAATTGAATCACGGCCGGATCCACTTGCCAGGCCGCCTCCAGGGGTCGCACCATCAAGAACTGCAAGATGCAAAACAGGCTCGCAAAGCCTGAGGCCCACCCGGTGAGTCGCA
>CAZCJB010000133.1:0-6557 GCA_964498795.1 uncultured Rubrivivax sp. | reverse complement strand
ATGACGCGAGGCCCGAGCTGAGGTCATTGCGAGCGAAGCGAAGCAATCTCCCCCCTCGCCTCGCATCCCGCCAAGGCCCTACCCCCTGGCCGCGAAGGCGCTCAGCCTCAGCGCTCACCCGCGCGGGTGGACGGCTGTTCGGGCATGCCTTGCAGGTGCGCCACCTCGGCCCATTGGAGCAGCTCTAACGAACCCTGGTGCCACCGCAGGCGGTTGATGCCTGTGTTGGGGATGTCGCAGGTGCGCAGGCCATCCAGTGGCAGACCATGGACGGTGCGCCACAGCATGTCCAGGACACCCCCATGGGTGACCACGGTCAAGGTCTTGCCAGGGTGCGCCTGCGCGGCGTCGCGAACGCTTTTCACCACCCGCGCATGGAATTGCTGAAGGCTTTCGCCACCGGGCAGGGCAAAGTCAGCGCGGTGTTCCAGCCATTGCTGCCACAACTCAGGGTGCTGTGCCTTGATGGTGGGCACATCCAGACCCTCCAGCACGCCGAAGGACTGTTCTCTGAATCCTGGCAGGGCTTGAGCTTGCTGGCCCCAGGCCAAAGCCAACGGGGCAGCCGTTTGCTGTGCTCGCGTCAAATCGCTGCACAGCAAGATTTCCGTGGGGGTGGGGGCCAAGTGGCGTCCCAAGCGGCGGGCTTGCTCCAAGCCAATGGCGTTCAATGGGATGTCAATCTGACCTTGGAACCGCTGTTGGCGATTCCAGTCGGTCTCGCCATGGCGGATGAATACGAAATGTGTGGTCAATGCCTGGGTCTCACCAAAAAGTCACCCACATGCGCGTGGCCAGAGCAAAGAGTAAGAAAGCGAAGATGCGTCTGAGCGTGTCCACCGGCAGCCGGTGCGCCGCGCGGGCTCCATAGGGGGCGACGAGCATGCTCGCGGCCACCAGCACGGCCAAGGCAGGTACCAAGACGAAGCCCATACTGCCTGAGGGCAGGCCGCTGACGTCCCACCCTGAAATGACGTAGCCCACGGTGCCCACCACCGCCACAGGCAGACCCAGCGCTGCGCCGGTGCCGATGGCCCGGCGAATGGGGATGCCGCACCACAGCATGAAGGGCATGGACAAGAACGCTCCGCCCGCAGAGACCAGGCCGGCAATCAAACCGATGAGCAGCCCCACGAGGGTCAATCCGACGGGTCCGGGCAACCCTCGACCGGCACCGGGTTTGCGGCCCAAAAAGATCTGAATCGACGCGCCGTACACGACCACGGCAAAGGCCAAGGCCAGAGCCCGCTGAGGCAACCAGCCGGAAGCCAGCGAGGGCAAGAAACCCCCTGCAGCCATGGCCGGTCCCAGGCGCCAAAAAATGTCCCAATCCACCGAGCCCAGGCGGTGATGGGCACGCACACTGGAGGCGCCCGTGAAGAAGACCGAGGCCATGGAGGTGCCCAACGCCAGGTGCATGGTGTGTTCAGGCGCCAAGGCCTGCGCCCCAAACAGGGCGGCCAAGGCGGGCACCATCAACATGCCGCCACCGATGCCCAGCAGCCCGGCAAAAAAACCAATGAACAGGCCTGTGGCGAGATACGCGGCGATCCAAGTCATGCCCTGAAGTGTCGCACGGGTGAGGTGCGCCTCCAGGGCTGGCACACTTGCCCCCATGACACGACTGTTGCTACTGCCCGGATTGGCCAGTGATGCTTCGCTGTGGCGCGATCAAGTGCCGGCCTTGCGTGCACGTGGGTTCGACCCCGTGGTGAGTGATGTGCATGGTCGCCACGCCACCTTGCCCGAGATGGCGGCCGCCCTGCTGGCTGAGCAGCCCGGTCCTCTGGTGTTGGTGGGCACGAGCATGGGAGGCATCCTGGCCTTGGAGGTGTTTCGTCAGGCGCCGGCGCGTGTGGCGGGCCTGGCCTTGCTGGGCAGCTCGGCCCGGCCCGATACCCCGCAGATGCTGCAGTTGCGAGAACAGGCCATTGCCTTGTTTGAGCAGGGCCGGGTCGAAGAGGTGCTGCGTGCCAACGTACCCTTTGCCTTTCATGCGAGCCGCGCGAGCGATGCGCGGCTGGTGCAAGGCTACCTCGACATGGTGATGCGCGCGGGTGCGGCTCAGCTGATCGCGCAAAACCGAGCCATCATGGCCAGACCCGACAGCCGTCCGCTCTTGCCATCCATTCGGTGCCCGTTCTTGATGATGTGGGGCGACAGTGATGCGCTCACGCCGCCCGAATGCGCGCGTGAGATCGTGGCCGCCGTCGTGCATGCCGAATACGAGGAACTCCCTCAGTGCGGCCACTTGCTCACTTGGGAGCAGCCCGATCGTGTGAATCAGCGCTTGGGGGCTTGGCTGGACGCCGTGATGACGCCGCCGCCCAAGCAGACCTCGCCGTCATAAAGCACGGCCGATTGACCGGGGGTGACCGCCCACTGCGGCTCGTCGAAGCTCAGCGTGAAGCCCTCATCGGTGGCGGCAAAACGGCAGGCGGCATCGGGTTGTCGGTAGCGGGTCTTGGCGCCCAAGATCCGATCTGCAGGGGCCGCAGCCGGCGGGTGGCCGGCCACCCAACTCACGTCATTGGCGCGCAGGCGCGAAGACAACAAGGCCGGGTGGTCGTGACCTTGCACCACGTGCAAGACATTGCGTGCCAGGTCTTTGCCCGCGACATACCAGGGGTCGTGCGCACCACCGCCGTGTGACACCCCTCCAATGCCCAATCCTTGTCGTTGGCCCAAGGTGTAAAAGCTCAAGCCCACGTGTTGCCCCACCTGCCGGCCGTGGTCGTCGAGCATGGGGCCGGGGGACTGGTGCAAGTAGCGCTGCAAAAACTCTCGGAATGGACGCTCGCCGATGAAGCAGATGCCGGTGGAATCCTTCTTCTTCGCGTTGGGCAAGCCAATCTCGGTGGCCAGACGACGGACCTCGCTTTTTTGCAGTTCACCTACGGGGAACCAAGTGCGTGACAGCTGAGCCTGATTGAGGCGGTGCAAAAAGTAGCTCTGGTCTTTGCTGGGATCCAGCCCTTTGAGGAGTTCAAAACGACCGGGTTCGCCCGGTGCTTCGCGCACGCGGGCGTAGTGCCCCGTGGCAATGCGCTGCGCGCCCAGCCGCAAGGCATGGTCCAAAAACGCCTTGAACTTGATCTCGGCGTTGCACAGCACATCGGGGTTGGGGGTGCGCCCCGCTTGGTACTCGCGAAGGAACTCGGCGAACACGCGGTCCTTGTACTCGGCCGCGAAATTCACATGTTCGATCTCGATGCCGATGACGTCGGCCACTGCTGCAGCGTCCACAAAGTCGACGTTGGACGAGCAATACTCGCTGTCGTCGTCATCTTCCCAATTCTTCATGAAGATGCCGATCACCTCGTGGCCTTGTTGCTTGAGCAGCCAGGCCGTGACCGCCGAGTCGACCCCGCCAGAGAGGCCAACCACCACGCGTTGTTGGGGTCCTGGGCGAGCGCTCAAGGGTCGTTGACAGGGGTGCGTCCGGTGAGCACCTCGGTGTCGGCGAACAGGGCGGGCAGGCCTCCCGTGTGCACGAACAGCACCTGGTCGCTGGACTTGAACCGCCCTTCGCGCACCATGCCAATCAGGCCGGCCATGGCTTTGCCGGTGTAGGTGGGATCCAAGGGCACCGCTTCCAAGCGGGCCAGCATCTGCACGGCTTCGACCATGCGGCGGTTGGGCAGCGAGTACTTGGGCTGCCAGTAACCCCCCACGGTCTTGACCGCTTCGCGCGGTATGGGAGTGCTCACACCCAGCAAGGCGGCTGTGGCTTGGGCCTCTTTGAAGACGAGCGGCTCTTGGTTCTCGGGGTCTCGACTCACGCCCACTCCGGTGATAGGCAGGCCCGCATTCATGCCGTGAAACCCCGCCACCAGACCCGCGTGGGTGCCCGAACTGCCCGAGCCCACAACCAGGTGGTCAAAGTGCACACCCATCTCAAAACTCTGCGCCAAAATTTCTTGGGCGCAGGCCACATACCCCAGCGCGCCGATGGCGTTGGAGCCACCGCCAGGGATGATGTAACCCTTGCGGCCTTCGCGGGCCAGGGCCTCGGCCGCGCGTTGCATGGCGGCCATCATGTCGGTGCCTCCAGGGAACACCTCAATGGATTCCACCCCCATCAACTGAAACATGAAATGGTTGCCATTGCCCTCGGGCTTGTAGCTGCCAGGCACACGCTCTTCGAGCAGCAGCCGGCACTTGAGGCCTTCTTTGGCGGCCGCAGCCAAGGTGATGCGGCAATGGTTGGACTGCACGGCACCGCAGGTGATCAAGGTATCCGCACCTTGCGCCAGCGCGTCGGCCACCAAGAACTCCAGCTTGCGTGTTTTGTTGCCGCCCGGAAAGAGGCCCAATTGATCGTCACGCTTGATCCAAATTGATGGGCCGCCCAAGGCCTTGCTCAGGTTGGGCAGGGGTTCGATGGGGGTGAATCCGCGGGTGTAGCGCCGGCGCGCAAAGCGAGAGAGGTCCATGGATCAAGCGTCCTCGGTCAATGCGCCAGGATCTTGGACAAGAAGTCCTTGGTGCGATCACGCTGTGGGTTGTTGAAAAACTCGGTCGGGGTGTTTTGCTCGACGATCTGACCCTGGTCCATGAAGATCACGCGGTCGGCCACCGAGCGGGCAAAACCCATCTCATGGGTTACGCACAGCATGGTGATGCCTTGGCCAGCCAGCTCGATCATCACATCGAGCACTTCGTTGATCATCTCCGGGTCCAGCGCCGAAGTGGGCTCATCAAACAACATGATCTTGGGTGTCAGGCACAAAGCGCGCGCAATGGCCACGCGCTGCTGTTGACCCCCTGAGAGCTGCAACGGGTACTTTTGCGCTTGTTCGGCAATGCGCACGCGCTTGAGCTGTTGCATGGCACGCTCTTCAGCCTCGGCCTTGGACACCTTGCCCACCCACATCGGCGCCAGCGTGAGGTTTTCCAGCACGGTGAGGTGGGGGAACAGGTTGAATTGCTGGAACACCATGCCCACTTGCCGGCGCACGGCTTCGATCGCCTTGACATCGTCAGAAAGCTCCACACCGTCAACGGCCAATCGACCCTCTTGATGCTCTTCGAGGCGATTGATGCATCGGATGAGGGTGCTCTTGCCCGAGCCCGAGGGGCCGCAGATGACAATGCGCTCACCGCGCGCCACTGACAAATCGATGTCGCGCAGCACGTGGAACTCGCCGTACCACTTGTTGACTTTGGCGAACTCAATGATGGGAGGTTGCGTGCTCATTGGCGTCGGGTTCCGGTGTTCAGATGCTGCTCCAGCCAATGGCTGTAGCGCGACATGGCAAAGCAGGCCACGAAATAGAGTGCGGCCACGAAGAGTTGGCCCTCCAAGAAGAACTTGCGCCAATCGGCATCCCCCAGCGCCAGCTGCACCGCACCCGTGAGGTCGTACAAGCTCACAATGGTGACCAACGACGTGTCCTTGAAGGCGCCGATGAAGGTGTTCACGATGGCGGGCACGACCAGGCGAAGGGCCTGAGGCAAAACGATCTTGCGCTGGGTTTGCCAGTAGCTCAGCCCCAGGGATTGCGCGGCTTCGATCTGCCCCTTGGGCAGGGCTTGCAAGCCGCCGCGTACCACCTCGGCCAAATAAGCGGCGGTGAACAAGGTCATACCGATGAGCACACGCACCAACACGTCGATGGTGCTGCCTTGCGGCATGAACAGCGGCAAGATGAACGAGGCCATGAAGAGCACCGAAATCAGCGGCACCCCCCGCACCAACTCGACAAACAACACGCACAGGGTGCGGATGGCTGGCAGATGAGATTGCCGCCCCAGCGCCAGCAGCACCGCCAGCGGGAAGGCGATGACCAGGCTCACGCTGGACAACATCAAGGTCAGCGGCAAGCCACCCCAGCGGGCGGTTTCCACCGAGCTCAGGCCGAAGTACCCGCCGTGCATGAGCACATAGAAGGCTGCAAACACGCCCACCCATGCCAAGGCCAACCCGGGCCGCCAGAAGGTGCGCAAGCAGCTCAGCCCCAACAGCCCCACCAGCAAACCGCAGGCCAAGGTGGCTCGCCATTGCTCCTCAAACGGGTACCGGCCAAAGAGGATGAGGCGCCCTTTTTCGGCCACCACGCCCCAGCATGCGCCCACGCCATGCGCTGCACGACACGCGGTGTTGTCAGCGCCCGGCACGGCGTAGATGACGGCCCACTGCACCAGAGGCGGAATCAACAGGCACAGCACCACCACGGTCAATGTGGTCAGCGCGGTATTGAAGGGCCCGTCAAAGAAGCTGCGCTTGAACCAGGCCGCTGCCCCCAGTTGGGAGCGGGGTGGCGAGCGGCTGGCGAGGGGCACGAAGGCGTCCATTGAATTCGAGGTCGCTGGGGTCATCAGCGATCCTTCAGGCGCGACCGCGCGTTGTAGAAGTTCATGAAGGCCGAGGTCAGCAGCGACAAGGTCAGATAGCAAGCCATGACCATTGCAATGCACTCAATGGCGCGCCCGGTCTGGTTCAGCGCAGTGCTGCTGATGGACACCAAATCGGGGTAGCCGACGGCGACGGCCAAGGACGAGTTCTTGGTGAGGTTGAGGTACTGGCTGGTGATGGGCGGGATGATGACCCGCAA
>CAZCJB010000132.1:0-6624 GCA_964498795.1 uncultured Rubrivivax sp. | reverse complement strand
CAGATTTCATCGTCATTGATGTAGCGGTCGTTGGGGCAATCCAGCGTCACCTCAAAGCCATCGGCATACCCGGCTTCGGCCATCAAGGCTCGCGCCTTGGCCACATCAAACGGCAAACGACTTTCCACCTGAGGGTCGTTGTAGCTGCCCAGCGGCGAAGGCGTGACGCTGCCCGTGGGCACGCTCTGGCCGTTCATGAGCTTGTTCTTGATGGCTTCGATGTCGATGGCGTGATAGAGCGCCTTTCGCACCCGCACGTCCTTGAAGGGATTTCGATTCTTGACACTGCCGTATACCAATTCATCTCGGAATTGGTCCATGCCGATGAAGAGCACCCGGTTTTCGGGCCCCTCCACCACCTTGACGCCTGAGGTGCGCTTGAGTCGCGCTACGTCGCGCGGGGCGGGATCGAGCACAAAGTCGATTTCGCCCGACACCAAGGCCGCGAGCCGCGTGGCGTCGTTGGCAATGGGCATGTGGACGATGTCTTGCACATTGCCCTCAAAGTTCCCCCACCACGCCGCATGGCGCTTGAGCACGGTCCGGATGCCAGGTTGACGATTGACCAGGACGTAAGGGCCCGTGCCATTGGCCCGAAGCGACGCATAGCTTTCTTCGCGATTTTTGAAGTCCAGGGGCTTGGTCACTTTGTTCTTCTCGGACCAAGCCTTGCTCATGATGGAGATGGGCAGCCCGAGGTGCTGGAGAAACACCGGGTTGACCTTGTCGAGACGAAATTCCACCGTCAAGGGATCCAACGCCACGGGTGTGCCCAGCGCATTGGCATACACATTGATTTGGGAGGTGGGCGCCTTGGCGCGGTTGATGGAAAACACCACATCGTCCGCGGTGAAGGGGGTGCCGTCGTGGAACTTGACCCCCGAGCGAAGTTTGAAGCGCCAGGTGGTGGGCCCGGTTTGCGACCATTCGGTGGCGAGTGAGGGCACGAACTCGAGGTTCTTGCCACGGGCAATCAGGCCCTCATACACCTGGCCATTGACCATATTGGTCAGGCCTTCGTTCATGGCATGGGGGTCCATGGTGGCCGGATCGCCCTGGCTGGCCCAGCGCAGGGTCTGGGCCGATGCGAATTGCGGCACCCCACTGGCCAGCACCAGCGCCATGACCCACGCGGCCCCCTGGGCGGTTGCGCTCGCAAGGCTGCGCATCGCCACTTCAAGCCGCCGCATAGCCTTCGATGGCCAAGGCCTGGGTGAAGATTTCTTTGGGCTTGGTGGACTCGATGGTCACTTGATGGGTCGGCAGATCCACCGTCAGCTTGGCTTGAGGATCGACACGCTGCACGGTGGCCGTGACGCTCTTGACGCAGTGACCACAGGTCATGGTGGGCAACTTGAGTTCGATGGCCATGGATTTGTCCTTGGTTTGTGGTACATCAGAGCGCATTGTGAACCTTTGAGCGTACAGTGTGTCAATGACTCAAGTCACGTTGAATGTGGACGGCATGACCTGCGCGTCTTGCGTCGGTCGGGTGGAGCGGGCGCTCAAGGCGGTCGTCGGAGTGGAGCAAGCCAGCGTCAATCTGGCCACCCAACAAGCCACCATCACATCGACGAACGCGGTGGACACGCAAGGCCTGGTGCAGGCTGTGGAGCGTGCCGGCTATGAAGCCAGCGTGGTGGTGCCAGAAGCCCCTCCCACTCCCCGCAAACGCCATGACGAGGGCTGGAAGGTGGCGGTGGCCGCCGCTCTGTCGTTGCCCTTGGTGCTGCCCATGCTCACAGCCCCCTTGGGGTGGGATTGGATGTGGCCAGCGTGGCTCCAGTGTGCCTGGGCCACTCCGGTTCAGTTTTGGCTCGGGGCGCGCTTTTACAAGGCCGGCTGGGCCGCCTTGCGTGCGGGCGAAGGCAATATGGATTTGCTGGTGGCCCTAGGGACGACAGCGGCCTGGGGTCTCAGCTTGGCCCTGTGGTGGAGCGCTCCCGCAGGACATGCGCACCACTTGTACTTTGAAAGCGCAGCCATGGTCATCACCCTGGTGATGTTTGGCAAATGGATGGAGGCTCGGGCCAAGCAGCAGACACTGGCCGCTTTGCAGGCCTTGCGCGCGTTGCGGCCCGAAGTGGCTCGTGTTCGGCGAGATGGCCTGGAGCTGGAATTGGCCTTGTCACGGGTGCGTGTGGGGGACGAGGTGGTGGTGCGCCCGGGCGAGCGCATTCCGACCGATGGCGTGATTCTCGAGGGCCGCACGCACGTGGACGAGTCCATGCTCACGGGCGAGAGCTTGCCAGTGGCCCGTGAGCCCGGCTCTCGCGTGGTAGGAGGCGCATTGAATGCCGAAGGTTGGATCGTGGTCACCACCACGGCCGTCGGCGCCGAGACGCAGTTGGCGCGCATCGTGCGCCTGGTGGAGACCGCACAAGCGCACAAAGCGCCCATTCAACAATTGGTGGACCGTGTGAGCGCCGTGTTTGTGCCCACCATCGTCGCCGTGGCCGCCCTCACCTGGCTGGCTTGGGGATTTTGGGCCGCAGACTGGACCGCAGCCACCTTGCATGCGGTCTCGGTCTTGGTGATCGCCTGCCCCTGTGCGCTGGGCTTGGCCACGCCAGCCACTCTGATGGTAGGCACTGGGCTGGCAGCCAAGCGCGGCATCTTGGTGCGAGACGCCCAAGCGCTGGAGGCCCTGCGCACCGTGCAAGTGGTGGCCTTCGACAAAACAGGCACGCTCACCGAGGGACGCCCCCGCTTGTTGGGGTGTCTCTCGGCTTCACAAACTCCTGAAGGTGACCGCCAGGTGCTGGCTTGGGCCGCTGCAGTCCAGGCAGGCAGCGAACACCCGCTGGCGCGTGCCGTGGTGGCTGCCTTCAGCGCCACCGAGCATGCGACGTCAACGGATCCTGCGCGAGACGTGACCGCCATACCGGGTCGTGGCATCGAGGGCTGGGTGGGCTCGACCCAGGTGCGGCTGTGCAGCGCACGCTGGCTCGAAGAGATGCAGCCCGGTGTGGAGCCTCCCCCCGAGGCGCTGAGTCTGGCGGCTGCGCAAGCGGCTGCAGACGGATCGAGTCTGGCCTGGCTGGTGGTGACCTCACCGGGTCAAACGCCTCGCGTGGAAGGCCTGCTCACTTTCGGTGACACCATTAAATTGGGGGCGGCCGATGGGGTGGCCGCTCTGCAGGCCCTTGGCGTGCGTGTGGTGATGATCAGCGGCGACCATCCCCAGGCCGCCCACGCAATTGCTCAGCAAGTGGGCATCGATGACGTGCATGCCCAGGTGCTGCCCGCCGACAAGGCCGCCGTCGTGATGAGGCTCAAACACGCACTGCCGCCAGGGCAGCATGTGGCCATGGTGGGCGACGGTGTCAATGACGCACCGGCCTTGGCGGCGGCGGACGTCGGGGTGGCGATGGCGGGGGAACAGGGCGGCACGGACGTGGCCATGGAGACCGCCGGGCTGACCTTGATGCGAGGCGAGGTGGGGCTGGTGGCCGAGGCCATGGCCCTGTCGCAGGCGATTCACACCAAACTGCAACAAAACCTGTTTTGGGCTTTTGCCTACAACGTCGTAGGGGTGCCTTTGGCCGCCTTGGGGCATCTGAGCCCCATGGTGGCCGGCGCAGCCATGGCACTGTCCAGCGTGAGCGTGGTGAGCAACGCCTTGCTGCTCAAGCGCTGGAGGCCAGGGCGAAATGAATCGTGATCAGCGGAATCGAGACTGAGGGACCGTCTGCAACTCACCCGGCAGTGAACCCAAGTAGCTGGCAATTTGCTTGAGCTCGGCGGGGGTGAACTGCTTGACCTGACCGGCCATGATGGCGTTACCGCGGCTTGCCAAGGGGCTGCCACCTTGTTGGTAGGACTTAAGTGCCACGAGAAGGTAGTCGGTGTGCTGGCCCGCCACCTTGGGGTAGTTGGGCGCCACAGGCTTGTTGAAGTTGGCGCCGTGGCACGAGGCACATGCACCCTTGGTCAACAACTCAGCCACTTGGGCAGGCGGCGTGACCGCGGCCTCGGACGGCGCCGCCTTGTTGCCTTTGCCCTGCTGCTCGTAGAAGGCCGACAAGTCGGCGATGTCCTTTTCGGTCAGCGTGGTGGCAATGCCCCGCATGGTGGGGTGCTTGCGCTCACCGCTGGCATAGGCATTCAAGGCCGCCGTGATGTAGCCGGCACCTTGCCCTGCGATCATGGGCACCTTGTGCACCTGAGGGAAGGTCGCTTGGTAGCCCGCAATGCCGTGACAGCCGATGCACATGGCCGCCTTTTTTTGGCCCGCTTCAACGTCTTGCGCTTGGGCCGCGGAGAGGAAGCCGGCCAGTGCCAGCAACAGGAAGGTCGCTTTGATCATGGGTGTTTCGTGGCGAGGTGAGAAAACCCGTGAATTATAGGGGGACCTTATACTGAGTCTCATGAAGTTCAAAGGATCTGACCAATATGTCGCCACGCCGGACTTGATGCTGGCTGTGAATGCTGCCGCCACCTTGCAGCGCCCCCTGCTCATCAAGGGTGAGCCCGGCACAGGCAAGACCATGCTGGCCGAAGAGGTGGCTCAAGCCCTGGGCATGCCTTTGCTGCAATGGCACATCAAGAGCACCACCAAGGCACAGCAGGGTTTGTACGAGTACGATGCGGTCAGCCGCCTGCGTGACAGCCAGTTGTCTGATGCGGAGAGCTCGCAGCGGGTGCGCGATATTCGCAACTACATTGTCAAAGGCGTGTTGTGGCAAGCCTTTACGGCCGCTCAGCCCGTGGTGCTGCTGATCGACGAAGTGGACAAAGCCGACATTGAGTTCCCTAACGATCTGCTGCGCGAGATTGATCGTATGGAGTTCTTCGTCTACGAGACCCGAGAACTCATCCGGGCCCAACATCGCCCGCTGGTGGTCATCACCTCCAACAATGAAAAGGAATTGCCGGACGCCTTCCTGCGCCGGTGCTTCTTCCACTACATCAAGTTCCCTGATGCGCAGACGATGCAAGCCATCGTCAATGTGCACTTCCCGACCCTGAAGAAGGACCTGCTGGCCGCTGCGCTCAAGACCTTTTACGACGTGCGCAATCTGCCCGGTTTGAAAAAGAAGCCGTCCACCTCCGAGTTGCTGGATTGGTTGAAGCTGTTGGTGGCCGAGGACATTTCTGCCGAAGTGCTGCAAACGAAGGATGAGAAAGTGGCCATCCCGCCCCTGGTGGGTGCCTTGCTGAAGAACGAGCAGGATGTGACCCTGTTTGAGAAGCTCGTGTTCATGCAAAGGAACCACCGGTGAGCCATTGGCTGCAGCCTGTCACGATGACGGGCACCCATGCTCGCCTGGTCCCTTTGGACCGGCAGCACGTGCCTGCGTTGTGCGAGGCCGTGCGAGATGGCGAACTTTGGAAACTCTGGTACACATCGATCCCGAAGCCCGACCACATGGCCGCTGAGGTGGATCGACGTTTGAAGTTGCAATCGGAAGGTGCCATGCTGCCTTTCACGGTCATGGATGGCCAAGACAAAGTGGTGGGTATGACCACCTACATGAACGTCGATGCCAAAAACCGGCGGCTTGAAATCGGCTACACCTGGTACGCGCGCAGCACCCAGCGGTCGGCCTTGAACACCGAATGCAAGCGCATGCTGCTGGGGCATGCGTTTGAGGATATGAACTGCATCGCGGTTGAATTTCGCACACATCGTCTGAACGTGCAGAGCCGCCAAGCCATTGAACGGTTAGGCGCGCAACTTGACGGCATCTTGCGATCCCACCAGTTGGGCGTATCGGGCACCATTCGAGACACCGCGGTCTACAGCATCACGGCCCCCGAGTGGCCCACCATCAAGACCCATCTGGACTACCAACTCTCCAGGAGCCGTTGAGCCATGGCGCGCAAGAGTCAACATCGTCAAGTGCTCACCGTGGAGCACTTGTGGCAAATGGACCGGCTCGGTGCTCCCAGCATCAGCCCCGATGGTGCCCAGGTGGCGGTATCGGTCACCTCGTACTCGATGGCAGACAACAAAGGCGCCTCGAGCCTTTGGTTGCTGTCCACGCTCGGTGGTCGCCCGCGCCGCCTCACCCAGTGCGGCGACAAAGACGGACAACCGCGCTTCAGTCCGCAAGGCGACCAAATCGCCTTCGTGGCCAAACGGGACCAACAGGGGCACAAGGACGACGAGCCACAGCTCTACCTGATTCCGGTGGACGGCGGAGAGGCCCGACGCGCAGCACAAGTGGCCACTGGCGTGGAGGCCTTTCGTTGGTGCGCTGATGGACGACGCGTGGTGTTCGTCTCTTGGGTGTGGCCTGCGATCAAAGGTCAGGCCGGGCAAGCGAAAGCGCTCAAGGCCTTCAAAGATCGCAAAGACACCGGCTATGCCACCAGTGAAGCCCAGTACCGCCACTGGGACCACCACATTCCCATGGGCCGCGTGGCGCACCTCCACGTCATGGACACCATGACCGGTCAGGTGCAAGACCTGTTTGAGGGCTCGCGATACGAGCTCAACCGGGCCGAACCGGATGCCCAAACATTTGATGTCTCGCCCGATGGCCGGCGGGTGGTCTTCGCCTTTGATCCCGCAGCGGAAAAGCGGGGGGATGGCCGCTACGCACTGGCGGAGATTGAACTCCCCTCCCGCCGGGTTCGTGTGATTGCCCAGGATGCGGCGTGGGATTTTTCTGCGCC
>CAZCJB010000131.1:0-6782 GCA_964498795.1 uncultured Rubrivivax sp. | reverse complement strand
AAGCCGCGCTCGCGTCGTGGCTCGAACGCTACGCCGCGCGGCTCCGCGAGAACCACTTCGTCTAATTTGGTCACAGCACACCCAAAATCTGAGCTTCAAACTGCACGGGTTGCCCCGCCAGCGGATGGTTGAAATCAAACAACAACCATCCCTGACCCACCTCGCGCACCACCCCTGCATACGAACCGCTGCCGCCAGGCGTGGGGAACTGCACCACATCGCCCACCGCATATTCGGCCTTGGGGTCGCCCAAGGTGTGCAGCAATTCCAAGGTCACCCGCTGCAGCAATTGCGGGTTTCGATCACCGAAAGCCTCGCCGGGGGCCAACGCGATGGTTTCATGGGCGCCCTCGCTCAAGCCCAGCAAGTGCTGCTCAATCGCTGGTGCGAGCTGGCCCGTGCCCAGCGACAACGTGGAGGGCTTGCCACCAAAGGTGTTGATGACGTCTGCGCCATCAGGCCCTACCAATCGGTAGTGCAAGGTCAAAAAGGATCCCGGCTGAATCGTGGTCACACGCTAACCCCCACCAGGAGGCACGAAAAAGGGTGGCAACAACGGGGTCTCACAACCCCCATCCAGGTCGTACGCCGCGCGCACAGCTTGGATAGACTGTGGAGGATTTTACGACCCCGCCATGACGCCACCATGAGCCTGCATGCCCTGCCCTCCAGCGCCCGCCCGCGAGAGAAGATTCTTTCTCGCGGCGCCGCGGCTTTGGCCGACGTGGAGCTCTTGGCCCTGCTGCTGCGCACCGGGGTGGCTGGGCAAGGCGTCTTGCAGTGGTCACAGGGCCTCTTGGAGCGCTTTGGCGGTTTGGCGGGCCTGCTGCAGGCCTCCGCCAGCGAATTGGCCAGTGTCAAGGGCTTGGGGCCGGCCAAGCGCGCGCAAATGCTGGCTCTGCTCGAGCTCGCCCGCCGCGCGGTGGGGCAAAACCTGTGTGATGCGCCCTCGTTTGCGGGCCCCAGCCAGGTCAAAGCTTATGCGGCCCTGCACCTGGCACACTTGCCCCACGAAGAATTTGGCGTGCTGTTTCTCAATGCCCAGCACCGGCTGATCACGTGGCGGTCCATGTTCAGAGGCACGCTCACCCAGACCAGCGTCTACCCTCGCGAGGTGGTCAAAGAATGCCTGGCGCTCAATGCGGCGGCCGTGGTGCTGGCCCACAACCACCCCTCGGGTGTGGCCGAGCCCTCTCGGGCCGACGAAAGTCTCACCCAAACCCTCAAAAGTGCGCTGCAGCTCGTGGACGTGCGGCTGTTGGACCATTTGGTGGTAGGGCAAGGCCAGGTGGTGTCCATGGCCGAGCGGGGGTTGATGTGACCGCCCCACTCAAAGACTTGGCCGACCTGAAAAAAGCCCTCAAAGTGGCACGCCAAGCGCAAGAGCGTGAGGCGGCCCAACGCAAAGCCCAAGAACTGGCGCAACGCGCGGCCGAGCGCCGTGCGGTCGAAGAAAAAGAAACCTTTGCCCGCGCGGTGGGCCCGGTGCAAGCCGTCCCGGACACCGGTCGCGCCGCCATTGAGAGGCCGCGGCCGGCGCCGGAGCCCTTGCAGCGTCAACTCGACGAGCAAGCGGCTTTGCGCGAGGCCTTGTCCGACGACGTGGACATTGAATCCTTGCTGCTCACCGACGACGGCTTGAGTTTTCGGCGGCCAGGCATCGGGCCCGATGTGGTGACCAAATTGCGCCGTGGGCACTGGGCCATCCAAGCGCAGGTGGACCTGCACGGCTTGCGCCGCGACGAAGCCCGCGAGGCCGTGGCGCAATTCGTTCGCGAGTCCAAGCGGCGGGGGCAACGTTGCGTGCGTGTCGTGCACGGCAAGGGCCACGGGTCGCCCGGGCGCCAACCCGTGCTCAAAGCCAAGGTGCAGCGCTGGTTGGCTCAATGCCAGGAGGTGGTGGCCTTTGCCCAGGCCAGTGGCCCACAAGGGGGCGCGGGGGCGCTGATCGTGCTGCTGTCAGGGTCTTGAGGGCCTACCTCAACCCCCTTTGTTGCGCATCCAATCGGCCGTGCCCATGAAGGCCTTGGCCAGGCCCCGCATCAGGTCTTCATCCACGCCCCTCCATTGCATGGCCTGCACCATGCATTGCATCCACTGGTCACGTTCGGTGATGCCGATGGGGTACGGCAGGTGGCGAGCCCGCAGCATGGGGTGGCCGATGCGCTCCATGTACAGCGCCGGCCCGCCCAACCATCCCGACAAGAACCAATAGAGCTTGTCTCTCGACCCACTCAGGTCTTGCGGGTGCAAGGCCCGCAACTCGGCATAGCCAGGCTCCAAATCCATGAGGTCGTAAAACGTGTCAACCAAACCACGCACAGCCTCATCTCCGCCCAACTGTTCATAGGGTGTAGGGCCTTGAGGGATGGGGTGACCTTCGTCATCCACGGCAGGGTTGTTGGGGGCTTGGGAGCTCATGAGTGATCAAGACGTGGCTTCAGGCAAGAACAGGGCTTGCAAATCGGACAAGAAGTCGAACCCACGGGCCGTGGGGCGCCAACCAATCGGCATGGCAGGCAAGGCGGGCATGGCTGAATCGGCCTCAGGGTCCAAGGATCCAGGGACGCGCTCCAGCAGTTCTAGTTCGCAGGCCCGCTCCAAGGTGGTCTGCACAGCCGATGGGGGCATGCCGGTGCGGGCGGTGAACAAGCCCTCATCGAACCCTTCGCGCAGGCGCAAGGCATTGAGCATGAACTCAAACGGCAAGGCCGCTCGGGCCACCTCGTGCTCATTGCTCACCGCCTCACCCCGCATCGCATGGTCCATGTAGGCGCGTGGCTCGCGCCAGCGCACCTGGCGCAGCACGCGGTGCGGGAAACTCAATTTGCCATGCGCGCCTGCCCCCAGCCCCAGATAGTCTCCGAACTGCCAGTAGTTGAGGTTGTGACGGCAACGGTGTCCGGTCTGTGCAAAGGCCGAAACTTCGTAGCGTTGCAGACCCACCGCGGCGGTGCGCTGCGTGATGAGGTCCAGCATGTCCGAGGCCGTGTCGTCGTCGGGTAGCACCGGTGGATGGGCCGCGAAATAGGTGTTGGGCTCGAGCGTCAGGTGGTACACCGACAGATGAGGCGGTGCATAGCCGAGCGCTGTGTCCAGGTCTTGGGCCAACCCTTGCAAGGTCTGCCCCGGCAAGGCATACATCAGGTCGATGTTGAACGTGTCAAAACACGCCCTCGCCTCTTCCACCGCCGCCCGCGCTTGGGCTGCATCATGCACGCGGCCGATGCGCTGCAACAGCGTGTCGTTGAAACTTTGCACGCCTATGGACAAGCGGTTGATGCCGGCCTCTCGAAAGGCTTTGAAGCGGTCTTTCTCAAAGGTACCGGGGTTGGCCTCCAAGGTGATTTCCAAACCCGGCTCCAAGGGCAAGAGCGCGCGCAAGTCACTGAGCAAACGCTCGATGCCCTGCGGGCTGAACAGACTGGGCGTGCCACCGCCAATGAAGATGCTGGACACCTTGCGACCCCACACCAAGGGCAAAGCCGCCTCGAGGTCTGCGCGCAGCGCTTGCAGGTAGAGGGCTTCAGGAAGAGCCCCATCGCCGGTTCCCAGCGCATGCGAGTTGAAATCGCAATAAGGACACTTCTTCAGGCACCAAGGCAGGTGCACATAGACCCCGAGCGGCGGCAAGGCGGGCAGCCGCAATGTGCCAGGGCGCAGGTAATGCTCGACCGGGGTGCTCACCGCAACAACCAGACCTCACGCAGCAATGGCACCAAGGCTTGCGCCGCGCGCGCCCGATGGCTCACCCGGTTTTTCTCATGCGCCGTCAATTCGGCCACGGTGCGCCCCAGCTCAGGGATGAACATCAACGGGTCGTAGCCAAACCCTTGCGTGCCTCGGGGCTCGTGCAAGATCTGCCCCTCCCAGCGGCCTTGAGCCACCAAGGGTTCAGGGTCGTCGGCCGAACGCACGGCCACCAGTGTGCTCACAAAGCGTGCATGACGGGCCTCGCCCTGCAGGTGGGCCATGCGTTGCAAGAGCAGCGCGTTGTTGGCCGCATCTTGCCGGCGACGGGTCTCTTCGCGGTCGGCACCCGCAGTCACCAGGCCGCCGTAATGCGCCGAGATCACACCCGGCGCGCCGCCCAAGGCGTTCACACACAAGCCCGAATCGTCGGCCACCGCCGCCCCACCGCAGGCACGCGCGGCATGACGGGCCTTGGTGAGCGCGTTTTCCAAAAAAGTGTGGTGAGGCTCGTCGGCCTCCGCGATGCCCAAGCTCCCCTGGGTGATCAGGGTGACTGGCACGCCGGCCAGCAGCGATTGCAACTCGGAAAGCTTCTTGGCGTTGTTGGACGCCAGCACGAGGCGCATCAATCCACCCCAAGTGCGTGCTTTTGAAGGCCAATCAGGTGGGCTATGCCCTCGCTGGCCAAAGCCAACAAGGCGTCCATCTCAGCGCGAGTGAAGGGCTCGCCCTCGGCCGTGCCCTGCACTTCCACAAAGCCGCCCGAGCCGGTCATGACCACGTTCATGTCGGTGTCGCAACCGGAGTCTTCGGTGTAGTCCAGGTCCAATACCGGCACGCCCTGCACCACCCCAACCGACACGGCCGCCACAAAGTCTCGAATCGGCGAAGCGGTGATGCGCTTTTGAGCCATCAACCAGCTCACCGCATCGTGCGCTGCCACAAAAGCTCCGGTGATAGAAGCCGTGCGCGTGCCACCATCGGCCTGCAACACGTCGCAGTCCAAATGGATGGTGCGCTCGCCCAGTGCTTTGAGGTCAAACACACTGCGCATCGAACGGCCGATGAGGCGCTGGATCTCTTGCGTGCGGCCGCTTTGCTTGCCCTTGGCGGCCTCGCGGTCGCTGCGGGTGTGGGTGCTGCGAGGCAGCATGCCGTACTCGGCCGTCACCCAGCCTTCGCCGCTGCCGCGCTTGTGCGGGGGGACCTTTTCTTCGACGGACGCAGTGCAAAGCACCTGGGTATCGCCAAAACTCACCAGCACCGAACCCTCGGCGTGGCGGGTGTAGTGGCGTTGAATCTGAACGGGACGCAGCGTGTGGGCGGCGCGGCCGAAGCTGCGCACGAGGGTGGTCTTTGCCATAATCGTTCGCAAACTTTCTAGCGAGATGCGATGGCCGTTTATAGCATGACGGGGTATGCGAGCGTGATGCTGAGCGATCCCGCTCTGGCGTTGGAGTTGCGCTCGGTGAACGGGCGCTTCTTGGACCTGTCGTTCAAGGTGGCCGACGAATTGCGCCATTTGGAGCCCGCCTTGCGCGCGGCACTGACAGCCGGCTTTCGCCGAGGCAAGATCGAGGTGCGTGTGGCGGTGCAGCGCGAGCGCAAAGGCGAGGCCGAGGTGCCCACCCCGCAACAGCTCAAGTCCTTGGCAGCATTGCAGGCCGCCGTGCAGACCCAATGGCCCCAGGCCAGAGAGTTGTCGGTGGCGGAGGTGTTGAACTGGTGCCGACAGACTGGGTCAGGCGCTGGTGCCGATGGGTCCGCGGTGGACGATGCAGCGGCGCTCCATGCCTTTGAGCGCGGCGTGAACGCGCTGCGCGACAGCCGCGCGCGCGAAGGCGAGAAGCTGGTGGCCATCTTGATGGAGCGCATCGCGCAGCTGCGCATGCTGGCAGCACAAGCTGCCCCCTTGATCCCCGCCGTCGTGCAAAAGCAGCAGGCGAGATTCTTGGAGCGCTGGCACGACGCGCTGGCCACCACCAGTGCCACCGGCACCGCACAGACAATATCGGCTCAGGCCCTGCAAGAACGTGCGTTGAATGAAGCCGCTGCCTTTGCCATCCGGATCGATGTGGCCGAGGAGCTGTCACGCCTGGGCGCGCACTTGGAGGAGATCGAGCGCTTGCTGCAGGTCGGTGGCGAGTTGGGCAAGCGCTTGGATTTTTTGATTCAAGAACTGCACCGCGAAGCCAACACGTTGGGTTCGAAATCGGCCGCCCTGGAATTGACCAACGTGTCGGTAGAGATGAAAGTGCTGATTGAGCAGATGAGGGAGCAGGTGCAGAATTTGGAGTGAGGGCCTCAACGAATCTGCTCCAGCTCCCTTTGTAATTGGTTCAGCAAATGCTGGTTGTCTGCTTCGTTGTAACGGTCAAATCCGAAGTCTTGATTGGCCAGCCGGGCCTCCTCGAGTTCGATCGACTTCACGATGCAACTGCGCGCAAAGGCTTCCACGCTGTTGGGCGGCAGATTTTCCTGTTTCAGCGTCTCGAGTCCACTCCTGTAATTTCCATTTCTCATCCAAAGTATCGCTTGCCCTGCTGGAGAACTTGAAAAGGTCAGTCTATTCATCAAGGCATCTGCGCGTTCACCCTGCCCACGCGCATGCATGGACGCCTCCAACAACACCATCCCCATGGCAAACAGGTCACGGCCCAGCCCCAGTCGGGCCTCCTGCTGGCCTTTGCCGGGAGGGCGCGCAAAATGCACAGGATTCAGGTAAGTCAAAGTGCCTGCTCCTGCAGCTTCGCTCACTTTCGATCCGGGTTTCTTGGACACCTTCTGGAGCCCATCGTTGTCAATCAACTGCAAGGACTTGGTCTTGGAGTCCCACATGAGGTTCTCAGGCTTGATGTCGCCGTGAATGAAGCCATGGCTGGCCAACCCGGTCAGCATCGACATGGCTGACTGGGCCATGGGTTTGAGGTCAGACCGAGAGACGTTGAGCTTGGCGGGTGGTTCGACGTCATCAGGTCGAGCCGGCTTGGGGTATTCAATCGGATTCTTCCCCGCCGCCTTGGGCATCAACAGACCCGCCACCTCGAACTTGGAATCGGCTGCCTGGGTGCGAGCCCAGTCCTTGAGGC
>CAZCJB010000130.1:0-6860 GCA_964498795.1 uncultured Rubrivivax sp. | reverse complement strand
CCACCTTCTTGGGTCCTGAGGCCTTCAGCAAGCGGGTGGAGCAAGAGACGCAACGGTGGGGTGACATCGTGCGTGAGCAGAAGTTGCAGAAGGATTGACGCAGACCCCACCAGAGAAGTCTCCTCTAGACCGACCTGTAAAATCGCAGTCACCCCGCCGCCGTAGTTCAATGGATAGAACGAGCGCCTCCTAAGCGCTAGATACAGGTTCGATTCCTGTCGGGGGCGCCAACGCTCGGAGATCTCCATGCTGCGCCTTCCTTTGAGCATTTCGCCTTTCCTGCGTCGCTTGGCGCGATTTGCCATGGCCGCCACATGGGTGGCCGCGATAGGCATCGCGACACCCCGGGCAGCACAAGCCGCCGAAGACTGGCCGGCCGCGGGCAAAAACGTGCGATTGATCTTGCCTTCGCCCGGCGGCTCGGGCACGGGAGACACGATCGGCCGCATCTTTGCGGAGGAGCTCTCCAAACGCCTCAAAGTGCCCTTTGTGGTGGACAACAAGCCCGGTGCCAACGGCAATATCGGAGCCACGGCTGCCGCGCAGGCACCCAACGACGGCTACCACTTTTTGTTTTCTTGGGCGGGCACCTTGGCGGTGAATCAGGCCATGTACAAGCAGATGGGCTACGACAGTCAAAAGGACTTCGCACCCATCGCCCTGTTGGCTGAAGTGCCCAACATCTTGGTGGTGACCAATGACCTGCCGGCCAAAGACCTGAGCGCCTTCACCAAGTACGCCAAAGCCAACCCCGGCAAATTGAGCTATGGCTCCACGGGCATCGGCAGCAGCATGCACTTGGCCGGTGAGTTGTACTCGCGCGAATTTGGCGTGCAGATGGTGCATGTGCCCTTTTCCAACCCTGGCAATGCCACCACCAACCTCATCAGCGGCGAGCTGCAGTTGATGTTCCAACTCATTCCGGGCATCGCCTCACAGGTGAAAGCCGGACGCGTCCGGGCCATCGGCGTGATGGCCCCTCAGCGCTCACCCGCCCTGCCCGATGTGCCCACCATGGCCGAGTTGGGCGCACCGCAGCTGATGTCGACCACCTGGTTTGCCCTGCTCGCGCCCAAGGGCACGCCGTCGACGGTCCTTCAACGTGTCAACGCAGCGGCCAATGACGCGGTGGCCGACCCGGCGGTTCGCAAGCGCCTGGCCGATATCGGTGCCACCCCCTTGGGCGGCACGCCCAAGCAATTGGCCGACCACCTGACCGCTGAGATTGAACGTTGGGGGCGCATCGTTCGCGACGCCAAGATCGAGGTCAAATGAATGATTGACGACGCCTCGCCAGTGGCGAAGGCCTCATCGGGGGTGAGCCTGTCGACTGGATTGGCCACAGGCCTCGCAGCGCTGGAAGCGCGTCTGGCCTGGGAGCTGGCGGCCCTGCAACTGCCCGCCGCGCGGTGGACCCCACCCCTTGAATTCGAGGGGCAGGCCGTGGCCGACGTGGCCATCATTGGGGGCGGCATGTCAGGGCTGGCCTTGTGCGCCGCACTGATCCATCGCGGCCTGCACGTGGACGTCTACGATGCAGCCCCTGAAGGCTTCGAGGGTCCCTGGGCCACGACCGCCCGCATGGACACCTTGCGTTCGCCCAAACAGCTCGCGGGGCCGGCGCTGGGCATTGCGTCGCTCACCTTCAGAGCTTGGTTCGAAGCCCAATGGGGCGCTGATGCCTGGGAGGCCTTGGACAAGATCCCGAGGCTTCAGTGGATGGACTACTTGCGATGGTACCGACGCGTCTTGCAGCTTCCGGTGCACAACGCGCACCGAGTGACCGATGTATGGACCCGGGCCGAGCCCACTCCACAGGTCGAGTTGCGCATCGAAGGGCCTGAAGGACGCGTGGAGCACCGGCGCGCACGCCGGGTGGTCTTGGCCACCGGGCGCGCAGGACTCGGTGGCCCCTGGGTCCCGGCTTGGGCACGCGCGCTGCCACGCACGCTTTGGGCCCATTCGTCTGACGCCAACGACTACGCAGCGCTCGAGGGATGGCGGGTGGGCGTGGTGGGCGCAGG
Source organism: uncultured Rubrivivax sp. (assembly GCA_964498795.1). Taxonomy (GTDB): domain Bacteria; phylum Pseudomonadota; class Gammaproteobacteria; order Burkholderiales; family Burkholderiaceae_C; genus Rubrivivax. The sequence continues at coordinate 4,836 of CAZCJB010000130.1, read as the reverse complement.
GGCTTCGGCCATGGACAGCGCAGCCACCGCCTTGGAAGCTGGCGCGCAACGCGTGCATCTGCTGGTGCGCCGCGCGGACATCCCGCGCATCAACAAGGGCAAGGGGGCGGGCAGCCCCGGGTTTGTGCACGGCCACGGTCGTTTGAGCGATGACTGGAAGTGGCGCGTGCGGCACTACATCCACACCCAGCAAGTGCCGCCTCCGAGAGGCAGTACGCTGCGCGTGTCTCGGCATGCCAACGCCTTCTTTCACTTGGGGTGCGCCGTGCAAGGCGCCACCGTGCAGGGGCGATCCTTGCAGGTGCAAACATCGGCCGGGCCCATTGAACTGGACTTTCTCATTTTCGCCACGGGTTTTGCGGTGGATTGGTCGCAACGACCGCTGCTGCGCCACCTGGCGCCCCGCATCCGCACTTGGGCCGACCGCTGGACGCCCGAGCCCGGACAAGAAGACGCTGAGTTGTCCGCCAGCCCCGATTTGGGCGCCAACTTTGAGTTCCAAGCCAAAGCGGGTCATGATGGCCTGGGGCTGGATCGGGTGCATTGCTTCAACTACCCGGCGGCCTTGTCGCTGGGCGTGATCACAGGCGATATCCCGGCCATCAGCGAGGGCGCATTGCGCCTGGCCACAACTTTGGTCGGCCTGCTTTGGGCCGAAGACATCGACCACCACTTTACGCGCATGCAGGCCTTCGATGAGCCCGAAGTCTTGGGCGACGAGTGGGTGGATTCACCCCTTCCCGCTTTCAACCCTTCCCCCGATTGAGGAGCCTCGTGGACATGGACGTCATTGATCAAGCCGCTGGGTTGAAGGTGGGCGAGCGCCTTTACCAAGCGCGCCGTTTTCGGGCCACGGCCATGGAGCACACCCAGGCCAGCCACGATGCCCTGCTGTTTGACCCGGTGGATGGGCTGTCCACGGCTGACCGCCTGCGCGTGGCGGTGGCCGTGTGTGACGCCGCCCAAGCGCCTTCGCTCTCGCAGCACTATCAACGGCTGCTGGCCGATCCCGCTCGCGGGGCCGACACTTCTCATGCAGCGGCCGCCGCCATGCTGCCTTGGGCCTTGACGCTGACGCTGGAGCCTCGGCGAGGTGATCAGGCCGCATTGCAGGCGCTGAAGTCTGCCGGCATGAGCGACGCCGCCGTCGTGGCGCTTGCGCAGTTGGTGGCGTTTCTGTCTTATCAGACCCGGGTGGTCGCAGGTTTGCGCGCGTTGGCTTCGACGCCTGCGGCCGCTTCAGTCTCGACGTTGACATCCAGTGCGGGCGAGTTCAGCGCCCAGGCCGTTAAACCATCTCCCCGGTCCGATCCCATCCGCATCAACGGCTTCACCAACGAGACGCTGCAATGGCGATCCTGGCTCCAACCTGTGAAGGTGGATCAAGCCACCCCAGAGCAGCTGGCGGTGCTCGACGAAAGCCATCCCCAAGCGCGCACGTCGGACTACTACTTGACGCTGGTGCACCAGCCGCGCATGCTGCAGCACCGATCTACGGCTTACAACGCCATCATGTATGCCAATGGGGGCCTGCCGCGTGCCGAACGTGAGTTGGGTGCGATGGTGGTCTCCGTCACCAATGGGTGCGTCTATTGCACGTCGGTCCACGCCCAGCGTTATGCACAATTGGCCAAGCGCACTGACACGGTCGAGCAAGTCTTCACCGACCCCCGCTCGGCGGGCAGCAACGAGCGTGAGCGTGCCATTGCAGGCTTCGCACAGGCCGTCACGCTGCGGCCTCACAGTCTCCACGCGGCCGACCTGGCGCCTGTGCGTGCCGTGGGGATGAGCGACGAGGACATCATCGATCTGTTGCATGCCACGGCCATCTTTGGGTGGGCGAATCGGCTCATGCACAACTTGGGGGAGCCCGTGGGGCCGGTTTAAATGGTCTCCCACTGCAACTTTTCGCCCACCGACGCCTCCAAGTCACACCGAGCCCGTCTTATACTGAGCAGTTGAGCTCGGTCTGCCTCGGAGGAAAAATCGATCCATGGGAGCCAAACTGAAGATAGCCGGTTTCATCGCCCTGGGGGCGGTGGCGGGGGCCATGACCACCATGCAGGTGCAGGCGGTGGCTCAGCGGTCGCTGGGACCCTTGCCGCTCGAAGAGCTGCAGCAGCTGGCAGCCGTCTTTGGCATCGTCAAAAGCGACTATGTCGAGGCGGTGGACGAGAAAAAGCTCATTTCTGACGCCATCGGCGGCATGGTCGCCGGCCTGGACCCCCACTCGCAGTACTTTGACAAGAAGAGCTTCAAAGAAATGCGCGAAGGCATGAGCGGCAAGTTTGTGGGAGTGGGCATCGAAATCGGCATGGAAGATGGCTTGGTAAAGGTGGTCTCCCCCATCGAAGGCTCACCCGCGTTCCGCGCCGGCCTGAAGGCCGGAGACCTGATCACGCGCATTGACGACACGGCCGTGCGAGGCTTGAGCATCGATCAGGCGGTGAAACGCATGCGCGGCGAGCCCAACACCAAGGTCACCCTGCAGGTCTTCCGAAAGAGCGAAAACCGGACCTTTCCCGTGCCGATCACGCGTGAGGAAATCCGGATGCAGAGCGTGCGGGCCAAGGTGGTCGAACCGGGATATGCGTGGCTGCGGATCTCGCAGTTTCAAGACCGCACGGTGGACGATTTCGCGCGCAAGCTCGAAGAAATTTACAAGGCAGAGCCCCAACTCAAAGGGTTGGTGCTCGACCTGCGCAACGACCCGGGCGGCTTGCTCGACGGTGCCATTGCCATCAGCGCCGCGTTTTTACCTCCCGATGCGACGGTGGTGTCGACCAACGGACAACAGGCTGATTCCAAAGCCCTGTTCAAAGCGACGCCGCAAGACTATGCACGTCGCGGCAGTGACCCGCTGAAGAAATTGCCCGCTGCGGTCAAGTCGGTGCCCCTGGTGGTCTTGGTCAACGAAGGGTCCGCGTCTTCCAGCGAGATCGTGGCGGGTGCCTTGCAAGATCACAAGCGCGCAGTCATCATGGGGTCGCAAACCTTTGGCAAGGGCTCGGTGCAGACGGTGCGACAGCTCACCTCTGAAACCGCCCTCAAGATCACCACTGCGCGCTACTACACGCCCAGCGGCCGATCCATCCAGGCCAAGGGTATCGTGCCCGATGTGTGGTTGGACGAAACCGCCGAAGGCAATGTATTCGCTGCCCTGCGCATGCGCGAAACCGACCTTGAAAAGCACCTGAGCAGCTCCGATGACAAGGCCGCACAAGAGCGAGAAAAAGCTCGCGCTGAAGAACGCAAGAAGGTGGAAGAGCAATTGTCCAAGGCCAAAGAAATCAAGCCTTTGCCAGAGTTCGGCAGTGCTGAAGACTTTCCCCTGCAGCAGGCATTGAATCAGCTTCGCGGCAAAACGGTCATCGTCAGCAAAACGGCCACCGAGCGCAAAGCCGAGGCCCCCAAGCCCTGAGCCCGCTGTGAACGACGAGCAGCTGCTTCGCTACTCGCGTCACATCCTGCTCGAAGATCTGGGCATCGATGGCCAGGCTCGCATCCAGGATGCGCATGCCCTGGTGATCGGCGCCGGTGGGCTGGGCTCCTCGGCCATTTTGTATTTGGCATCGGCTGGTGTGGGACGCATCACGGTCGTCGACCCTGACCACGTGGACCTCACCAACCTGCAGCGGCAGGTGATTCATGCCATGGATCGCTTGGGGCAAGCCAAGGCTGAGTCGGCGGCTCTTAGCGTGGCACAACTCAACCCTGAGGTGAAGGTGCATGCGGTGTGCCAGCGTGCCGACGAGGCATGGCTGGACCAGTGCGTCCCACCAGCCAGCGTGGTGCTGGACTGCAGCGACAACTACGCCACGCGCCATGCTGTGAATGCCGCGTGCGTGCGGCATGCCAAACCTTTGGTGTCAGGCGCTGCGCTGCGCTGGGATGCACAGATCTCGGTGTACGACACCCGGCAGGCACACAGCCCCTGCTACGCCTGTGTCTTTGCGCCAGATGCGCAGGTGCAAGAGGAGCGGTGCGCCACCTTGGGCGTGTTTGCGCCGCTGGTGGGCATCATCGGTACGATGCAAGCGGCAGAGGCCCTGAAGCTCATCGCAGGCTGTGGTTCAACGTTGGCGGGACGCCTGCAAATGCTGGACGCCCGACACATGGAGTGGACTGAGGTTCGCATGCAGGCGTCGCCATCGTGCCCCGTCTGTGCCGAACCCAGGAGGCTCAGGTGACCTCACCCACCACGGTCGCGCTCATCGGGGCTCCCACCGACATCGGCGCTGGCGCTCGAGGCGCCAGCATGGGCCCAGAAGCGCTGCGCGTGGCCGGCCTTCAAGTCGCCCTCGAGACACGGGGCTTGCAGGTGGTGGATCGGGGCAACCTGGTGGGGCCCGCCAACCCCTGGCAGCCCCCGGTGCACGGCTACCGTCACCTGAACGAGGTCTGCGCCTGGAACCGTGCAGTCCATGAGGCGGTCGCAGCCGAACTCCAACATCAACACCTGCCCATTGTGCTGGGAGGAGACCATTGCTTGGCCATCGGCTCCATCAGCGCGGTTGCTCGGCATTGCCGAGCCCAGGGCAAGAAGCTGCGCGTATTGTGGCTGGATGCCCACGCCGATTTCAATACCTGCGAACTCACGCCGAGCGGCAATCTGCACGGCATGCCAGTGGCCGTGCTCACGGGCCACGGCCCCACGGCCTTGCTGGACCTGGTGGGCACGCCTGCGCTCCCCGCCAAGGTGTTTCGCCAGATCGGCATTCGCAGTGTCGACCTGGGCGAAAAGCGATTCGTCCACGAACAAGGGCTTGAAGTCTTTGACATGCGCTTCATCGACGAGATGGGCATGCGCCACGCCATGGAGCTGGCCCTGGCCAC
>CAZCJB010000129.1:0-6975 GCA_964498795.1 uncultured Rubrivivax sp. | reverse complement strand
GGCACGGCTTGGCGCATGGCGTCCCCATCGAGGGGACGGAACACCCAGCCACACCTTCCGGCTTCGAGGGCTGGCCGCACGGGGGACTGCAATAGCAGGTAGCGATAGCGCCGCCCTCGCGCACTGTCTCTTGCGTGGAAGCTGCGTTCCACTGGCACGCACCATTGCACGGCGATGTCAGGCGGCAAGTAACGGTTGGTGCCGCGCACCCACGAAAACGGGTCCCGTGCCACCGGCGCATCGAAATGCACCACTTGGTTCAGTGCGTGCACGCCGGCGTCGGTGCGGCCCGCACACAAGGTCTTCACGGGCATGGTCGCGAACTCACGCAACGCGGATTCCAGACGGTCTTGCACCGTCAGGCCGCTGGGCTGCGATTGCCAGCCCTGGTAGGCCCGACCCTCGTAGGCCACCCCCAAGGCCAGGCGCTGCATCACCTTGTCCTCGGGCATCAGCCCTGCAGCAAGATGCGCAACATACGGCGCAAGGGCTCGGCGGCGCCCCACAACAGCTGGTCGCCGATCGTGAAGGCCCCGACGTACTCTGGCCCCATGGCCAGCTTGCGAACTCGGCCCACAGGAATGGTCATGGTGCCAGTCACGGCCACGGGCGTCAGGTCTTTCAAAGTGGCCTCACGCGTGTTGGGCACCACCTTCACCCAGGCGTTGTCTGCCGCCATCATTGCTTCCAAATCGGCCACCGGCACGTCTTTCTTGAGCTTGAAGGTCAAGGCCTGGCTGTGGCACCGCATGGCACCCACCCGCACGCAAAATCCATCCACAGGCACCGCAGGCGCGGCATAACTCGGGCCCTGACCCAGGATCTTGTTGGTTTCGGCCATGCCCTTCCATTCTTCCTTGGACATGCCGTCACCCAGGTCTTTGTCGATCCAGGGGATGAGCGAGCCGCCCAAGGGCACACCAAAATTCGCCGTCTCATCCGCCGAGAGGCCGCGCTGCTTGGCGATGACGCGACGATCAATTTCCAAAATCGCACTCTTGGGATCGTCCAGCAAGGACCGCACCTCGGCGTTGAGCGAGCCATATTGCGTCAACAGTTCGCGCATGTGCTGGGCCCCGCCGCCCGACGCCGCCTGATAGGTCATGGTGCTCATCCATTCCACCAGTCCGGCCTTGTAGAGAGCCCCCACACCCATGAGCATGCAACTGACTGTGCAATTGCCGCCGATCCAATTGCGACCACCCTTGCGCATCGCGTCTTGGATGACGGGCAGATTGACAGGGTCGAGGACGATGACCGCATCGTCATTCATGCGAAGGGTGGAGGCGGCATCGATCCAGTGACCGGTCCATCCGGCCGCGCGAAGTTTGGCGAACACCTCGCTCGTGTAATCGCCCCCTTGTGCGGTGATGATGATGTCGCAGCGCTTGAGCGCGTTCACATCAAAGGCATCATGGAGTGTGCGCTCGTTCTTGGCCATCGAAGGCGCTGCCCCACCTGCGTTCGAGGTGGAAAAAAAGATGGGCTCGATGAGGTCGAAGTCCCCTTCAGCCGTCATGCGGTCCATCAGCACGGAACCCACCATGCCGCGCCAGCCAATCAGGCCTACCAACTTGCTCATTTCAATCGCCCCTCATTCTCAAGAAATGCAAACAACAGTGATTCTGCCTGTTCGCCCGGCTCGTCTGGCCGGTGGGCGCACGACGAACCGGAGCCGATCAGCCCTTGGTCTTCGTGGTTGAGAAAAGACGTGCAACCGCAGGTCCAGCCAGAAAGACTGAACGTAAATAGGCAGTTGTGAGCATTCTCATTCCACAAATTATAAGGGATAGCCCCTTCAGCTCACCCGGTTTTTATAGCATTCATGCTACATAGCATTTATGCTATGTCCATGAGCCGGACTGATGAAGCCCCTGTTTACAACCGCATTTCTCAAGTGCGTGCAGATCTCGGTTGGAGCCGTCAGGACTTGGCTGCGGCCGTGGGGGTGCACTACCAGACCATTGGCTACCTGGAGCGAGGCGAATACAGCCCCAGCCTGTCGCTAGCACTGCGTATCGGGCAAGCTTTGGGCGAAGACATCCAGAACTTGTTTTCGATCGAACCGTTTACCAAGGATTGATAAGGAGTCGTCATGACCGAACGTAAACCTCGCCGTATCTTTTGGTTCGAAGGCGTGACCCGTACTGAGGTCGAGCGCAGTCTCAACGACAACACACCCTCCAGGCTGCGCCAGCAGGGACCGCGACGCATTCTGGTCGTTGCAGCTGCTCTGGCCATCACCGCCATGGCGCTCATGATGTTCATGACACAGACCAAGATCAAGTCCTACGGTGACATCGTGTGCTTGACCGCAAGCTTGGCGCTGTACCTGAGCCTGCGCAAGGCGGTGCGCAAGGTATCGGACGCGCCCAACGAGCTCCTGGACGAGCGACAAATCGCGCTGCGCGACGCTGCCTATACGGTGGCCTACCGAGCACTCGCGGGCCTCAGCCTGCCCTATGTCGCATTGATCGGGCTCATCACACCCGATGGCCTATTGGCCGCCCACGTAGCCAGCGGCACATGGTGGAATCTCCTCATGTCCTACCTGATGCTTTGCGCTTGCTTGCCGGCCATGGTGCTCGCCTGGCAGATGCCCGGTGAGCCTTCGGAGGACTCGGCCTGTTGACGTCGTCAAAGGTGCCCTCGAAGTGAATACTTGGACCTACAGACGCCCGTTCACCATCCAAGGTGTGGATTTTGTCGTTCGCTTCGAAACGGGGCTCATCCGGCTTCGCAGCCGACTGCTGAGGGGTCCAGACGAGGTGGCGCGCGACGAGACCAAGATGCTCGGGTTGGATACGGACTACCGCAACCACCACCTTCGCACCACTCTGCCCAACGGCGACGTGGTCGACGTCGAGTCGGGTTACGTTAGTTGGTGGTCGGCCGGGATCGCCGTGCGCGTCAATGGCCTGTTGGTCTATGAAAGCCACCCAGGTCGGACCATCGCTTGGCCCCTAATGGGCGCTCGCGGTGCCACACCCCCCGAACGCCATTCACAACTCCAAGCACAAGCGCAACGCGACCGTGAGCAGTGGTCTCGCAACAAGCCATCGCTGATGGTGGACATCGCGCTGGGGCTGCTGTTTTTCATCGTCAGCAAAGCCACGGACAACCTCAGTACGGCGGCCATTGTCAGTGCCGCAGCGGGCTTGGCCATCGTCGTCGCGCAGCGCTTCGTCAAAGTAGATCTGCTAGGCGGCTTGGCAGTCTTCGGCGTATTCACCCTGCTGGCATCGGCGGGGTTCTCGCTGTGGTTTCAAGACGAAAGGATGGTGCAACTCAAGGGCAGCATCCTGGGGGCGTTGATCGCCAGCATCGGAGCGCGCATGGCCCGATATATCCAGGGTGCAACAGTGAATCCACAACGCCTGTCCCTGGGAATCGCTCTGATGGGTATGACCATGGCCATCTTGAATTGGGCAGCCACGCTCTGGCTGAGCAAAGACGCTTGGCTCATCTACACCACATTCATTGATGCGCCTCTAGCTTTGTGTTTGGCCCTGGTTGTGTTTAGGTTTGCCCGCACACCATGACCGTCCACTCAACCCAAAGCGCTCACCACTGCATCCCCCATCTGGGCTGTACCGACCCGGGTGCTGCCGTCGCTGTAGATGTCGGCAGTGCGCAAGCCCTGGCTCAGCACCTTCTGCACAGCAGCCTCAATGCGCTGCGCTGCCGCTTCTTGGTTCAAGCTGAAGCGCAGCATCATGGCCGCCGACAAAATCGTTGCCAGTGGATTGGCCACGCCTTGCCCAGCGATGTCTGGCGCGCTGCCATGGCTGGGCTCGTACAGCCCCTTGTTGTGCTTGTCTAGCGAAGCGGATGGCAACATGCCAATGGACCCCGTGAGCATGGCTGCCTCGTCGGACAAGATATCGCCAAACATATTGCCGGTCACCACCACGTCAAATTTCTTGGGCGCACGCACCAATTGCATGGCGGCGTTGTCCACATACATGTGCTCGAGTTCCACGTCCGGATAGTCTTTGTGGACCTCGGTGACCACATCTTTCCAAAACTGGAAAGTCTCTAAGACGTTGGCCTTGTCCACCGAGGTGACTTTCTTGCTGCGCTTGCGGGCGGCCTGAAACGCCACGTGGGCAATGCGCTCGATCTCGGGGCGGCTGTAACGCATGGTGTCAAAGGCCTCTTCGGCACCGGGGAAGTGCCCGTCCACTGCCGTGCGGCGGCCTCGGGGTTGACCGAAATAAATGTCGCCCGTCAGCTCACGGATGATCAAAATATCCAGCCCCCCCACCAGTTCGGGCTTGAGACTCGAGGCCGCCGTGAGCTGCTCATAGCAAATCGCGGGGCGAAAATTGGCAAACAGGCCCAGGTGCTTGCGCAGCCCCAAGATGGCCTGCTCGGGGCGTAAAGCACGTTCGAGCTTGTCGTACTTCCAATCTCCCACCGCGCCAAACAAAATGGCATCAGCGGCTTTGGCCAGGTTGAGTGTGGCCTCCGGCAAGGGGTGACCCGCAGCTTCATACGCGGCGCCGCCCACCACGGCCGTTTCCATCTCCAGGGGCAAGTCCAGCGCCTTCAGGACCTTGACCGCTTCGGCCATGATCTCGGGGCCGATGCCATCACCCGGCAGGATTGCAATTTTCATCGTCTCAGTCCTTCAAATTTCAGCGAGCGTCAACGCTGCGCAGAGTGCGCCAGCCAGGGCATGCGCGCCAAGCGCTCCGCCTCGAAGGCCTTGATCTTGTCGGCGTGTCGCAGCGTCAAACCAATGTCGTCAAAGCCATTGACCAAACAGTACTTGCGGAATGGCTGCACCTCGAAAGGCAATTCGGTGCCATCGGGCTTGACAACCACTTGTCTCGGCAAATCGATGGTCAGGCTGTAGCCGTTGAAGCCCTGGACCTCTTCAAACAAGCGAGCCACCTGCATCTCGGGCAGAACGATGGGCAACACCCCATTTTTGAAGCAGTTGCTGAAAAAGATATCGGCAAAGCTGGGCGCAATCAGGGCTCGAAACCCGTACTGTTCGAGGGCCCAAGGCGCATGCTCGCGACTCGATCCACAACCAAAGTTCTTGCGCGCCAACAGAACCGACGCCCCTTGGTAGCGAGCCTGATTGAGCACAAAGTCAGGGTTGGGTTTGCGCGAGGCCAGGTCTTGCCCGGGCTCGCCCTTGTCCAGATAGCGCCACTCGTCAAACAGGTTGGGGCCGAAGCCCGAGCGGGCGATGGATTTCAAAAACTGCTTGGGGATGATGGCGTCGGTATCGACGTTTTCGCGGTCCATCGGGGCCACCAACCCCTTGTGCACGGTGAAAGCTTGCATCATGGTTCTCCTCAGGCCACGCGGCGCACGTCTACGAAGTGGCCCTGCAAGGCCGCTGCAGCGGCCATGGCGGGACTCACCAAGTGGGTACGCCCGCCATTGCCCTGGCGGCCTTCAAAATTCCGGTTGCTGGTGGAGGCGCACCGCTCGCCGGGCTCCAATCGATCGGCGTTCATGGCCAAGCACATGCTGCAACCGGGTTCGCGCCATTCAAAACCCGCTGCACGAAAAATCTCGTGCAAGCCCTCGGCTTCGGCCTGGGCCTTGACCAGACCCGAGCCTGGCACCACCAAGGCCAGTTTGACGTTGGAAGCGACACGGCCTCCCACACGCCGCACCACGGCCGCCGCCTCGCGCAGATCCTCGATGCGACTGTTGGTGCACGATCCGATGAACACCTTGTCCACGCGAATGTCAGCGATGGCCTTGTTGGGCTCTAAACCCATATAGGCCAAGGCGCGCTCGATGGCGCCTCGTTTCACCGGGTCTTTTTCTTTGTCGGGGTCGGGGACGCGGTCCTCCACGGACAGGACCATTTCAGGTGAGGTGCCCCAGGTCACCTGCGGGCGAATCTGCGCCGCATCCAACTCCACCACCGCATCGAAATGGGCGCCAGGGTCGGAATGCAAAGTGCGCCAATGGGCCACCGCCTGGTCCCACTCCGGCCCGCCCACAAAGCGGCCCGTCACCGGGTCAGTCCCCGGAGAAAACGGCCGCCCCTTGACGTAGTCGATGGTCTTGTCGTCGACCGCGACCAACCCCGCCCGAGCGCCACCTTCGATGGCCATGTTGCACAAGGTCATGCGCCCTTCCATGCTGAGCGCGCGAATCGCTGAGCCTCCAAACTCGATGGTGTAGCCCGTCCCCCCCGCGGTACCGATTTTGCCGATGATGGCCAGCACGATGTCCTTGGCCGTCACGCCCTTGGCAATCGCCCCCTCCACCCTGACCAGCATGTTCTTGGCCTTGCGAGCGAGCAAGGTCTGTGTGGCCATCACATGCTCGACCTCGCTGGTACCAATGCCGTGGGCCAAGGCTCCAAACGCACCATGGGTGGAGGTGTGGGAATCCCCGCACACGACCGTCATTCCCGGCAGGGTCGCTCCTTGCTCCGGCCCCATCACATGCACGATGCCTTGGCGCTTATCCAAAAAAGGGAAGTAAGCCGCCGCTCCGTGCGCGCGGATGTTGTTGTCCAGCGTCTGCACCTGCAGCTTGCTGATGGGATCGCGGATGCCGTCATAGCCTTGCTCCCAACCGGTGGTGGGCGTGTTGTGGTCGGCCGTGGCCACGATCGAGCTCACTCGCCATACCTTGCGCCCGGCCAATCGCAGACCCTCGAAGGCCTGTGGGCTGGTGACCTCGTGGACCAGATGACGGTCGATGTACAGCACCGCAGTGCCGTCATCTTCGGTGTGGACGACATGGTCGTCCCAGAGCTTGTCGTAAAGGGTGCGAGCGGTCATGGCGCAAACGTCAAAAATTGGCCCACCGGGCCGGTCAACCCGCTATTGTCCGTCATTGCGAGCCGTCATTGCGAGGGCCCGCAGGGCCCGCGGCAACCTCCCGGTCATTGCGAGGGCCCGCAGGGCCCGCGGCAACCTCCCTCCAAGAGCGCAACCCCGCAGAGCCAGCCCCACCACCCCCTGTGGGGCTCTCGTTGCCCGGGTCCCG
>CAZCJB010000128.1:0-6985 GCA_964498795.1 uncultured Rubrivivax sp. | reverse complement strand
CGCAAGCGTGTGGTGTGGCCCGACCTGGACGACTTGGGGCCGGTGGAGTGGCTCGACGCCTTGCCTGGGCTGCCCTCGCCCAGCCTCAGGCCAGCTGCCCAGCCCTGAAATCCGCCACCGCTTGGTGAATCTCCTCATGCGTGTTCATCACGAACGGTCCGTATTGGGCAATGGGCTCATTCAAAGGTTGACCGGCCACCAAGATGGCTCGTGCACCCTCTGGGCCGGCCTCCAGGCGCACCCCGTCGCTGCCCGGCGTGTTGGCCAAGATGGCCATGCGTTGGCGTGGCACCTCGGTGTCGGCCACCTGCAACGAGCCTCGGTACACATACACAAAGGCGTTGTGTGCGGCAGCCAACTCCTGATCCAATCGCGCACCCGCGCCCAGGTGAATGTCCAGGTAGGTGGGCGCCGTGGCGGCGCGTTGCATGGCGCCGGCCACCCCCAGCGCGTGGCCGGCGATCACGTGCACCTGCACTCCGGAGGCTGTGGCTCGAGGAATGTCTGAACTCGGGATGTCTCGATACCAGGGCTCACACATCTTGTCGCGCGCGGGCAGGTTGAGCCACAACTGAAAGCCCTCCATGCGCCCTTCTTCTTGCTCGGGCATCTCGCTGTGGATCACACCGCGCCCGGCCGTCATCCACTGCACCCCACCGCTGCTCAGCAAGCCTTCGTGCCCCGCAGAGTCACGGTGGCGCATGCGGCCCTCCAGCATGTAGGTCACGGTCTCAAAACCCCGATGAGGATGGTCGGGGAAGCCGGCGATGTAGTCACCAGGCGTGTCGCTGCCAAAGGCGTCGAGCATCAAAAAGGGGTCGAGCCTGCGCTGCAAGTTGTGGGTGAGCACGCGGGTGAGTTTCACGCCAGCACCGTCTTGCGTGGCTTGTCCCGCCACCAGGCGCTCAACGCGCCGTGGACGCTGGCAGGCGAAAAGAGGGGCTGAAACAGTCATGGGGTTCTCGAGGCGTATATCGAACGAGGGAACGGCTCATCAGGGGCGTGACGAAGATTCTGAACCTTCATACGCATTGTGCAGGCTGACCACATGGGCCGAGCGCTTGCGCATGCGGATGTTGAGCAACTCCACCACCAAGGAGAAGGCCATCGCAAAGTAGACATACCCCTTGGGTACGTGGTGATCGAAGCCCTCGGCCATCAACACGACGCCGACCACGACCAGGAACGACAGTGCCAACACTTTTACGGTGGGGTGATCACTCACAAATCGACCGATGGGGCCGGCAAAGGCCATCATCAAGAACACGGAAGCCACCACCGCCGCAATCATGATGCGCACATCATCCACCATGCCCACCGCCGTGATGATGGAGTCTAGCGAGAACACCAGGTCCACCACCATGATTTGTGCCACGGTGGCCGCCATGCCACCACCCACGGATGCCGAGCGCTCGCCCTCGGCGCCTTCCAGAGCGCCATGGATCTCGGTGGTGCTCTTCCAGACCAGGAACAAGCCTCCGCCAATGAGGATGAGATCTCGACCGGACAGCGCCTGCTCCCACACCGTGAGCAGTGGGTGCACCAAACCGACCACCCAGGCCAGGGCCAACAGCAGCCCGATGCGCATGAACAGGGCCATGAACAGGCCGAGTTTTCGAGCAACCTCCCGCTGTGCGGCGGGGAGTTTGTCCACCAGGATGGAAATGAAAATGATGTTGTCGATGCCCAAGACGAGCTCCAGGGCCGTCAAGGTGGCAAAAGCGGCCCAGGCCGCGGGGTTGGTGAGAAGTTCAAGCATGGGGAGGTCTTGCGAACGAAAGGAACAGATTAGAGCATCCGCAAAAACCTCAAGAGGGCCACTGGCATCTGGGCAACGTCCTTTGGTTTGCGCCCGGGCGGCGAATTGCGCAGAATCGGGGTATGAACGTCAAAGCCAACCATCTCCCCCGTCCCTGCGCCATCTTGGCTGCGGTTCTGATCGCCTCTTCGTCGGGACTGTTGGGGCTGTTGGGACTGCCCGCCGCCGTCCGGGCCGCCCCAAGTCTGCCTTCGACCAACGTGGCGTGGATCCCGGCTGCCGTTGACGCCGATGTGGACGCAGCATTTGCGCGTGCCAAAGCCGAGAAGAAGCCCGTGCTGCTCTACTGGGGCGCCACCTGGTGTCCTCCTTGCAATCAACTCAAGGCCACGCTGTTCAACCGCCAAGACTTTGCCACGCAAGCCAAATCGATGGTGGCGGTTCACGTGGACGGGGACCGGCCCGGTGCGCAAAAGCTCGGCGCTCGCTTCAAGGTTCGCGGCTATCCCACAGTGATTCTCATGACGGCTGATGGGGCTGAAATCGCCCGTCTGCCGGGTGAGGCCGACGCGCCCCAGGTCATGGCCTTGTTGCAATCAGGGCTGGCGGCTGGCCGTCCCCTGAAGGCGGTGTTGGCGGACGCACGCTCGGGCAAAGCGCTGTCCCCCAACGAATGGCGCACGCTGGCTTTCCACTCGTGGGATCTGGACGAGGGCCAACTGGTTCCGACTGCGGAGCGCGCCCAAGTGGTGGCCGACCTGGCCCGGCGCAGCGCAGCCCTGGGGGTCGACCCCGAGACGAACACCCGGCTTTGGCTCAAAGCCCTGGCCTTGAGCGATGAGACCCAAGGCCTTAAGACCGATACGGCGTTGCGTGACCGGGTGGTGGCCGTGATCGCCGACCCGGTCCAGGCGCGCAGCCACATGGACGTGCTGACCAACTTCACAGGGGCACTGGTCAAGGTCCTCGCGCCTGAAGAGGGTCCGCCGCGCGCGGCCTTGTCGGCCCAACTCGACGCCGCCTTGGCGCGCTTGCAAGGAGACGCCACGCTGTCTCGCTCCGACCGCGTGGGCGCGCTCACCGCGCGCCTGGAGTTGGCGCGTCTTGGGCAAGGCAAGGACGTGGTCCATCCCAAGGTGTCAGACAACTTGTTGCGAGATGTGCGTGAGATGTCCTCGCGCATGGACCGCGAGATCACCGATGGCTATGAACGCCAAGCGGTCATCACCTCGGTGGGGTATATGTTGGGCCAGGCCGGACTTTGGGCCGAGAGCGACACCTTGCTCAAGGCCAACTTGTCCAAAAGCCACTCGCCTTATTACCTCATGAGCCAGCTGGGCAGCAATGCCCGCAAGCAAGGCAAGAAGCAAGAGGCTTTGTCTTGGTATCAGCAGGCCTTTGACAAAAGTGAAGGGCCTGCGACCCGTTTGCAATGGGGCGCTGGCTATCTCGGGGCTTTGGTCGATCTGGCACCCCAAAATGCTGCGCAAATCGAGAAGACGGCCGCCCAACTGTTTGGCGAAGCCGCCAAAGACAAAGGTGCGTTTTATGAGCGCAGCGCCCGCTCTTTGTTGCGGGTGAGTCAGAAGCTCGCTGAGTGGAACAAGGAGGGCACACACGCGGCCACGCTGAACCGACTTCGCCAGCAACTGCAACCTGTGTGTGCCGCCGTGGACACGGCCGATGGCCAACGCAGCACCTGTGAGCGTTTGCTCAAGGGCGGCTCTGCTCCACCTGCTTGAAAAACGCGTTCATCGAGTCCTGCGCCTCATGCCAAGAAGGGGGCTGAGGCGGAGCGCTGTCGCCAGCCGACGCCGAGCCCGGCTTGACCTCGCTCAGGAAGGTGATTTGCGATGGTGTGTGGCCGATCACAAAGAACTGCTGCTCCACTTGCACCAGATGCAAACGATCGCGCCCACCCAGCGGCAATGAGCTCAGCACCTGAAACACATGTGTGGAAGAGGACTCACTGCGCCGCCGTTGCCGCTGAACGAGCCAAGCGACAGCCATGAGCACCACCGCCACCCCGAGCAGGGTCACGCCCAGCCCCGGGAGGCTGGACTCGGCGCCTGAAAAACCCGAGCGACCGATCGGCGACGTGGGCAATGCGGCAGACGCGATCTCCGCCGCGGACGCTGCACCTTGTGTCGCCGCAGAGGCCGAACCCAGGGGGCTTGAGGCCTCGGGCATGACGGCCGTGGCCGCGCTTGCTTGGGCGGCGCTGGCACTCCGATGGGCGGTGGAGGCCGCGCTGGCAGGCCCCAGCACCACACTGGCGCCTTGAGCCCACACCGAAGTCGAGATCAACCCCCCAACCAGGGCACCGAAAATCAGGCCCGACCAGGCCTGGCGCACACAGAGTTTGCCCATCAACGCCCCACCTTTTTAGGACAAGCCTTCAGCGGCCAGCGCCGCTTGCACGGCTGGACGCGCTTGCATGCGTGCAATGAAGGCCTGCACATGGGCCAACCCGCTCAAATCCACACCCACATACTGCCCCCACCGCGTCGTGGTGTAGAGGTAAGCGTCGGGCACCGTGAAGTGCTCTCCCATCAGGTAGGGCGACGTGGCCAAGCGGCTGTTGACATA
This sequence comes from uncultured Rubrivivax sp., assembly GCA_964498795.1. Lineage (GTDB taxonomy): Bacteria > Pseudomonadota > Gammaproteobacteria > Burkholderiales > Burkholderiaceae_C > Rubrivivax. The sequence continues at coordinate 2,637 of CAZCJB010000128.1, read as the reverse complement.
TTCAAAGCGACCCATCAATCGTTGGCGCGCCATGGCCTTGGCTTCTTCGGGCATGCCGGGCGTGAACAAGGGACTGAAGGCCTTGTGCACTTCCGTCGAAATGAAGTTGAGCCACTCCATCACGCGATAGCGCGCCATCGTGCCGGCCGCGGGTGCGAGTTGCTTGTCGGGCACTTGGTCGGCGATGTACTGCACGATCGCCGGGCCTTCAGACAAGCGCTCTCCGTTATCGAGTTCCAGCAGAGGCACATAGCCCTTGGGATTGAGGGTGTAGTAGTCGGTGCCATCGGCCAACTTGTGGGTCTTGGTGCTGGCCAACACGGCCTCAAAGGGCAGGCCAGACTCTTTGAGCACGATGTGGGGACTCAAGGAGCAAGCGCCAGGGCTGTAATAGAGCTTCATGTCGAGCGTTGTGGTTCTTCAAGGGGTTGAAAACCTGCGACGATACTCCGATTTATGGGAGACCGCAGCGCCCGGGCTGTGGCACCTCTCACGACCCTCGGTCCTCTTTCCACCGCCCCCGGCATTCAGGAGTTGATCATGCCTCGAGCCCTATTGGATGAAGCCCACCTCCACCCAGCCATCCGCGACCGCGTGGCCGATCACGAGCGCGCCATCGTCGACGAGGTGCAAGCGGCCATCGGCGCCAACGCCGTCGTGGTGGTGGGCATGCGGTCCAACCCGTTTCCCAAGAAGGCGCGAGAGCTCTTGGACCGTGCGGGCGTTGCGCATCTGTATTTGGAGTACGGCGGCTATTTGAGCCTGTGGCGTCGTCGCAATGCCTTGAAGATGTGGAGCGGTTGGCCGACTTTCCCCATGGTGTTTGTCAAGGGCGTCTTGGTGGGAGGCTATGAGGATCTGAAGGCCCTGCACGACAGTGGCGAGCTCAAACAATGGCTGACTTGATCCGGCCACCGCAAGCCCCTCTCTAAAATAGCCGACTGGTTCGTCGATGTGTGGCCGGAGGGCGTGGCGTGGTGTGGTTTCCCAAGCGTTTTGAGGTGATTGTGGTGGGCGGTGGCCATGCGGGCACCGAAGCTGCCTTGGCCTCGGCGCGCATGGGGCGCACCACTTTGTTGCTGACGCACAACATCGAAACCCTCGGGCAGATGAGTTGCAACCCCTCGATCGGGGGCATCGGCAAAGGTCACTTGGTCAAAGAGGTGGATGCGTTGGGGGGCGCCATGGCAGCGGCCACCGACGAGGCTGGCATCCAGTTTCGGATTCTCAACGGATCCAAGGGGCCGGCCGTTCGTGCCACGCGGGCGCAAGCCGATCGGGTGCTCTACCGCGCGGCCATTCGTCGCCGTTTGGAAAATCAACCCCAACTCTGGTTGTTTCAGGCAGCGGTGGATGACCTCGTGGTGCAAGGCGGTCGGGTGGTGGGCGCCATCACCCAATCCGGCGTACGGTTCGAGTCCAGTGCGGTGGTGTTGACGGCCGGGACCTTCTTGGATGGCCGGGTTCACATCGGGTTGCAAAATCATGCGGCGGGACGCGCGGGGGACCCCCCGGCGGTGACCTTGTCGGCCCGCCTTAAAGAGCTCCGCCTGCCACAGGGGCGCCTCAAGACCGGAACGCCCCCTCGCATCGACGGGCGGTCGATTGACTTCTCGAAATTGCAGGAGCAGCGTGGCGATGGCGTACCGGGGCCCGATGGAGCGCCTCCTGGCAGCCCTATGCCGGTGTTCAGCTTCTTGGGGCACCCCGACCAGCATCCTGCCCAACGGCCTTGCTGGATCACCCACACCAATGAACGCACCCACGCCATCATCCGCACGGGATTTGATCGAAGCCCAATGTTTACGGGGGTTATAGAGGGAGTGGGTCCTCGCTACTGCCCCAGCATTGAAGACAAAATCAACCGTTTTGCCGACAAATCCAGCCACCAGATCTTTCTGGAGCCCGAGGGCCTGACCACCCACGAGTTCTACCCCAATGGCATTTCCACCTCCCTGCCCTTTGACGTCCAGATCGAGGCGGTTCGCTCCATCGAAGGCTTGGAGGAGGCCCACATTCTGCGTCCGGGCTACGCCATTGAATACGACTACTTTGACCCTCGAGAGCTGCAACCATCCTTTGAGACGCGCGCCATTGGGGGCTTGTTTTTTGCCGGGCAGATCAATGGCACCACGGGTTACGAGGAAGCCGCGGCCCAAGGCCTGTATGCCGGCGTGAATGCGGCGCTGCAAGTGCGCGGCGAGGCGCCGCTGGTGCTGCGCCGCGACCAAGCCTATCTGGGCGTCTTGGTCGATGACCTCATCACCCGAGGCGTGACCGAGCCCTACCGCATGTTCACGAGCCGGGCAGAGTTCCGACTTCAACTGCGCGAAGACAATGCCGACATGCGTCTCACGGAGGTGGGCCGCCAGTTGGGCCTGGTGGACGATGGGCGGTGGGACGCATTCAATCGCAAGCGAGACGCTGTTTCACGTGAAACACAAAAGCTCAAAGCCACGTGGGTGCACCCAGGCAACCTTCCCCCCGAGCAGGCGCAGAGGTGGTTGGGTGCTCCGCTGGAGCACGAGTACAACCTCCTCGACCTCCTGCGGCGTCCTGGCGTTAATTTTGAGGGGGTGGCTCAGGTCGCTGCCTTGGCCCAACCCGGCGCGGGTGTTTCACGTGAAACATTGCAGG
>CAZCJB010000127.1:0-6998 GCA_964498795.1 uncultured Rubrivivax sp. | reverse complement strand
GGTTGGCCGCATACGCGGTGGTGATGTCAGCCGAGGTCAGCTTTTGGCGGTAGTCGGCCACACAATTGGCATCGACTTTTGAAACCAGGCGAACTGTGATGGTGCAAGCGTTGGCACACTCGGCGTTGGAGCCCATCGTCCAGTGATACTTGCTCACCCCAGAGATGTCCCAGCCGGCTCCGCCGTTGGCAATGTAGATGCCGAAGCCCCACTGCGCTGTGTTGGTCTTGCTAAAGCCGTATCCGCTTTGGATTTGCTCGGGATAGTTACCACCCCACCACCAGGCCTCACCGGCACCTGAGGCGTAGCGACCCGTGGCGTAGTTCCCAGGCAGGGCATTGCCGTTGGTCGTGTCGTAGGCCGCTGCCGTATCGGTCTTGGCGCGAACGATGGTTACAGCCACCACGGTGTTGTAGGCCTGTGTGAACGAGGCTGCAGCAGTGCTGGCGTTGCCAGCTGCATCGCTGAAGCCACCGGCAGCCACACTGACCACGATGTTGCCCGACGACGCTGCGGTGGGAGTCACCACCAACGTGTAGACCGTCGCACTGCTCTTGGTGACCGAAGCAGCCTTGGTGCCGCCAGTGACGGTCACCTTGCTGGCGTCAAAGCTCGTGCCCACGTCTTCGCTGAACGTGAAGGTGTAGGTGACGGCGCTGGTGGCTGTGCCCGAAGTGCCGCTGGTGATGGTGACCGTCGGTGCCGCCGTGTCGTAAGCCTGCGAGAGCGTGGCCGATGCGGTGCTCTTGTTGCCGGCCAAATCCGAGAAAGCCCCGGCACCCACCGTGACGCCGATGGAGCCACTGTTGGTGTTGGCCGTCGGGGTGACCACCAGGGTGTAGACGGTCGCGCTGACCTTGGTGGTGGATGCTGCCGCAACACCGCCGGTGACGGCTACCTTGGTTTGATCAAAGCTCGTGCCCACATCCTCACTGAACGTGAACGTGAAGGTCACAGCGGCCTTGGCTGTCGTGCCCGATGCGCTGCTCGTGATGGTGACGGAAGGTGCCACGGTATCGGTGGGACCGGAGGATCCGCCACCGCAGGCGGAGACGATCGCAACGGTGGCCACTAGGGCCAACGAGCGGTAAAGGTTTCGAAGGAGCGATGTCATGGAAGCGTCCTTGGCTGAGTTGAAAAATCGGTGATCAGACTTGAAATATGAAAGCGCATTCTGAAAGCGCTTTCAATGTAACGCAGCATAGCGCCACCCCCTGGCCTTCGGCAAGGGCTGGACCCCCCGAGCTTTCCCTAGGGTTGGGGTTTCTTACCGCTCACGGAATGAACGGCCAGCTTATGGGCAGGCGCCTCCAGCACTTGGCCGTCCGTAAACCGCACGCTGATCGGACTGCTGCTCGCGTTGTAGGCCATGTACGTGCGGCTGCCATCGGCTTGCTTGAAGACAGCATGCAAGGGCGTATCAGCGCCCACCGACAGGTCAGGAGGACCCATGGACTGCAAACTTAATATGAAATGCAAGGTGTGCGTGCGGCTGTCTCCAAATTCCACCGCTCCCCAACGGTTCCAAGCGTTGAGGCCCGCCTGTGGATCGGCCAAGGCGAGATATTTGGCAAAGAGGTCTTGCCAAATGTCTGGCGGATCGGCTCGGCGGCCACGGCTTTCGTATTGGCGTGTTTCTTCAGGCAAGGTGGCCACGCTGCGTTTGACGAAGGCCGGGTCGCGTGCCAAGTAGGCCGATGCCGTGGTGATGGGCAGCAGGTTGATGCCTTTGATTTGTCGGGGCTCGTCGATCCACCACGTGTTGTGGGCGTACTTGCCTCCAAAAACCATGCTGACTTCGGCACTGCGGTACTCCGGTGCGAACACGAGACGGTGAATGTCAAACCAGTAGTACGAGATGGCTTCAATCTCTGAGGTGTAGAGGTAAACCCCCAAGTCGCGCAAGGAGGTGTTGCCAGTCACTTCGGCCCACAAAATGAGTCCCGCCCAGGCATTGATGGCCTCAGACGAACTCTCCTGGTTGTTGCCCCAGGGGTTCATGCCGTTTCCAGAAGCCCAGGAGTGGCCCTCGTAGACATCAAAGTTGCGCAAGAAGGGGAAGTCCTTGCGACCCCGCTGAGCCGTGGCGATGTCGGCCACCAGCAGGTCGACCATCCCACCCCAGCGGTCTTTGGCGGCCCAAGCGGGGTCCCGCAAGGCAATCTCTGCCATAGCGCGGATCCAATAGCCATAGTGGAAGTGGTGGTCGTTCATCTGCTCGATGCTGAAGTACTCCTCCGGGTAGGCCAGCACGGTCCCCAACGTGCTGTCCAGGTGAAAGTAGGTCTTGCTACTTTCACCCGAAAACCACGACTCGATGCGCTTTTGGAGCAGCTGAAGCAGTTGCTGGCGGGCTTCTTTGTCACCTTGGGCCTCCACCACGTCCAACAACTTGGTAATGCGCTGCAGACCTTTGCCCTGCCAGTAAGAGCCGTTGCCAATTTCCAGCATCATGCGGCGTGCATTGCGGACGTCGATCTTCATGACGTCTTTCAAGTCATCCAGGCGCGCTTGCGCGGGTAAGGCGGGCCAGTAAGGCACAAATCCACGGAAGGGCGTGACCACCTCGAAGCTGCGAGCGGCCAGCAGCTTGAGCGGTCCCCGCACGGTGTCGTAGGCCGGACCCAGCCGGTTGGCGACTGCGGGGTTGTTGTGCCAGTGGTGGGGGTAGAGCGCCAGCAGCGGACCCACGTCAGGGCCTTCCAGGGTGCGGACGGCAGTGTTGAAGGTGGTGACCACGCGGCTAGCGGGACGGTCGTATTGCCAGCTCACCCGCGTGTCTTGCAAGTAGGCGTAGGCGTGGCGGCTGAGCAGGGCCAAGGTTGAACTCTGCTCGTCGGGCAACCCCGCGACCGACAGGTAGCCCTTGCCATCGGGCATGTGGGCGATCCATTCGGTGGGAGAGACCTGTTCCCACCGCACGCCCGTGGGCCCGAAGGCTGCGTAGGCCGTTCCCGCGATGCGCAAAGCGAGGATGCGGTGGTCTTCTGGGGTGAGGATGCGTTCGCCTGGCGCGGGCAGCCGCACACGCAGGTCGCCGCGATTGACTTCAAAGGCTGCGTAGGGGCTGCCATGCGCCACCGTCACGCGCAGCTCGGTGCCGGCTCGAGACAGGTTGAGGTCGACGGCCCAGTCAGAGGCATTGGAGACCTTGGCCGGCGCTGCGGGCGCATGGTCTTGGGCGACGGCGCCAACCAGCAGGGCCTGTTGATGGCTGTAGTGCCCCTCCACGTCCTTGCGCTCGGTGGGCACGATCGCCTTACGCGGCAGGGCGACTTCGAAACCGGTACCCACAGGCCGCAGACTCAAGGGTTGCGCGTAAACGGGCTCGGGCTTGTCGGAAAACAGGACCGAGGAATACCACTGGTTGGTGGGGACTGCGCGTTGGACCATCGCGCCGCTGCGGTAGGGGGCCGTGGGAGCAGCAGGGTCGCTGCCTTGGGGTTTGAGCAGGTAAGCTCCTGCTCCCAAGCGTGCGGTGGCCGTTTGGGCATGGGCTGCCTGCGAGATGACCATAGAGGCCAGAACAGCAACCGTCATGATCAGTGCGTGCACGGGCGGCGTGCGCATGGGTGACGTGGACAGGGCCGACCGCAGGGCCCTCGAAAGATGGCGTGATTTCATGGGCCGATGATATTGAAACCGCTTTCAAAAATCCAGATTCGAGTCTACGGGTAGGCCCTAAGGCTTTTCGGCTTGCAATCGTCGGGAAACGGGGCTATGCTTGAAAGCGCTTTCATCTCCAAGCTTTGGTTTATCTTTTTGGACTTTTGGTTCGGGGCCTTTTGCATGCACACGCATCACTCATCCACTCCACCGCGCCAGGCGCGCTCCTGGGGCTCACTCACAGCGGTCGCCCTGGCGGCACTGGGCTTTGCCGGTGCGGCACAAGCCCTGGATTACGGCCCGTTCACCTTGACGGGATTTGCCAAAGGCGAGCTGGTGAGGGGCAGCAATCACTGTCAGGATTGCCAACGCTATCCGACGGAAGACAAGCAACGGGTTTGGGCCGACGAGCTCATTCCTGGGCAGCCCTACGGGACCTCCAACACCCATGTGGTCTTGGCGCAGCCTTGGTTGGCCGCCAAATTCGATTTGGGCAAGGGGTTCAAGCTGACGGGGCTGGCCAGTCAGCGGTGGCGGGATGGCAAAGAAGACATCCCGGGCTACTGGTACGAAAAGAACGTGGCCCTCAGTCACGAAGAGTACGGTCGCCTGGCCCTGGGTGCCATGACCACCCGTGCATGGAGCTTGGCCGACTACCCCTATGGCACCAACATCGGGGTTGCCGATGTGTGGGGCTCCAGCGGGTCTGGCTATGGCCTCAACACCAAAGCCATCCGCTACACCTCGCGACCTTTTGAGGTCTTGGAGGGGGATCTCGTCCTCGAGGCCACCTACGACCAGGGCAATACGGCGTTCAAGAAAAACAAGCCGCGCTTTGTCGAGATTTATGCCCAATTCCACAAGGGCGATCTGGTGGTGGACGCCATCATCCAGGACACCCGCAACGGCAATCCGCAGGCCTGGAGCCATGGTCCATTCACAGCGCTGACCCCCTTTCCGGCCGACGATAAATTGTTGGGCGGTTCGGGCCAAGGGTTGGCCATGGTCATGGCGCGCTATCAGGTCAATGCCAAGCTCGAAGTTTCGGGCGGCATTCGCTACAACCGCTGGAGCGGCACCTACGCCGTCATCACGGTCCCGGGTGCGCAGGCGCAGTGGAACAACATGTTCAACGTGGACTGGGGTGGCAAGCTCAACGGTGTGCCCAACCCCGGCTATGCCGCCTCGACGGTCGATGTGTCGGGCGGTGTCCGCTACCGCATGGGACCTTGGGTCGCCCACACCGGCTTGACCTACCTGGGCAAGGCCAGTACCGCCAACCCGAGTGAGCGGGGACAAAGCAACGCTGCGTTGGTGAACACTGCCGGCGTGAGCTACGACGTTCAAAAGGGGATGCAGGTGTACGCCTTGGCTGGCATGGTTCACTACGACCACCTGGGTCTGTCACCTATGTCGATGCCAGGCAACTCGGCGTTCACCAATGTGGACTCCCGCGTGAACAAGACCGGCAATTGGATCGGCCTGGGTGCCGTGTACGTGTTCTAAGGACCTTTCATGAAGATCCGAACTCTTCTTTGCATGACGATCGCTGCTGGCATGGCGCTGCTGGTGGCCTGCGGCGGCGGTGGCGTGGTGCCCGGCACCGGTGTGCAGGTGCGCGCTCTGAGCAGCGAATTCACCAGTCGCAAGGCGGTGTCTTACGCGCCCTTCCGGACCGCCAATCGCAACACCGAAGTGGTCACTGCTGCCAACGTCAAACAGGACCTGACCCTCTTGGCTGCCGGTGGATTCAAGCTCATACGCTTGTTCGACAGCTCGGATGCCATGGCCAAGGTGGTGCTGCAAGTCATCAAGGACAACAGCCTGGACATCAAGGTCATGTTGGGCGCGTGGATTGCCAGCGGCAACGACACGTTCAATCAAGCCGAAATTCAGCGCACCATTGCTTTGGCCAACACGTACAGCGACATTGTGCTGGCGGTGAGCGTGGGCAATGAAACCATGGTGAATTGGTCCTTCAACCCGGTGTCACCGGCCACCATGGCGGGTTACATCAAGACGGTGCGTAATGCCATTCGACAGCCCGTCACCACGGATGACAACTGGGCTTTCTTTGCCAAGGCCAGTACCGAGCGCAACGACCCCAAGCCGGTGCTGGACACCATTGACTTCGTTGCGATGCACACCTACCCGCTGGCTGACAGCGTCTACAACCCCACCTTGTGGGACTGGAAGCAGGAGGCTGTCGCGGCTTCAGGTCGTGCTGCCGCCATGATGGATGCTGCCATTGCGGCCGCGCGCAAAGACCATGACGCGGTGCGCGCACATCTGGACGACTACGGCTACAAGTCCATGCCCATCGTCATTGGCGAAACGGGGTGGAAGGCCGTGGCATCCAATGGCGAGCTCTACCGAGCCCATCCGGTCAACCAAAAGATGTACTTTGACCGCTTGAGCGCGTGGGCCGATGCTGGGCGCACAGGCGCCGGTCCCAAGGCCATCTTCTACTTCGAGGCCTTTGACGAGCCCTGGAAGGGCAGCGACGACAAGTGGGGTCTTTTCAACGTCAATCGGCAAGCTCGCTACGTGGTTCAGGGCTTGTACCCATCGTCGCAGGCTGAGCCCGGTACGTATACCGCGGCAGACGCCGTGTACTACGTGGCGGCCAGCGGTGGCGGCACAGTCACAGCCAACCGCTACACCGTGTATGCTGATGCGATCACAGCCGGCGAGGCACGCCCGACGTTGCCGGTCGCTGCCTATGGTTGGGATTCTCCGGCCACCGCCTTTGCCGGTGAAGGGACCACCACCGAGAGCACCGGGGATGTGGCCAGCACCAACCATTACTACGAGGTGGGCCCCTCTCCGACGTCGTGGGGCTGGGGGCTGATTCTGAACATCCCATCGGCCACCGCCGACCTGTCAAACTTTGCCAATGGCCGCTTGAACTTCAGCATCAAGACGACCTACCCCGGCAAGCTGGAGTTTGGCTTCTTCACAGGCTCCACCCTAGATGGCACGGGCTATGACGTGTATTTGGCGGTGGACCCGTCGAGCAACAGCTATGGCTACAAGAATGACGGCACCTGGCGCCAAGTGTCGATCCCGATGGTGGACATCATCGCCAAGGGTGCCAAGGCCAGTTGTTGCCAGAGTTCGGCGGCCTCCAAGCTGGACTTGACGAAAGTCGCCAGCCCCTTCGTGATTGCCGACCGCTATGGGGTGACGGGCAAAGCCAGCAACTACAACGACAAGACCAAGATCTACATCGACGCGGTGTATTGGTCGCGCTAAGGGGATGCCTGATACACCCTGACGTAGTCGACCTCCATGGTGACGGGGAAGATCGTGTCATCGACCGATCCTCCCAGGTCACCGCCGACAGCGATGTTCAGCAGCAGGAATTGCGGCGCATCAAAGGGCCACCCCTT
>CAZCJB010000126.1:6251-7000 GCA_964498795.1 uncultured Rubrivivax sp. | reverse complement strand
CGGACATTGCCATCAGCCCGACTTTGCGCGAGGCCATCAAACGGTTGGCCAAAGAGCCTTGGAATTTGGGCATTGAAGACTTCAAGCACCCTGCGATGGACGCTGCATTTGGACCGTGGCAGCCCATGTCCGCCGATGCGTTTGCATTCTTGCAGCGCGGCACTCCGCAAGCCCTGCCGCCCTGGTGGACCTTGACCAGCGAACAAATCGCCGAGCGGCTGATTTCGGGGGAGATCAAGGCCTCAGTCAGACAAGGCGGCTTGCCCTACCAAGACCTCTGCGCCATTCGCCGCAGCTGGCCGTTGCCGTTGCAGGTTCGACTGATTGCTCACGGATTGGGACACGTGATTGCGCACGACTCGCAAGCCTGGGACGAACTGCCTTTGGAGCAATTTGCACAGGCCATCAGCCCGTTTGGGCACAGCGGTCGCGGCCGGCTGGCGCAACGGCTGGCGAAATTGCCCGATGCCCGCCCCTGGCTGACATGCATGGCTCAGGCTGAAGCTCGGCAAGTGGGCGGTGCCTGGGCCTTGCGCGAGCTGGCGCGGATTTCCATTGAAGAAAGCGTACGCACCAGCTGGAAGCAGCGCAGGGACGCCAGCTGGGCGGCATGGGTAAAGCCTTGCGAGGGAACGCCCGAATGGAAGGCCGTGCAGCCCTTGATGCGCAGGAGCGCGCTATGACCGTCGAAGAGATGCGGTACCCCGAGGCCAGCGTGCCGCTGCCCGCTGCGCTGGCCTACCTGATAT
>CAZCJB010000126.1:5873-6241 GCA_964498795.1 uncultured Rubrivivax sp. | reverse complement strand
CAGGTAAGGCAGGCCTTGCACCGGGCCTTGTCGCAAAACCAAACGAACCCGTGGGGCACCGAACTTCGGCAACAGGCGATGTCGGGCATGCCCAGAGCCATCGTGCCTTTCAGACGCAACGAACTCGATATTTTGTGCGCCACACATTTGGACCCGAACTCGTCAGCGCTCGCCTTTTGTGGCGAGGGCATGAAAGTGCCGGCAGGGTACTTTTTGATGAGCTACGGCCAGCCGCGCTACGTGGACGAGGTGCGGTCCTACCTGGAGCCGCGTTGGGAGTTGATGGAGGCAAGTCAAGTGGCCGCTCTCCTGGAGGTGTTTAAAGGGACCGCCAAATCATGGCCCATTTTGCGAGTGCCCTTGCCAGG
>CAZCJB010000126.1:0-5863 GCA_964498795.1 uncultured Rubrivivax sp. | reverse complement strand
TCTAGCGGCTTTGTCCCTCATTTGAAGCCCAATTACCGCAGCGACACTCAGGCGCCTTTGACAGTCAATGCGCACATGCAACTGCTCAAGGCCTCAGGGCGTGTGGCGCGCGATTTGGGCCGTTTGGACCTGGTGTGGCGATGGGAAGGAGAGAGTGTGCGCCTGCGATACAGCGACGGCTTGCGCCCGGAGTGGGTGATGGAGATGCAGGCGGCATCCATGCAACGCGCGTGGTTGCACTTGGATTGTGGCTTCTTTAAGTATCTGGGGCCAATGCCGGACCTGTTGGAGCCGGGATCCATTGCCCTTGGGTGGCTGTACCCGCAGGGTGCGATCAGGCATCACTTTGGGGGCAGCAGCCGCGACGTGCCGGTGCCAAGTTCGTGTGCCCGCGCTCTGATGCAAGCGCTGCCTTGGGCGCTCGTCTCTCACCCCCTGTATGCCTACACGGCTGCGTTTGATGAAGCGAATCTGAAAGAACCTGTATGAAGCCCTCGCGATTGAAGTCAGTGTTGGAGTCGTTGTTGAGCCAGCGTTGGCCTGCCTTTGTGTGGGGACCACCCGGCATTGGCAAGAGCTCGATCGTCAACACCATCGCCCGTGACCGGGGGCTGCCCGTGGTGGACCTGCGCGCGAGCTTGCTCGACCCGACCGATTTGCGTGGCATCCCTGCCATCGAGTCGGGGCGCGCCGTGTGGTGCCCGCCCGCCTTTTTGCCCAAAGCCGGTGACCCGCCTGGCATTTTGTTTTTGGACGAGATCAATGCAGCGCCGCCTTTGGTGCAGGCGAGCTTGTACCAGTTGGTGTTGGACCGGCGCGTGGGCGAGTACGAGCTGCCGCCCGGGTGGTGGATGGTGGCGGCGGGCAACAGGCAGCAAGACCGAGCGGTGACGTTTCGCATGAGCAGCGCATTGTCGAACCGATTCGTGCACTTGGACTTGGAGACCGACGTGGACGATTGGCGGGCGTGGGCCATTGAAAAACGCCTCGACCCGCTGGTGGTGTCTTTTGTGGGGGTGCGGCCCAAGTTGTTGTGCGATGAACCCGAAGACAAGGTGGCCTACCCCACGCCCCGGTCCTGGGAGATGGCCAGCGAGGTGATGAAAGCGTTTGGAGGTCACAAGGCCTGCACCGACGTGCTGCCCGGCATCGTGGGGCAAGGTGCCGCGGTGGAGTTCGCGGCATTCGTCAAAAAATCGGTGAACGAACAACACATGCGCGACCTGGTGCGCCAACTTCTGAGCGCGCCAGGCGAGGCGGTGGTGCCTGACACCATTGATGGCATTTATTTGTTGACGTCTTGGCTCGCGTTTCATGCCGACGAGCAGGCGGTGAGTCAGGCCAGCGCAGTGCTGCTGTCCAAATTGCCGCCGGAGTTTGCCGTGGTGCTGGCACGCGACATGATGAAGGCGCGACCTGGCTTTATGCGCGAGCCGGGTTACCGAGAGTTCATCAAATTACACGGCCACCTGATTTCTCGGTGATGTGATGGCTCCGAAGAAGTCGCCGCTCAACCGTGCTCCCGTGCGTGTGGACCTGGCCGGCACTGCCGAGCGGGTGCTCAAAGCGAGGATTCGCTTGAGCCTGTCTTTGCCCTTCTTGGCGTCATCCATCATGCGCCTGCCGGTCGTGTGTGTGCCCCAAAGTACGTGGTGCAAGACGGCGTCGACCGACGGGTATCACTTGTTCTACAACCCTGCGTGGATGCAGACGCTCAAAGATGAGGAGATACGCGGCGTGCTCGCCCACGAGGTGTTGCACGTACTCTTTGACCATGCCCATCGCCGCGGCAACAAAGGCGCCAAGCCCTGGAATGTGGCCTGCGACTTCGCCATCAACCTGTTGTTGGTGGAGCAGGGGTTCAAATTGCCGCGTGGCGGTTTGCTGGCCAAGACTTTTGAGGGCATGACGGCCGAGCAGATTTTTGAAGCCATGGGGTTCGACCCTCACCAGCCGCAAAAGGCGCTCAAGAAGATCAAACCCCTTGCCTCTGACTCAAGGTCTTTGGGAGACGGCCATGCGGGGGAGCTGCCCGACCTGGGAGAGGATTTGGTCGATCCCACTGACCCGCAGGTGAGACCTTGGCGCGATCCTCAGGCGCCAGACCCACAGCAGTTGGATGAGCTGCGCAAAGAATTGCGGGACGATGCCATGACTCGCTTGGAGGGCAGCGTCGCTGCTGCTTTCGCGGGGCACTGCCAGGCGGCCAATGAGCGGCATATCGACTGGCGGGCCTTGTTACGGGCGTGGCTGACAGACCGGATCAAAGGCGACTGGACGAGCTACCCGTTCAGCAAGCGTCATGTGCACCGGGGGTTGTTCATGCCCAGTGCCAGCATGGCCGCCCCGGCGCAGGTGGTCTTTGCCATTGACACCTCAGGCTCCATGAGCGATGAGGTGCTGAGCGAGATGGTGGGAGAACTTCAAGCCTTCAGAGAGACCTTTCCATGCAAACTCTCGGTGCTGCAGGCGGACGCCAAGGTGCAGTCGGTGACTTCCTACGAGGCACTCGACGGCATGGAAGTGCCCCAGCGCATGAGCCTCTTGGGCCGCGGCGGTACCGATTTCAGGCCCGTGTTTGAATGGGTGAAATCCAACGCGCCAGATGCTGTGGTGATGTATGTCACTGACGGACAGGGCACCTACCCAGAGGTGGCGCCATCCAATCCGGTGATTTGGTTATTGACTCATCAAGACCAAAAAAATAGAGAGCTGCCTTTCGGCAACTCAGTGAGCATCGGTCGATGAAGTGCTGGATCTTCATCGGGATGCACTGGAACGGACGCCGTTGGGCGTACTTCAAACCATGACCACACAAATTCCTGAAACCATTCTGTTCCGAGGTAAGACGTACGACATGCTTGCTGAGCCGTTGGACGTTTACTTTGAGCTTATGGGGATAGAGCCGTCACCTCATTCTGTTTGTTCAGCGTTGTGGCGTGGTTATGTCGGTGAATGGGAAATCACCCAAGACAGGCTCTATTTGCGAAAACTCATGGGATCTGATGAAGATGATCCCAACATATCAACGGAAAGATTTTTTCCTGGATTCGGCGACAGAGTCTTTGCACACTGGTACAGCGGAGATCTGCGACTCCAGGCCTTGCGGGAAGTGAACGCGCTGCCCGATGACCCGGACCGAAACCCTAACAGTGCTGCGAGTGATCTCGTCGTTCGCGTCAGACGCGGTCAGGTGTGGGAAATATTGCCTCAGAGTAATAGGCCGCAACGCGCTCATTTTTCCGGATAAAGGGTGCAATGATGAATCTAGCGACTGTGATGTGGGCCTACGGCACGGTTGGAGTGATGGTGCTGGCCGGCATGCTCATTCAACACATGAAATCTTGGCGCAAAGAGTCGCCTTGGGTGCGTGAGACCATGGATCTCTTCCATCCCGAAAGAAGGACCTTGCGATATCGCATTCTTGGGAGGGTGGTGGCACCTGCACTTGCGGGGTTGGCAGTGATCGTGGTTTGGCCTGTTGCATTGGTCATGCTGATTCTTCAAATCTATCGAGACCGACGAGAGTTGCAGGACCGAAAAGTATTCAACGCGCTTGAAAGCGATGACGCGCATCTCACCATCAAGCGCGAGCACTTACTCGAAGAGCTTCGTTTGACGGAAATCGAGCAAAGAGAACGGGTGGTTGATCCGTTGGGTGCCGTACCCGATCTTCCATTTGGGCACCTCAATCCACTATGGGAATCGTTCGTTCGCAAACTCCAACCGTCCGATAAGGTCTGGAGTTTCGAGTTGCAAGGCCAGACCGACTGGGGTCTTGAGGAATTGCGCAGAGGGTATGTCGCGGTCCGAGGAAATACCATCATTGAATCGCTGACGATCGAAAAGATCTCCCCGAGTATTTGAATTGCAGGCTCGAGGCATTGACTTACCCGTGATAGCGCATAGGTGCAGACTCACCTTCTTCAATGAGGTTGCGAAGCATTTGATAGAGGCGAGGGTGCTCTCGATGAACCGTGTTGCAGGTCAATAACATGGCTTCGGCGCGATCATGAAATGCCCGCCCCATTTCTCGGTACAACTCAGCCAATACCCAGGCGTAGTCACCCTGCCGCTGTGCGGTTCTCCTGCTGAGAATTTCGCTTAACCGTTCCATGTTGCGCATCTGACTGACTGTGGGCTCATAGGGCGGGTAGGTGAACGGCGCATCGTTGGGTCGTTCGTACCTTGGAATGGGCGTCCTCAGCAATCGTTCCCAGAATGTTCTTGTGGCAACACGACTTGCCTCCCATCGTGCCCGTGTCTGGGCCTCCTCTTTGTCGCGATGCAGGCGATATTTCTGCCGGTAGGGATGATTGAGGTGGCGCCAATATTCCAGCCTTGCCGCGACTTCAACGTCCTCGTCGGTGGTTGTGGCGATGCAATGTTCAAGATCGCTCGGAGCAACCCGCAGCAGGTGACCCAGATCTGAGCTCTCCACGGTTGCAATGTGGGCAAGCGAGCTCTCCACCAGGTATTGACCGCAGTCGCATTGTCGAAGCCCCTCATCATTGGGCATCAACGAGGCTTCTCGCCAACCATCGGTCCAGAACTCTCGGGCGGAAAAGTTCATCGAGGCGTATTGGGGAGATTTGTAGCACTTGCCACAGCAAGGGGCTTGCAAAATGCGAGATCCTTGTATGCGAGTCATACCAGAGCGCGCTGCTTATTTGAAAAATACCTGCGCACGCAAATCACGTTGCAACACTGCGTGCACTTGCGCCCAGTCCTTTTCGTCGCGGGCGTTGCACACCGACCGTCCGCGGTCCACGGTTAGCTGACGCACCACCCAGACCGTCTGGCCTTGGCGGCGGTATTGGGCTGAATACGCCATGGTCGCCAGTTTGATCGAGGTATTGCGAGGAATACGCTCAATGACCACCTTGGGAGGCAAGCGCAGTTCAATTTCATCTCGATAGGTGGCCGCGCTGGAGCACGCAAACTCCAAGGCCCGCAGGCCTTGAATCCTGACCTTCTTCAGATCATGCAAGTCGGCTGGACCCAGGCCGATGGGGATGGTCATGGCGCTCGGCCCGGGCACGTTGACCACCGGGTCAAGCTCAAAACGGGCTTCGACCCGCCAATCGGAATCCAGGTCGAGAGGGTCTGGCGTGTTGATTTCTCCGGTGCCGGTCTCGCCGTGCCTCGCCAGCAGCTTGCTGACCACGCGCTCCGTGAGGCCACCTGGGTGCTGCCCCCCGAGGTAGACCATGAAGTGCCGACGACGCTGCCCGAGGGTGTCACCTGCAGGCGTGAGCGTGTGAGCGTGATGTCGAGCGTGGGGTCGGGCCTGGGCGTGTGGGCCAACTGGCCACTGGCGGTGATCAACACAGGCTTGTCTTCGACCTCTTCGGGCAGCGTGCCCAAGGGTGCGAATCGGGCGGTCGAGTCCAAGAAGAGATGAAGACTGGGCACATAGGTGATGGCGTGATTGAACGGGCTGAGCACAGCCACAGGGGGCAGGCGATAGGCCTTGTCCGCGTTGATCAGCACCGGCGAGCTCTCAATGCCCACCGAACGCAAGAGCGCTTCAAGAATGACGACGTGGTCTTTGCAGTCGCCATAACGATGATCGAAGATGCTTTGAGCATCATGGGGCACATAGCCGCCTGCGCCGATGGACACCGAGACATAGCGAATGTGGCGGCTGACCCAGTTGTAGAGCACGCGCACCTTGTCGCGCGGCGTCTGCGCCTGTGCGGTGAGGTCTAGGGCAAATTGTCGGATGGCAGGCGTGGGCTCCGACCGCGGTCGGGCACCCGCTTGGTAGGCTTTGGCGAGATCCGCGTAGTCTTCGAAGGTGGTGAAAACGACGGCCGGCGCAAAGTCACTGGGCGCCACCGAGCTCAACTCGGTCGGGATG
>CAZCJB010000125.1:0-7045 GCA_964498795.1 uncultured Rubrivivax sp. | reverse complement strand
TGTTAACCATGTGACCGGTACAAACCGTTAACTATCTCTTCGGGTTGTACCTTTGCAGGGTGGTAGGCCGTGTTGGACTTGAACCAACGACCAAAGGATTATGAGTCCTCTGCTCTAACCAACTGAGCTAACGGCCCGCCTAGGGCAGAATTCTAGACTGCGGCAGGAAATGACCTTGCCCATTGATCGGAGGCACAAATGGCAATGAGCAGGACTGCGCTAAGGGTCAAGGCGATAGCGATGATTCTTCTGGCCGTTGCGTCCATTTTGGCCCACGCCCAGACTCCCGAAAGGCTCACCTTTCGCAGCTACACGCCCCAAGACTATGCTGATATTCTGAACGCAAGGTACCTGAAGCACCCAGTGGACTTGGATGGATTTCTGGCACTCCCGACCGCCACCGGTCAAGTTCCGGCGGTGGTCATCATCCCCGGTAGCGGCGGTTTTCAGGCTTGGATGCAGAACCTGGTCGCTCGCCGACTCAATGAGGCCGGCATCGCCACCTTCATCGTCGATAGCTTCACAGCCAGAGGTGTCAAGGAGACCTCGACCAATCAGGCAACCGTACCGATGGCTTCATCGGTCACTGACGGATTCGCTGCGTTGCAATTCTTGGCTGCGCACCCAAAAATCGACCCTTTACGAATTGGCATCACGGGATTTTCACGAGGTGGCACGGTGGCCCTTTTCACTCAGGAGCGTAAGTTCCTGCAGGCCATGAACCTCAAAGAACTGCAATTTGCAGCGCATCTGCCCTTCTACCCTGGTTGCTCAACGACCATTCTCAACCCCACACCGACATCCGCTCCTACCCTGGTTCTCATGGGTGAAAAAGACGACTACACGCCTGCCGCGCAGTGCGTCCCCTTCATTGATCGGCTGCGATTGGCGGGCGCCAAAGCATCGGCCCGGATCGTGGCCGGGGCCCACCACGGCTGGGTTTCAGACGCCCCCGGGGTCACGTGGCTGGGGCGTGTGCAGAACTATGGGGTCTGCAACGCTTCGATTGATGATGGCGGTGTGATCAGAGAGAAAACTTCGGGCGCAACCTCCGAGGAAGGTTGGGCCAGTTTCGCAACAAAGGTTTGGAAATCCTGTGGCAAGTATGGCGCGCATTACGGCGTCACCGAACCCGCTCGAGAGGATTCATTGAAAGAGATGGTCAGATTTTTCAATGAGTCGCTGGCCAAGCGCTCATGAGGCTTTGGTGAGTTCCACACTCACTTTTGACTCAACGCATGCGTCATCAATCGCGACGTGATTTCCACGATCTGGATCATGCGGTCGTAATGCATGCGGGTGGGACCTATGACGCCCAGGCGGCCCACGACCACACCGTCAACTTCGTAGGGAGCCGTCACCACCGATAACTCTTCAAACGGGACCACGCGGCTCTCGCCGCCAATGTAGATGCGAACGCCCTCAGCGCGGCTGGAGACATCGAGCAGGCGCATGAGCTCGGTCTTCTGCTCAAAAACCCCGAAAAGTTTGCGCAACGACCCCATGTCATTGCCAAAGTCCTGCACATCCAGCAAGTGATGTTCACCGGCCACCACCACCTGGTCGGAGCTTTCGGCAATGGCTTGAGTCCCGGCTTGCACGGCCGCTTCCATGAGTGCAGCGATTTCGCCGCGCAGCGCTTCGATCTCTGACTTTAGGCGCTCACGCACCTCTTCAATGGTCAACCCTGCATAGTGGCTATTGAGGTAATTGGTGGCTTCGACCAACTCGGACTGTGTGTAATCGCGAGCCGTGAAGATCAACCGGTTTTGAACATCGCCATCGGGCGACACCATGATGACCAGCACACGGCGATCCCCAATGCGCAAAAATTCAATGTGGCGAAACACGCTGCCCTTGCGCGGCGCCGTGACCACGCCGACAAAACTCGACAGGCTGGACAAAAGCTGCGCCGCCTGGGTGATCACACGCTGAGGCTGGTCGGGCTGAATTTGCTCGCGAGCCGCGCGCAGCTCAGCCGGCAGCTCGCCACCCTGGAGTGTGGGATCCAACGGGCGGGCAGTGAGCATGGTGTCCACAAACACACGGTACCCCCTCGCTGTGGGCACACGCCCGGCGCTGGTGTGAGGGCTGGCAATCAAACCCAGCTCCTCCAAATCGCTCATCACATTGCGGATGGTGGCGGGCGACAGGTCCAGACCCGAGGCGCGCGACAAAGTGCGCGACCCCACAGGTTGACCCTCGTCGATGTAGCGCTCGACCAAGGTCTTGAGCAATGTTTTGGCGCGATCGTCCAGCATGGCCAGCTCATTGTACGAAGATGGCGCCCCCCCTGGGAGGGGGCCGCCGAAGGAACCCAAGGGAGGGCCCTCACCAGGGGGGCGTTGACCCAGGTCACAAGTTGCCTCTGGTGTGTCATCATCCGCTTCATGTCCGCCCGATTCCGTCATGCCGCGATCGTCGGCAAGTACCAAGCCCAAGGCATCCGCGGAGCCTTGGAAGATGTGGCTCATTTCCTTGAAGATCAAGGGCTGGATGTTTCATTTGAGAGCGCGACCGCGGCTGCAACGGGGGTGAGCAGCGACGCCTCGCTCAGCACGGCCCAAATGGGCACCCAATGTGACCTGGTAGTGGTGGTCGGAGGCGACGGCACCATGTTGGGCATTGGCCGAGAGTTGGCCCGCTACAACATTCCGTTGGTTGGCATCAATCAAGGACGCCTGGGCTTTATCACCGACATTCGGATGGATCAATTCCGCGAGGTCTTGGCCCCCATGATCCGTGGTGAATTCGAGGAAGACCACCGTTCCATGATTGAAGGCGGCGTGTGGCGGGAGGGCGATTGCATTTTTGAAGGTCTTTCCATGAACGACGTGGTGGTGAGTCGGGGCGCCACGGCCGGCATGGTGGAGCTCAAGGTCGACATTGGCGACGACTTTGTGGCCAATCTGAGGGCCGATGGCTTGATCGTCTCCTCGCCCACCGGATCCACTGCCTATGCCCTGTCGGCGGGGGGGCCCATCTTGCACCCAGCCATTGGCGGTTGGGTGGTGGTGCCGATCGCCTCCCATACCTTGTCGAATCGCCCCATTGTGCTGCCCGACCATGGTGAGATTTGCATCGAGATCGTGGCCGGCCGAGACGCGTCTGCCAACTTTGACATGCAGAGCCTGGCCAGCCTGCTCCACGGGGACCAGGTCCGGGTAAGGCGGTCCAAGCACCAAGTACGCTTTCTCCACCCTCGCGGTTGGAGTTATTACGCCACACTGCGACGCAAGTTGCGCTGGTACGAAGGGGGCGTGTAGTGTTGCGCCGGCTCTCCCTGCGTGACTTTGTCATCGTCTCTGCGCTGGACGTGGACTTTGAACCGGGCTTCACCGTGCTCACCGGTGAGACCGGGGCTGGCAAGTCCATCCTCATCGATGCACTGCAACTGGCCTTGGGCTCGCGCGCCGAATCGGGGGTGGTGCGCGAGGGCGCAGTACGTGCTGACATCTCCGCAGAGTTTGACACGCCCATCTCGCTGTCCGCCTGGCTCGATGAGGCAGGATTTGAAGGCGGCGACACTCTGCTGCTGCGACGGGTGGTGGATGTTCAGGGCAAGAGCAGAGCATGGGTCAACGGTGCACCGGCCACGGCGGCCCAATTGCGTCAGGCGGCTGACCACCTGTTGGACATCCATGGTCAGCATGCCTGGCAAAGTCTGACGCGGCCCGCTGCGGTGCGCGAGTTGTTCGACGCCCAAGCGGGCATCGACACCTCCGCGCTGACACAGGCTTGGCAGAGTTGGCAAGCTGCGGCTGAAGTCCTTTCTCGGGCCAGAGCACAAAGTGACTCCTTGGCGCAGGAGCGCGAGCGTTTGCAGTGGCAGGTGGCGGAACTTGAAAAGCTCTCGCCAGGCGCCCAGGAATGGGACGACTTGAATGCAGAACACAAGCGTCTGGCCAATGCACAAAGTTTGTTGGAAGCGGCGCAAGCCGCCCTCCAAGCGATCTGCGAAGACGAACGAGCGGCCGACAGCCTGACCAGCCAAGCCTTGGACGCGTTGGAAGAGGCCTCCACTTTGGATGCCTCGTTGGCCAATGTGGTGGAGGTGTTGCAAGGCGCACAGGCACAACTTGAGGATGCGGCACACACGCTGAAGTCTTACCTCGGCCACAACGACCCCAACCCTCAACGGCTCGCTGAATTGGACGCGCGCTTGTCGAGCTGGATCAACCTGGCCCGGCGGTTTCGACGGCCACCTGCTGAGCTGCCTGAATTGCTGCAGTCCTGGCAACTTCAGTTGCAGGCACTTGAAGCCTCGACCGATCTTGAAGCTCTGCAGGCTCACGCGCTCAAAGCTCTGGACGTCTGGAAGGCACGGGCCCAGCAGGTGTCCGCCCTGCGCAAAAAGGCTGCCCCGGCTTTGGCAGCCAGCATCACGCAAGCCATGCAGCAACTTGGCATGTCCGGTGGACGTTTCGATGTGGCTTTGCAAGCCGTGACACACGAGGCCCCTCAGTCGTACGGGCTGGAGACCGTGGAATTTTTGGTGGCCGGCCACGAAGGCTCCACGCCAAAGCCCCTGGTAAAAGTGGCTTCTGGGGGCGAGCTGTCTCGCTTGGCATTGGCGATTGCCGTGACCACGGCGCGTGGGCGTACACAATCCGTGCCGGCGCTCATCTTCGACGAAATTGACGCGGGTGTGGGTGGCACCGTCGCTGACACAGTGGGCCGCCTCATGAAAGAGCTCGGTGGCAGCGCTCAAGTGTTTGCCGTGACCCACTTGGCCCAGGTGGCGGCCTGTGCCGACAGCCACTTTGTAGTCACCAAGAGCTCCAAAGGTGGCGTGACCACGAGTGAGGTCGCTGCGGTGTCGGGCGAAGCCCGGGTGGCCGAAATCGCGCGGATGCTGGGCGGCGAACGTCTTTCAGGGAAGGCGCATGCCCAGACCTTGTTGGGGGGTCCATGAAGGCCGACGTCATCATCGTCACGGGAGTTTCGGGGTCGGGAAAGTCAGTGGCCCTGCATGCGCTGGAAGATGCCGGTTATTTCTGTGTGGACAACCTGCCGCCAGAATTGCTGCGCGATTTCATCCGCTTGGAGCAAGAGCGCTTCACTCGCAAGGTGGCGGTCGCAGTTGACGTGCGAACCGCCACATCGCTGCCGAATCTGCTGCCCTTGATCCACACCCTGAAAGACGAAGGGGTGGCCATCCGCACGATCTTCTTGGATGCGGCCACTGATGCCCTGGTGCGCCGGTTCTCCGAGACTCGGCGTCCCCATCCGCTGTCTGCCACGGCCCACACAGGGGATGCGGCTCGAGCGTTGGTAGAGGCCATTGAATTGGAGCGCAATATCCTGTCTGAGCTGCGCGAGATCTCCACCGTGATAGACACCAGCCTCTTGCGACCTGCACAGTTGCGAACCTGGATGAGAGATTTGGTCGGTGCCACGGGCTCGTCCTTGACATTGGTGTTTGAGTCGTTTGCCTTCAAACACGGTGTGCCGCTGGATGCCGACTTTGTGTTTGACTTGCGCGTGCTTCCCAACCCTTTCTATATCCGCGAACTCCGTCCTCACACCGGACGCGATGACGCGGTCGCAAACTATTTGTCAGCCCAGCCCGAAGTGGTGGAGATGTTGGCGCAAATCGAAACCTTTCTACGGCGTTGGGTGCCCAGCTTTGAAAGCGATCTTCGCAGCTATTTGACCGTCGCCTTGGGATGCACGGGTGGACAGCACCGATCCCCCTACGCGGCCGAAGAATTGGCCCGCCGCTTCTCAGGTCATCACACCACACTGCTGCGGCACCGGGAACTCACCGGTGCCGCCGAATGAACCAGTCAAACGTGGAACGCCTGCCGCTGTTTCCCTTGCAAACGGTGTTATTTCCAGGTGGCTTGTTGCCCCTCAAAATCTTCGAGGCGCGCTACCTCGATCTGGTGAGCCAATGTCTGCGTGAGCAAAGACCCTTTGGCGTGGTGTGCCTCACCCAAGGATCAGAGGCGGGCTCGCCCTCTCGGACCATTCGGACCGAAACAGTGGGCGTGCAGGCCCTGATCCAGGACGTCGATGCCAAGCAAGTGGGGATCTTGCACATCCGGTGTATCGGACAACAGCGGTTTCGACTGCTCGATGCTCCAAGGCAAGAATCCAATGGGTTGTGGGCAGCGTTGACAGAATGGGTAGCTCCCGATGAGGTCGAGGCTCCGGCCGCAGCGATGCGGCGCGCCGTAGAGGCGTTGGCGCAAGCTGCCGCGCGCTTGCAGGCTGAAGGCCACCACCCTTTTGTCGAGCCCATGCAGTTGGAGGATGCCGGGTGGGTGGCCAACCGGTGGTGCGAAATCCTTCCGATTTCGTTGGGCGCCAAACAAAAGCTCATGGAGCTCGAATCGCCAAGTCTGAGATTGCAGCTGGTGGACAAGTTTTTGCGGCAGAAGCAAATCTTGCGCGATTGATCAAATGCGCTCCAGCAGCTTGCGCACGGGCGCAGGAAGCCCCAGGGCCAGGGCATCGTCTACTTGTACCCACCGACCTGCACCAAAGGTATCGACGAGCGCGCATTCCAACTTTTGGCGCTGCTGGGAGCCCAGCCTGGAGGTGACGGTATAACGCGCAGGCAGCAGCAGCCAGTCAAAGTGGGTGAGTGCGTGTTCCACAGGGGATAGCTGCTCGAATTCGCAATGGTCTTGCCAGGTCTGGAGTGCCCCTGGAACGTCAATCACAGGATCTTGCGCTGGCACTTCCGGCAAACACCACAAGCCCGCCCATACGCCTGAGCCAGGGCGCTGAACCAACCACACCTGATCGCGATACTGCCACCACCACAACGAACTCACCCGTCGCCCACGCTTGAGGCGCCGAGATTTCACCGGGAAGTCGTGCACACGGTCCTGGCCATGAGCCACGCACACCGATTGAAGGGGACAGGTGTGGCAGCGAGGCTGCCGAGCCGTGCAGACTTGTGCACCGAGGTCCATCAGACCTTGGGTGTATCGATCCACTTGACGGTGCGGCAGCAACTCTTCGGCCAAAGCCCAAAGGGCTTTTTCGTGACGAGACTGCGCGAGATCGTCACCGAAACCGAGTACCCGGGTCA
>CAZCJB010000124.1:0-7226 GCA_964498795.1 uncultured Rubrivivax sp. | reverse complement strand
TTGCTGCCGCCGCGGATGCCCAGCTGCTTGGCTTGGGTGATGCGTTGGGCGATGAGATCTTCAGCCACGGCGGCAAAGTCGTCATAACTCTTTTGCTTGTTCGACAAGATTGCGGACTGATGCCAGGCAGGACCGAACTCTCCGCCTCCGCGAATGTTGGCCACCACCAGCACACCGCCTTTGGCGAACCAGGCGCGTCCGTAGGTGCCCGAATACCAAGGGAGTTGAGACACCCGAAAACCTCCGTAGCCGTACAGCAGCGTGGGGTTGCGGCCGTCGGCGGTGGCACCCTTGGGCCAGATGACGAAGTAGGGGACACGCGTGCCGTCTTTGGAGGTGGCAAAACGTTGCTCCACGCGCATACCCGTGCTGTCGAAAAACGCGGGCAAGGCCTTGAGGGTCTCGCGTGTATCGCGACCGGTCACCGCCAGCTGCAAAGTGTCGGGGGTGAGGAAGTCGGTATAGCTGAGCAAGTAGTGCTCGGCCAGAGGGTCGGCCTTGATCAAGGGGTCGTGCAGCGCCGTGGCACGCAGCGTACCCGGTGAGGGCGTGGCCACATCGCGCGATCGCCATTGCTCGCCTTCGCGCCTCCGCTCTTGCAGGCGCCCCACCACGTTGTCGAGCACATTCAAGACTACCACCGTGCGGGTGAGCGTGAATCCTGAGAGCGAACGCGTGGCGCTGGGGGTGAACAAGGCCTGCCACCGCGCTTGACCCGCCACAAAGTCTTTGGCCGGAGCCACCAGCAGCGAGCCCTTGGGCCAAGTCTGTGCGGGCGAGGCGAGATCGCTGCGCAATTGCATCAACACCTGATCAGCCCAGAAGGTGAGCTGGGCATCCGCAGGTTTGGAGATTGGTTGCAGCCGGTCACCCACCCACAAAAACTGCTCGGTGGTGAAAAAATCGGGCGACCGGCCGAACACCGTGCGCTCGTACCCGGGCGTCTTGTCCACATAGACCCAAGCGGAGACGTCGGTTTTGCGACCCTCGAAGACCGTGACGGCCTCGCTCAAGGGTTGACCGCGTTTCCACCGTTTGATGACGCGTGGATAGCCGGAGTCAGTGAGTGATCCGGGTCCGAAGTCGGTGGCCACGTAGATCGTGTCTTGGTCGATCCAATCGACGCTGGACTTGGCCTCGGGCAGCACAAAGCCGCCGTAGACAAAGGTCTTGGTGACGGTGTCGAATTCGCGGACCACCTTGGCGTCGGACCCTCCAGGCGAGAGTTGCAACAGGCAACGCCGGTAGTCGGGCCCCAAACAGGTGGAGCCGCCCCACACCCAGCTTTGACCCTCAGCCTTGCCCAACGCATCCAGATCCAGCACCGTGTCCCACTGTGGTGCCTCTGCTCGGTAACTCTGCAAAGTGGTGCGGCGCCAAATTCCTCGCGGATGTTGACCGTCTTGCCACAGGTTGTAGACCCAGTCGCCTCGGCGTGAGATCTGCGGGATGCGAGCCGCCGAATCGAGCACGTCGCGAATTTGTGTCCGGCTGCTCGCAAAGTCGCTGCCTCCTTCGAGTTGCTGCCGCGCTTGGGCATTGCGTTCGCGCACCCAATGGAGCGCACGCTCGCCAGAGACGTCTTCCAGCCAGAGATAGGGGTCCTGAGG
The DNA here is from genome assembly GCA_964498795.1 of uncultured Rubrivivax sp. Taxonomy (GTDB): domain Bacteria; phylum Pseudomonadota; class Gammaproteobacteria; order Burkholderiales; family Burkholderiaceae_C; genus Rubrivivax. Next base: position 5,616 of record CAZCJB010000124.1, on the reverse strand, counting down.
GGATTTCGTGGAGGATTCCGAAGCAAAAGCACTCATGGCGCTGAGCAAAGACACAAAGAGCAGACGGGTGAAGATTTTGGAAGATGGATGCATGATGCCTCCATCATAGGTCAGCCACTTTCAGAGGCACCGGGGTCACGGTGACCGAGGTCTGGTCGGTGCTGATCCACACCTGACCATCTTGAATCGTCACCTGCCATTGCATGGAGCGCTGAGCCAAGGCGGAAAGTGCTTGCGCCTGATCGTGAGGCAATTGCCAAACGTTCAAACGGTTCAAGCGGCTGAGCTTGTTTTCGATGCCGGCCCACCAGATGGGCACGGCATGGCCATAGGCGTAGACGCTGACGCGCTCGGATCGGCCGCAAGCTTTGGTGAGCCGACGCTCGTCGGGTTGCCCCACTTCGACCCAGTGCACCAATTGGCCTGACAAGTCGTGCTGCCAGAGGTCGGGCTCGTCGGCATCGGACAGGCCGCGCGCAAATTGCAGCATGCCACGGTGGTCATCGCCCGGCACTTGAAGCGCAAAGGCCAACAGTCGCACCATGAGCCGCTCTTCGGTTTCCGACGGGTGCAGCGCCAAGGTCAACGGGTGGTCGACGTAGACCTGGCGGTCCATGTCGGCAATTTGAAGATGGGCCTTGTAGATGGTGGATTTGAGGGCCATGGACGGTGAGGTGTGAAGGGTCTTGTGCGCCGCGGTGTGAAGCCGGCGCGCGGCAATGGCATCATCTCGCATTTCGTCCTCATTCGTGACCCACATGACGATCCACCAAAAATTTCCTTGGACTTGGCCGCGAGCAATGCGTGGGCCTTTTCTGGTGCTGTCTTGCGCTTTTTGCCTGGGGAGCGCCGCATGGGGCCAGGGGGTGCCTGCCACACCCAACAAGCCTGCCCGCACATCTTCCACGCCGGTAACGTCTGCTGCCTCGAAGAAGCCTACGACGGCAGCGCCAGCGGCCTCGTCGGCGCAGGCCGCGACGGGGTCTATGCTCTCCAAAGAAGAGTTGCGGGTGTGCCTGAAAGACAAAGATGACATCCTCGCGCAGCGTGCGCAGCTTGAGAAGGACCAAGCGGCGAGCCAAGCTGAGCGTCAGCAGATCATCGCGCAAACGCAAGCGCTCAAAGACGCCATGGCCACCTTGGACCGCACCGCGCCCGGGGTGCTCGACGCCCACGATGCCAAGGTGGATGCCCATGAAAAGCGGATCGATGCCTGGAACAAGAGCCATCAACAAATGCTCTCCGTGATTGACACCTTGAACAAGAAGCAAGCGCAGTGGACGACCGAGTGTGGAGAAAAGCGTTACCGCGAAGACGACGAAATCGCCATCAAAGCTGGCAAGTGAGCACCCCCCATGAACGCATCCAAAATCACCGCTGAAAATCCTCTGCTGCAATCGTGGAACACGCCTCACGGCCTGCCGCCGTTCGATCAGATCCGACCCGAACACTTTGCTCCGGCCTTTGAAGCTGCCATGCAAGCGCATCGTGACGAACTGGACGCGCTGGCGAGCCAATCGATCGCGCCCACCTTTGACAACACGGTCGCAGCCTTCGATCGTTCAGGTCGCCTGCTGGGGCGCATTGAATCGGTCTTTTACAACCTCACGGCCTCGCACACTTCACCCGAGCTTCAGGCAGTTCAGCGAGAGATGGCCGTGCCGCTGGCGGCCCACAACAACGCGGTCTTCATGAACCCGCGCTTGTTTGATCGACTGGAGGCGTTGCACCGCCAACGTGACACACTGGGCTTGAATGACGAGCAAAAGCGGCTCTTGGAGCGTTTGCACCTTGATTTCGTGATGGCCGGTGCGCGTTTGCAGGGCGAGGACCGGCAGCGCTATGCCCAAGTCATGGAAGAGCTTGCCACGCTCACCACGCGGTTTGGGCAAAACGTGTTGCACGACGAATCGTCTTACCAAATGGTGTTGAACACCGAGGAAGACTTGGTGGGCCTGCCTGATTTTGTGCGCGCCGCAGCGCGTCAAGCGGCCTCAGACCGTGGTGTGGCGCAGGGCTGGGTGATCACCCTCAGCCGCTCCCTGATCGTGCCTTTCCTGACGTTTTCGCAACGGCGCGATTTGCGCGAGCAGGCTTGGCGCGCCTGGGTGAGCCGCGGGGAACATGCGGGCGAGCACGACAACCGAGAGGTGTCGCGACAGATCTTGGTGTTGCGTGCCGAACAGGCGCGGCTGCATGGCTATGCCACCTACGCCGACTACGCCTTGGTGGACCGCATGGCCGGTACCCGCCAAGCCGTGGCGAATCTGTTGGATGAAGTGTGGCCTCGTGCTCTCCAGGCCGTGGAGCGTGAGGCCAAGATGCTGCGCGAGGCGATGGCCGATGCGGGTGTCGGTGCCGGGGCAGCATCCGGCGGGGTGATCGAGCCGTGGGACTGGCGCTATTGGGCCGAGAAGGTGCGGGTGGCACGGTATGCCGTGGACGACGCCGAAGTCAAACCTTACTTTCAATTGGACCGTGTGGTGCAGGCGGCCTTCGAATGTGCGGGGCGTCTGTTTGGTCTGACCTTTGCGCACCATCCAGAGTTCCCGGTGTACCACCCAGACGTCAAAGCCTACGAAGTGCGAGATGCATCAGGGGCCGCGGTGGGCATCTTCTTGCAAGACAACTTTGCCCGCTCGAGCAAGCGCAGCGGGGCTTGGATGAGCTCTTTGCGCTGGCAAAACCGCAATGTCCCCGGTGCATCGGGCGGCGCTGCGGAGCTGCCGATCATCTTGAACAACAACAACTTTGCCAAAGGGGCTCCGGGTGCGCCCACCTTGTTGGGCTTGGACGATGTGCGCACTTTGTTCCACGAGTTTGGCCATGGCTTGCATGGTTTGCTCAGCCAAGTGACCTTTGAGCGCTTGTCGGGCACCCAGGTGTTGCGCGACTTTGTGGAGTTGCCGTCTCAACTCTTCGAGCACTGGGCCCAAGAGCGTGAAGTGCTCAAGCGCCACGCGGTGCATTGGCAGACTGGGCAGGCCATCCCCGATGACCTCATCGCGCGAATTGAGCGGGCCCGGAGGTTCAATCAGGGCTATGAGACGGTGCGTTACACCGCCAGCGCCTTGGTGGACATGGCGGTGCATGCCATGCCTGAGCCACCGCAAGACCTGTGCGCTTTCGAAGCGCAGATGCTGCGCGATGCGGGTCTGCCGCATGGAGTGGGATTGAACCACCGGCTGGTGCATTTTCAGCACTTGTTTTCCAGTGCGGGCTACGCCGCGGGGTATTACGTCTACCTCTGGGCGGAGGTGTTGGATGCCGATGCCTTTGATGCCTTCGTTGAGGCCGGCAATGCCTTCGACCCCCAGGTGGCTGCGGCGTTGCGCAAGTTCATCTACGCCAGCGGCAACAGCTTGGAGCCACGTGCGGCTTTTGCGGCTTTCCGCGGGCGGGCGCCTCACGTGGAGCCCATGTTGCGCAAAAAGGGGCTGATCGACGCTTGAGAATCAGGCGCCCAAATACAAACGGGCCATGCCTTCGTGTGCGAGCAAGGCGCTGGCCTGGCCGCTCATCACCACCCGTCCTTGGTCGAGGATGCAACCCCGATGGCTGATGGCCAGGGCCTGGCGTGCACGTTGCTCCACCAGCAGCACTGCCACTCCCAAGTCGGGGAGGGCTTGCACGCGGTCGAATACGCCTTGCACCAGCGTGGGGGCCAGGGCGGCGGTGGGCTCATCCAGCACGAGCACTTGGGGCTGGCGCACCAAGGCGCGAGCGAAGGCCAGTTGCTGGCGTTCACCGCCTGACATCGACCCTGCCATCTGTTGACGCCGCGGGGCCAATGCGGGGAATGCGGTCAGGATGCGATCGAGGTCCCTGGTGTTGATGCGTCCTCCGGCTGCCACATGCAGGTTTTCCAAAACCGACAGATGGGCGAAGACATTGGCCACCTGAGGCACACAGGCCAACCCGACATGCACCCGGTCCTCGGTGTCCAAGGCGGTGACGTCGTGGCCTTTCACCCTCACATGGCCTTCGCAGCGCGGCAAGAGTCCCAACAAACCCCGCAACAAGGTCGACTTGCCTGCGCCGTTGGTGCCTGCGATGGTGACGATTTCGCCCGCACTCACTTGCAGGTCAATGCCGTGGAGGATGTCCACGGCGCCGTAGCCACCCTTCAGGCTCACGACCTCCAACACCCGCGGATCTGCATTCATGCCGTCACTCCGCCCGTCATGCCACCCATGTAAGCGGATTGCACCTGAGGGTCGTCCAGCACTTGCGCCGGGGGACCGTCGGCGATCACGCGCCCCTGATCCATCACCACCAGCCGCGGCACCAACGATTTCAAGGCCTGCAAGTGGTGCTCAATGATTACCAGGGCAATGCCCTGGGCATGGATGGATCGCAGCACGTCGAGCAATTGCTCAATGAGCACGGGATTGACGCCGGCAAAGGGCTCGTCCAACAAAATGCACCGGGGATTCCCCATCAACGCACGGGCCAGCTCCAATAACTTTTTTTGACCGCCGGATAACGCCGCGGCAGGCATTTCCCGCATATGCGTGAGGCCGGTCAACGAGAGGACTTCATCGGCTTGCTGGGCCAGCGCCTCATCGGCACGTCGCGCGGCGGTGCGACCCCACCACGCCGCTGCCAAAGACTCGTGAGCTGTATGGGGCGCGGCCGCGCGCAGGTTGTCGAGCACGCTCAAACTGCCGAACTCTCGCGGCACTTGAAAGGTGCGGGCCAGGCCGTGCTGTGCGCGGCGATAAGGGGGCCATTGAGTGATGTCTTGCTGGTCAAACCGCACGTGTCCGTGGGAGACACTCACTTGCCCCGCCAATGCGCCAAACAGGGTGCTCTTGCCCGCGCCGTTGGTGCCCGCGATGCCCACCAAACCACCGGCCTCGAGCGTGAAATGGGCACGGTCCACGGCCACAAAGCCGTCAAAAGACACGCTCACCTCTTGCGCTTGAAGCAAGGGGGTCATCGGCCGCCCCCCTTCAAGCGGCCTGCTGCGTCCTTGGTGCCGAACAGCCCCTGTGGTCGGTACAACACGAACAAGATGATGGCCAAGCCCACCACGGCCAGACGCACGCTGGCCATTTGCACCTCGGCCACACCTGGCAACAGGTCACGCAAGAAGCGCGATCCCTCTAAGAAGGCCACCAACAACAAGGTGCCGCCCAAGGCGCCACGCAAGGATCCCACGCCCCCTAAGATGATGCCCATCCACACGTAGAAGGTGACCAAGGGCACGAACTGCTCCGGCGAAATGAAGGTCAAAAAGTGCGCATAGAACGCGCCGGCCAGGCCCGCGAGCGCCGCTCCCACCATGAACACCTGAATCTTGTAGCGGGCCGGATCTTTGCCCAGTGCCACCACGGCCTCTTCGTTGTCGCGAATGGCACGCAGCAGGCGACCAAAGGGGCTGGACTTGAGGGCATGCACGGCCAGTGCGGCCAGCGCCACGGCCACCATCAGGGTCACCATCACGGCCGCGGCCGACACGCTGCCGCTCCACGACGCAAACAGCTTCGGGATGCCCGGCACACCTTGCACGCCGTGTGTCCATTGCCGCTCTTCTTGCAAGACCAAGCGCACGGTTTCCGAAAAGCCCAGCGTGACGATGGCCAAATAATCTTCGCGCAGGCGCAACGCAGC
>CAZCJB010000123.1:0-7289 GCA_964498795.1 uncultured Rubrivivax sp. | reverse complement strand
TTTGAGTTTTCGGCGCTTTTGGCCTTCGCCATTCCCGGTACGGTCTTGGGCGTGAGTTACATCCTCGCCTTCAATGTGCCTCCCTTCGAGTTGACGGGCACCAGCTTGATCATCATTCTGTGTTTTGTATTTCGCAACGTCCCTGTGGGCGTGCGAGCCGGTACGGCCAGCTTCAAGCAGTTGGACCGGTCATTGGACGAGGCCAGTGCCATGTTGAGGGCGAGTACGGCGACCACGTTACGACGCGTGGTGTTGCCCCTGCTCAAGCCTGCACTGGTGGCTGCGCTGGTGTACAGCTTTGTGCGCAGCATGACCACGGTGTCGGCAGTTATTTTTTTGGTGACGGCAGAAAATGAATTGGCCACGACTTACATCATCGGCCGTGTCGGCAACGGAGACTACGGGGTGGCGCTGGCCTATTGCAGCGTCTTGATCGTGCTCATGTCGTTGGCTACCGCGATGATCCAGGCCTTGGTGGGAGAGCGGCAATTGGGCCGCCGATCGTCCGATCCACGAGTGGCGCCTGCGGGAGTGATGGCATGAGCTGGGGCATTGAGTTCCGTCAGGTGACCAAGAGATATGGTGATGCCGAGTCACCACTGGTGGTACAGGGCATTGATCTGCAAATGCCCAAAGGCAGCTTGACCACGTTGTTAGGTCCCTCTGGATGCGGCAAGACCACCACCTTGCGCATGATCGCTGGATTGGAGGCGCCGACTTCGGGACGAATCTTTATCGACGGGCATGACGTGACAGCGCTGGGACCTTCGCAGCGAGACGTAAGCATGGTGTTTCAGAGCTATGCTCTCTTTCCCCACATGAACGTGATCGACAACGTGTGCTACGGGTTGATCGTCCAAGGTGTGAGCAAGGATTCAGCGCATGCGCGTGCGCGCTCGACTTTGGAGCTGGTGGGTTTGGCGGGTTTTGAGACTCGATGGCCGGGGGAATTGTCAGGCGGTCAGCAGCAGCGCGTGGCCGTGGCGCGTTCGCTTATTTTGGAGCCCAGCGTCATGCTCTTCGATGAGCCACTGTCCAATTTGGATGCGGCGTTACGGCGCAGCATGCGCGAGGATATTCGTGCGCTGCAACAGCGTCTGTCTCTCACGGTGGCCTATGTCACGCACGACCAGAGCGAAGCCATGGCGGTGAGCGATCAGATTGTGATCATGGATCGTGGTCTGATTGCACAGCAAGGCACGCCGCGCGAACTCTACGAGACGCCGGGCAGTGCTTTCGTGGCGGACTTCATGGGTGAGGCCATGATTTTTGATGCGCAGGCCGACGAGCGGGGGTATGTCAGGCGGGGTCCTCTGGTGGCTCGTGCGAGGCGACCGGTGGAACCCGGCCCGGTACGCGTGGCGGTGCGACCTCAAGCATGGGTCGTGCGTGAATCCGGCGGGCCTGGAATGCCGGGCACGGTGTCTCACTGCGCCTATTTGGGAGCGGTATTGGAACTTCGCATCCAGACCGAGCTGGGCGAGGTGTTTGTGGTGTGCACGCAGTCCGATGCCCCCTGGCAGCAGGTGGGTCATCCCGTGGCCCTGCAATGGATGGAGCAAGGGGTGTCGGTCTTGCCGGCGCCATGATGTGAACAGAGTCTGAGTATGGCGATGAATCAACTGGAACAGATCAAACAATTCACCACCGTGGTGGCGGACACGGGCAACTTCAAGCAGTTGGCCCAATTTGCGCCGAGAGACGCCACCACCAATCCGTCGCTGATCCTCAAGGCGGTTCAGCAACCCGACTATGAGCCGCTGCTCAAGCAAACTGTTTCCGCGCATCGGGGCGAGCCCCTGGAGCACATCGTGGACCAGGTCCTGGTGCGCTTCGGATTGGAGATCCTCAAGGTGGTGCCCGGGCGCGTCAGCACAGAGGTGGATGCGCGTCTGTCATTCGACAAGTTGCGCACCGTGGCCAGAGCTCGCCGCATCATGGCCTTGTATGAGCGCTGCGGGGTGGGACGAGACCGTGTGCTCATCAAGATCGCCGCCACTTGGGAGGGCATTGAAGCAGCCCGCGAGCTTGAGCGTGAAGGCATTCACTGCAACCTGACCTTGCTGTTCAGTTTTTGTCAGGCCGTGGCCTGCGGGGATGCCGGCGTGCGGCTGATCTCGCCTTTTGTGGGGCGCATCTACGATTGGTACAAGAAAGCGGCGGGGCCTGCGTGGGATGAGCAGAAAAATTCGGGTGAGAACGACCCTGGCGTGCAGTCGGTCAGCCGTATCTACACCTATTACAAGAAGTTCGGCATCCCCACCGAAGTCATGGGCGCAAGCTTTCGCAATGTGGGTCAAATCACGGCGTTGGCAGGATGCGACCTGTTGACTATCAGCCCCGATCTATTGGCCACCTTGCAGGCCAGTGACGCACCGCTGACAAGATCCTTGGACCCTCAAGCGGCGCTTCAGGCCCCGGTGCAACGCATCACCCTGGATGAGGCCGGCTTTCGCTGGGCCCTCAATGAGGATGCGATGGCCACGGAAAAGCTGGCCGAGGGCATCCGAGCTTTTGCGGTGGATGCAGCCAAGCTCGACCGCATGATCGAAGCCCTGCAAGCCTGAAGTGAGTCGCAGCATGAAGACGCATCCCCGGTGTGATCACACGACTGCCTGGGCCTCTTTGGCGGGGCACTTTCAAGCCCATGGCCGTGACTTCAACCTGCGTGAGGCCTTTGGGCAAGATGGAATGAGGTTCAGGTCCTTGTCGTTCGAGGCGCCCGAAGTGTTCGTGGATTTGTCCAAGAACTTACTGGATCTCGCGACGCTCAAGTTCCTGCAAGACCTCGCTGAGGAATGTGGATTGTCCGAGCGACGTGCGGCCATGTTGGCAGGCGAAGCAGTCAATCCGACCGAGGGGCGGGCGGTGCTGCATACGGCGCTGCGTGCGCCCAAGGGGCAGGGAACCCACAGCTCGCAAGTGCATGAGGTGCTCGATGCTATGTTGGCCTATGCCGAGCAGGTTCGAGACATCGATCGCAGTGGGATCACCGATGTGGTCAACATCGGCATCGGCGGATCCGATTTGGGGCCCCAAATGGCGGTGCCCGCGCTCGATGCCTATGTGCATCCCGCACTGCGCATGCATTTTGTAAGCAACGTCGATGGCCATGACATCACTCCAGTACTCCGGTCGCTGCGACCCGAGCGCACGCTGTTCATCATCGCCAGCAAGACCTTCACCACGCAAGAGACCATGGCCAACGCCCATGCGGCGCGTGATTGGTTCGACGCTCAAGGCGGAAAAGATCGCGCCCGTCATTTTGTGGGGGTCACCACCAACCTGCAGGCTGCCGCGGCGTTTGGCATCACCCGGACTTTTGGCTTTTGGGACTGGGTGGGGGGACGTTATTCCATGTGGAGTGCCATTGGGCTGCCCATTGCCATCGCCATTGGCGCCGAGAACTTTCGGGCGCTCTTGGCGGGTGCACATGCCATGGACCAACACTTTGCGCAGGCGCCTTGGTCGCGCAACGTGCCCGTCCTGCTGGGTCTGCTGGACGTCTGGTACCGAAACTTCCATGGTTTCACGTCGCGCAGCGTGGCGCCTTACCACCAAGGGCTGAAGCGGTTTCCGGCCTACTTGCAGCAGCTCGAGATGGAATCCAACGGCAAGCAAGTGGACATGTCCGGGAAGCGGGTGCCCTTTGGTACCAGCCCGGTGGTGTGGGGCGAGCCTGGCACGAATGGCCAGCACGCTTATTTTCAAATGTTGCACCAGGGCACCGATGTCATCCCGGTGGAATTCATCGCGGTGCAGCACGCCTCGCACTCGCTCGCCGATCTACATCAAAAGCTTCTGGCCAACTGCCTGGCCCAGAGCCAGGCCCTCATGCTCGGCAAGTCGACTCAGGTGGCTATGAATGAAAACGTGCCCACCGCCAGCGTGGACTTTGATCGCGCCACGTTGGCGCACCATCGTACGTTCCCGGGCAATCGTCCGAGCACCACCCTGATCTTGGACGCTTTGACCCCCCGTTCGCTCGGCGCATTGGTGGCTCTTTACGAGCATCGTGTGTGGACCAGTGGCGCGTTGTGGGGCATCAACTCCTTCGATCAATGGGGCGTGGAGCTGGGCAAAGCGCTGTGCAACGATCTATTGCCGCGACTGGTCAGTGGCCAGACACAAGGACTGGACGGGTCTACGTCGGGCTTGCTTGAGCGTCTGCGCAGGCCACCTCCGGAATCGGCGCAATGACTTTGCGTCGCGACGCTTCGGTGGTGTTTGATTTCGGTGCGGTGTTGTTCCAGTGGCGCCCGTTGGAGTTGCTTCAACAAGTCGTGCCTGATTTGGCTCCCGACGAATCCGCTGCGCGTGGATTGGCCGCGAAGATCTTCGAGAGCTTCACACCCCAAAGCGATTGGGCGTTGTTTGATTTGGGCCAGGTGGAAGAGGCCGACCTGGCACAGCGCATTGCCCAGCGGATCGCGGCACCGGCTTCCCGCGTTCGCGCAGTCATCGATGCCATCCCGGCGCACTTGCAACCACAAACAGCCACTATCGCCTTGATGCATCGCCTGAAGCGGTCGGGTCATCGCCTGTACTATCTCTCCAACATGCCCAAGCCCTATGCCGACCATTTGGAGCGCGTCAATTCGTTTTTGAAGGATTTCGACGACGGCATCTTTTCGGGCCGCGTGGGGTTGATGAAGCCGGAACGGGAGATCTTTGAACTGGCCCAGCAGCGCTTTGGCCTCATCCCTTCGCAGACGGTGTTCATTGACGACCATCCAGGCAATGTAGAGGCCGCGCAACAGCATGGCTGGCAGGCCGTGCACTTCACGGAGTGCGAGCAAGTGCAGGCGCAGCTGCAATCTGCAGGGTGGTTGGCCGCTTGAGCGGGCCCATCATCTTCTTCAGATGAGCTGGCTCAACCCTTGAACCGCTTGCCACGCGGCTTCTCGCCCTTGCTCGAACACTTGTTCTTTCCAATCATCCGCATCCACGTAGAACACGTCACGCAGTTGACGACGGATAGCCTCGCCTTGTGATACAGATCGGCCGGGATGGTTTTGCATCCACTGGTCTGCCCGCAGCGCCTGCATCACCACTTCAGGCGGGCAGGTGCCGTATTCCAAGGCCATGCCGGTGAACTCCGCCTGGGAGGCTTCCTCATAAGCGGCCAGTCCCATCGTGCCGCGAACCTGGGTGGACACGGAGGAGTCGTCAAAAATGGAGGTGACGCTGAGCCCCCACCATTGACGGGCCCGATGCAGGGCCTGCGCGTCGTTGCGACCGGCGAAGATGCGCTCCCCCACCCCGCGAGGCCCCAGGCCCGTGTGAAAGTCGATCCATCCCAGGCGCTCGCACGATGTCGCGTGGTCTCGAAGCACCTGACGCAAGGTCAAGTGACTCCATGTCGGGCTGTGACCCGCAAAGAACAGACCTTGTGGATGGTGGTGTTGCCCGTTACCGATGGCGGCGCGCAAACCGCGCTCGCCGTGGACGGCCGCATACGCTGCCAATGTGGATTCCGCGGTCTGCGGTGCCGGCCACTCGTCAGGCACGACGGCTTGCGCAATGGCGTCATAGTCCGCATTGCGCGGCAGCGGTTGAGAAAAGTCGACAAAGTTTCGGTTGAGATCGACGTTCTCATGGGTCGTACGGCGCCACCATGAAAACCCGTGGGGGTTGAGGGCATGGATCCACACCACGGCCACTTGGGATTTCCGGACCTGCGACATCCAATCTGCGTCATGCAGCAGGGCCACTTGAATCCCTGAGCCGCAAAAGCCCTCTACACCATGGCACGCGCTGGACAATAGAAGCACATGACGGGCGTTGGTGGGTCCCAACCGGGCGACATCCATGAACAGATCTTCTCCGTCGAACCCTTGCCGAGGGTGGATGTGGGACTTCAAAGACAAGCCTTCGCGGCTGACAGCCTGGATGAAGCGGTGGCGGGCCTCCGCGTAGGTTTGTGAAAAATGGGAGGCGGCACTCATGAGTGGGGGGATTACTGCACTGCGTTCGCAATGACGGACACGAGGGGAATGATTCAGGCAGTTTTGAGCCAGGCTTCGGCCAAGCGGACCCAGGCGGTGGCCCCAAGGGGAATGAGCTCGTCGTTGAAGTCGTAGCTGGGGTTGTGCAGCATGCAGGGGCCCAGGCCATGTCCACCGTCGCGGTGCGAACCGTCGCCATTGCCGATATGGAAATAGCACCCGGGTTTTTCTTGCAAGAAGAAGCTGAAGTCTTCTGACCCCATGGTGGGTTCATAGTCGAGCACATTCTCCTTGCCCACGATGCTCTCAAGCACCTGGCGCGTGAACTCGGTCTCACGCATATGGTTGATGGTGGGCGGGTAGTTTCTGCGAAATTCGAAATCGCAAGTGGCTCCATGGGCCGCACAGGTGTGCTCCGCAACTTCCTGCATCCGCTTTTCGATGATGTCGAGCAATTCGAGTGTGAAGGTGCGCACCGTGCCTTGAAGCTCGCAGTTGTCAGGCACGACATTGGTGGCCTCGCCCGCATGGATCATCGTCACCGAAATCACGCCGGGGTCCACTGGCCGACGGTTGCGGGAGATGATGGTTTGAAAACCCTGAACCATCTGACAAGCGATTGGCACCGGGTCGATGCCGTTGTGGGGCAGGGCCGCATGTGAGCCCTTGCCGCGAATGGTGATCTTGAACTCATTGCTCGAGGCCATGACCGGCCCGGCACGCAGCGCAAATTGTCCGGCTTTCATGCCAGGCCAGTTGTGTGCCCCGAACACGGCCTCCATGGGGAATTGCTCGAACAGACCGTCCTTCATCATCTCGCGGGCGCCCGCACCCCCCTCTTCGGCGGGTTGGAAGATGAGATAGACCGTGCCGTCGAAATTGCGGTGCCGCGCCAAATGGCGGGCGGCTGCCAGCAGCATGGCCACATGACCATCGTGGCCGCAGGCGTGCATGCGACCCGGGATTTTGCTGGCATGGGCAAACGTGTTGAGCTCCGTCATGGGCAGTGCGTCCATGTCAGCGCGCAGCCCGATCGCCCGTGAGGAGGTGCCGTTTTTGATGATGCCCACCACGCCAGTGGTACCCAGTCCCCGGTGTATGGGGATGCCCCACCTGGTGAGCGCCTGGGCGATCAGGTCAGCGGTACGCTCCTCCTTGAAGCACAGCTCGGGATGGGCGTGGATGTCGCGCCGCAATTCGGCAATGGCAGCAGCGTCGGCCAAAATGGATTCAATGAGTTTCATGAGTGATTTCCCGTCGGCAGGCTGTGAAAGCCTGAATGATGAGATCGTAAGGCTTCTTTCGCATCTTTGCCGCAGCTGTGGCACAGTCTGACCATGG
>CAZCJB010000122.1:0-7420 GCA_964498795.1 uncultured Rubrivivax sp. | reverse complement strand
TTTCAGGTGGAAATTTTCAGTCAAGATCAGCCCGTGCTGGAGTCGCAGCAACCCAAGCGATTGCCCTTGTCCGGGGGAGAAGCCATGGTGGCGGCCGATCGCTTGAGTGCTGCGTACCGCCGATACCTCAAAGCATGCGGCATCACCTTTGCCGTATGCTGAGACTTGGCGCAGGAAAGGAGTGAGGCCATGACGCCAAATCTCGATCACATTTCTCGTGAGCGCTTGCCGGCTCTGCTGCGTGCCATGCCCAAGGCCGAGTTGCATGTGCACATTGAAGGCACGCTAGAGCCCGAACTGATTTTCAAGCTGGCACAACGCAACGGGGTCCACCTGGCCTATTCCTCGGTACAAGCTCTGAGACAGGCCTACGCGTTCGCCGACCTGCAAAGCTTCCTGGACGTTTACTACGCCGGTGCCAGCGTCTTGCTGACCGAGCAAGACTTCTTTGACATGGCCTGGGCGTACTTTGAGCGCGCAGCGGCCGACCAGGTGGTGCATGCGGAAATCTTTTTTGATCCGCAAACTCACACGCAGCGTGGCGTGCCCATGCGTGCGGTCATTGAAGGCCTGGCGCACGCCTGCCGGCGTGCGCATGCCGAATGGGGCATTTCTTCCAAGCTGATCTTGTGCTTCTTGCGGCACTTGAGTGAAGACTCTGCCCTGGAGACTCTGGAACAGGCCTTGCCCTATCGAAATCACTGGGTGGGCGTGGGGCTGGACAGCAGTGAGCGTGGACACCCGCCTGAAAAGTTCGCGCGGGTCTTTGCCCGCAGCCGAGAGTTGGGCTTGTTAGCCGTGGCCCATGCCGGCGAAGAAGGTCCACCCGCTTACATCGAAAGCGCGCTGGATGTGCTGAAGGTGCAGCGCATCGATCACGGCGTGCGATGCACGCAAGACCCCGAACTGGTGAAGCGTTTGGCCCGCGAGCGCATGCCGTTGACGGTGTGTCCACTGTCCAATATCAAGTTGTGCGTCTTCAAGACCCTGGCCGAACACAATCTGCCTGCGTTGCTGGAGGCTGGTCTGTGCGTCACGCTCAACAGCGATGACCCTGCCTATTTTGGAGGCTACCTCAACGACAACTTCGTTCAGACCTTTGCGGCGTTTCCACGCTGGGGCGCCCATGAGGCTTGGCAATTGGCCATGAACAGTTTCGAGGCCAGCTTCGCCACCCAGGCGGAAAAGGCCGCGTGGGCCCGTCAATTGGCGCAGGTGTTTCAGACGGCCTGAAAGCCCTGCGGGTTGCGGTAACCTTGCGCATTGCGCTACATGCATCTTGAGGGAAGGCCCATGTTCCACACCATGATCGCCGGCAGCTTGCCCAAGCCCGGATGGCTCGCTGAAACCCACAAGCTGTGGCCCCGGTGGCGCTGCGAAGGGCCTGAATTGGACCAGGCCAAGCTCGATGCCACGCTGCTGTGGATCAAGGCCCAAGAGGATGCCGGCTTGGATGTGATTGGAGACGGCGAGCAGTCTCGACAGCACTTTGTGCACGGCTTCCTGGAGCGCGTAGAGGGCATCGACTTTGAACACAAGGTCGAGATGGGCATTCGCAACGACCGGTACAAGGCCATGGTGCCTCAGGTGGTGGCCGCATTGCGTCTTAAAGGTCGGGTGCACGAGATTGAAGCCAAGTTTTTGCGTGCCCATACCTCACGAAAAACCAAGTTCACGCTTCCCGGCCCCATGACCATCGTGGACACGGTGGCCGATCGCTTTTATGGCGATCGCAAGGCCATGGCCTTCGCCTTTGCCGAACTGCTCAACCAAGAAGCGTTGGCCTTGCAAGCCGATGGCATGGACATCATTCAAATCGATGAGCCAGCGTTCAATGTCTACATGGACGATGCCGCCGACTGGGGTGTCCGGGCGCTCGAGCGAGCGGTTCAGGGTCTGACGTGCACGACGGCTGTGCACATCTGCTACGGCTACGGCATCGACGCGAACCGAGACTGGAAGAAGACCTTGGGTCAGGAGTGGCGCCAGTACGAAAAGGTGTTCCCTGCCCTGGCGGCGAGCTCGATCGATCAGGTCAGCCTGGAGTGCATGCACTCTCGCGTACCGCTGGACCTCATGGCCTTGCTCCAAGGCAAGGATGTGATGGTGGGCGTCATCGATGTGGCCAGCGACGCCGTGGAAACGCCGCAAGAAGTGGCTCAAACCATTCAACAAGCCCTGCAATTTGTGCCGCGAGAGCGCCTGCTGGTTTGCACCAACTGCGGTCTCGCGCCCATGGCCCGTGAAGTGGCCGAGGCCAAACTTCGAGCCTTGGTGGAGGGAGCCGCCTTGGCGCGCCAGCGTCTGAACACCACCTCATGACACTGGCCATTTCGTATGCCGATGTCGAGGCTGCGGCGCAACGCCTGGAGGGCATCGCGCATCGCACGCCTGTCTTGACGTCTCGCACGGTCAATGAGCGCACGGGCGCTCGGGTATTTTTCAAGGCGGAAAACCTGCAACGCATGGGCGCCTTCAAGTTCCGCGGCGCTTACAATGCCTTGTCGCAACTCTCTGCGGCACAGCGCCAACAAGGGGTGATTGCTTTTTCGTCGGGCAATCATGCGCAGGCCACGGCCTTGGCCGCCCGGCTACTGAACATGCCGAGTGTCATCCTCATGCCTCAGGATGCGCCCGCCGCCAAAGTGGCTGCCACGCGCAGCTATCAAAGCGGCTATGAGGCGTCGGACCGCAGTGAGGTGGTACTGTTTGACCGCTACCGCCAAGACCGCGAGGCCTTGTGCCGGCAGCTGGCGCAAGAACGGGGCCTCACCATCATTCCGCCCTTTGACCACCCCCACATCATGGCGGGGCAAGGCACTGCGGCCTTGGAGTTGGTGGAGCAAGTGGCGGCCTTGCCGGATGGCGGTGCACTGGACGCCTTGCTGGTGTGCGTCGGAGGTGGCGGGCTCATCGCCGGCTGTGCGGTGGCAGCCAAGCATCGCCTGCCGGGCATTGAAGTGTGGGGTGTGGAGCCCGAAGCGGGCAATGACACCCAACGCAGTCTGGCCGAAGGTCGCATCGTTCATATCGACACGCCCAAAACGATTGCCGACGGCGCTCAAACGCAGCACAGTGGTCAGTTGACATTCCCCATCATCCAGCAATGCGTGGCAGGGGTGGTCACGGTCAGCGACGAGCAACTGGTGCGCACCCTGCGCTTTTTCGCCGAGCGGCTCAAAATCATCGCGGAGCCTACCGGCGTTTTGGCGGCTGCGGCTTTGTTGGAGTGTGTCCCTGGGTTGCCCGACCTTCGCGGCCGCCGTGTGGGCGTGGTGATTTCTGGCGGCAATGTCGATGTGAATCGGCTTGCCCAATGGTTGACTTGAGAGGAGACGCAGTTCATGAGTGCAGAGAGCGCAACATCTACGCCCGTTGAAGCCATCGCCCGAGAACGTGAGGCGGTGGATCAGCTGCTTGCGCGGCCGGCGGCCACCAGCACGGGGTCGATCAAGCTCGCAGGCGTGCGGCACGACTACTCGGTGACGGCTTCCTTCTTGCCCGTCACCGCGGGTGGACTCAGCGACGCCGGGGCACCGCCGGAGGCCGCCGTGTTGACGACGGCGTACCTGAAAAAAGGGGCCACGCCCTCGCAACGCCCGGTGTGCTTTGCCTTCAATGGCGGGCCGGGGTCTGCGTCCATTTGGCTGCACCTGGGCGCTTTGAGTCCCAAGCGCGTGGTCATTGGGGACGACGGCCATGCGCCGGCGCCGCCCTACGCTGTGGTGGACAACCCACTGTCTTGGTTCGAGCATTTTGACTTGGTGTTCATCGATCCGCCCCACACCGGCTGGAGCTTGGCGGCCAGCGACGACGCACGCAAGAAGATGCTGTCCGTCGATGGTGACGTGGAGGCGCTGACCGAGGTGGTGCGCATGTGGCTCACGCGTCATCAGCGCTGGGAATCTCCCCTGTACCTGGCGGGTGAGAGTTACGGCACCACGCGCGGGGCGGCGTTGGCCGACAAGTTGTTGGGCTCTGGCGTGTCTCTGGCGGGATTGATTTTGGTGTCTTGCGCGATGGATCTGCAGACCATCGTGTTCGCTCACGGCAACGACCTGCCCTACGCACTTTTCCTGCCTGCCTTTGCCAACACCGCCCAATACCATGGCTTGCTCAAGGGCTCCATCGGTCGATCCTCGAAGGCGGCTCGTGAGGCGGCCGAAGAGTTTGCCAACACCGAGTATCTGCAAGCCTTGCATGCGGGCTCGCGTCTGGATCACCGCCAGCGCAGCCGCATTGCACGCCGTGTGGCCGAGCTCACTGGGTTGTCGGCCGAGCTCGTGGAGCAACACAACCTGCGCGTCAGCGACCAGATGTACTTTTTTGAGGCTCTGCGTGCGCAGGGGCGCATCGTGGGTCGGCTGGAGTCGCGGGTGACAGGTCCGATGGGGGCTCATCGCAGCCGTGACTGGGAATTCGATCCTGGCATCGATGCCATCGCGGGACCCTATGGCATGGCCGCACAGGCCTATTTCGGAGGGCCCTTGGGTTTGACGCTGGAGCACCGCTACCAAGCGCTGAACGGCCAGGTCAACAAGTCATGGAATTGGAACCGGGGAGAGTCCAAGGGCAATGGGTATACCAGCACCACCCCTGACCTGGCTCGGGCCATGCGACGCAGCCCGCACTTGAAGGTGTTGGTGGCCAGTGGCCGATACGACTTGGGCACGCCGTACAGCGCCACCGATTGGTCGTTGGCGCAACTGGACATCACCGACGATGTGCGCAAGAGGCTCACGCATTGCTACTACGATGCGGGCCACATGATGTACACCCGCAGCGCGGATCTCAAGCAGCTCAAGGGGGACTTGGCGGCTTGGTTGAAGGGCTGAGTCTGCTACTCGCCATGAAGGGGTGGACGCTCAGGCGGGATCTCTGACATCGGCAATGACTTGGGCGCCAAAGTCGGGCCGCTCCAGATAGGCAACGATCTTGGCAGCCGCAGCCTCGGGGCTGTCAAGACGGCCCTCGCTCTTGAAGCTGGCAAATCGCTGGCCTTCCGGAAATTTGTGACGGTCGGCGCCTCGCAATTGCACCTGCATATCGGTGTCGATGATGCCCGGGGCCAGCGACACGATCTTGGCACCATGGGGTTTGAGCGCCTCTTCCAGGGCGATGGCCCGGCTGTAGTGGTCCATGCCCGCTTTCACGGCGCAATACACCGCGCTACCCGCCATAGCATGACGCCCCAGTCCAGATGAAATGCTCAACACCTTGCGCGGCGCACTCAGACCTGAAGTCGCCTTGAGAAAGGCGGCGGTCAGCAACAAGGGCGCCTCCAAGCAGGCCCGCGTGGCCTTGCTGATCTCCTCCGAGTCGGCATCGCTCAAGGGGCCCGGCTCCACAAGCAAGGCCGCGTTGTGGATGAGCGTCCATTCGCTCACCTGGTCTACCGGTTGAAGCGCGAGCCAGGCCTGCAGCCGAGCCGCTACGGGCACAGGGTCTGCCAAATCCACGGACCATTGTTCCAGCGCTTGCGAAGCGCTAGAGACCAAGCTTGCATTCGGGTTTCGCTGAAGCGTCAGCAAGCGGTGTCCGCGCGCGAGGAGATGTCGAGCGATCCCCAAACCCAGGCCTCGAGAGGCGCCAGTGAGGATGGTCAAAGGTGAGGACGTGGAGGCAGTCATGCCCGCAGCATACCTGCTCGCAGGGACGGATCAAAAAGGGGATGCGCAGGTCAGGCGCAGGCGGGTGCCCTGCGCAGGGTGGTCAAAGGCCAGGGCAGTGGCGTGCAGACAAAGTCGAGGTGCCAAGCTTTGAACTTCGGCCCCAGCGTACAGAGGATCTCCCAAAATGGGATGACCGAGGGCGGCCATGTGCACACGCAATTGATGCGACCTGCCGGTGACGGGGCTGAGTTCGACCCTGCACACCACAGCTGGAGTGGGATGGGGTGAATCGGAAGGCGCAAGAGTCTCCAACACGTTCCAATGGGTGACGGCGCGCTTGCCTCGTTCGAGATCCACGATTTGGCGAGGTCGACGAGGCCAATCCACGATCAAGGGCAGATCGATCGTGCCGGAACTTTCACTTGGCTGGCCGGCCACCAGCGCCACGTAGCGCTTCTCGACCTGTCGTTGTTCAAAAGCGCGGCTCAATCGCCGCTGGGCATCGATCCCGCGCGCAAACAGCAGCAAGCCCGAAGTGTCCATGTCCAGGCGATGCACCACTTTCGCATCGGGCCACTGGGCTTGCACCCGCGAGGCTGCACAGTCCAGCAGCACGCGTCCGGGCACTGAGGGCAGACCAGAGGGTTTGTGGACGACGATGCAGTGATCATCGGCATGAATGACCCAGTCGGTGTGCGCGCCACTCATGCGTCGATCGGCCAGGCTCGACGGGCGAGGCTGGCCGGTACGGGGCCGATGGATTATTGGGACTGCTGGATGCCCGCAATCGCCCAGGCGTGACTCTCGTCCACAGGGCGCACGAGGTGCCACAGTTCGTCAAAGGCCTCAGACGCCGCGCCTGGAGCCTCTTTGATCATGCCGTGGAAGCGCACGGTCACGATTTGCTGGGCGCCTTCGGTGGCGAAATCCACCACCTGTGCGTCGACGCGTTCGACATCGGTGGTCTGGGCCGCACCCTGTCGATCTTGCAGTTCCAGGCGGATGGCCGCGAACATCTCGGGTGTGGTGAACTGACGCAAATCGTCCAGGTTGCCGGCGTCGTTGGCAGCCTGCAACCGGATAAAGATCATCTTGGCCAAGCGCTCAAAGGCCGCTTGATCAAATCCAGCGGGCAGGTGCAACGCTTGCGAAGATAGAGCGGCCGTGGCGGGCGTTGCGCTGTCCACTTGCAGCGGCGCCAAAGGCTGACCCGTGACCGACACAGGGCCCCCTGGTGCAGCGCCTGAAGGCGATACCTCTGCCGTGCGCGCCATGGTGCTCGGCGATGTGACCGGGGAAGGCATTGCAGGCTCCGCCAAGGGCTCGCGTGCCAAGACGGATCCGGAATCTGCGCCGGCGCCGGCTGCGGCCGTGGCAGTTTGCGGCCCCCGCATCTTGCTGAGAATGAGGCGAATGACAAACACCGCCGCAATGGCCAGCAGCGCCATCATCAAGAAATTGGCCACGGCTTCACCCATGCCGAAGTGACTGAGCAAAGCGGCCAGTCCAATCCCTGCGGCCAAACCGGCCAAAGGCCCCAGCCAACTGCGTTTGGGCGGCTGGGCAGGCGCTGCGGCCACCGGTGCGGGTTGTGCCGCAGGAGTGGGTGCCGCATGGGGCGGCGAGGTGGGCGTTTATTGAGACGCAGCATGTTGAGCGGGCGTGGCATTCGCAGGGGCTTTGGCCGGTGCGCTGCGCTGCATACCTGTGGAATTTCCGCCTCCCAGCCGTTTGGCCTCGGAGGTCACAGACAAACTCAGGGCGACGCAGAAGGTCATCAGGAGGGCAGTGGCTTTCCAAATGTTCAT
>CAZCJB010000121.1:0-7747 GCA_964498795.1 uncultured Rubrivivax sp. | reverse complement strand
GCGTGGTGAACCCGGCCGTCCGTCACGCGACAGGCTTGCGCCGGGCACTGCCAGCGTGCCGCGGCCACCGCCACCAACTGCGCGCGCGCGGTGGCCGCGGCCCCACGCAAGGGCTCCCACGCATCAGCCACGCTGGTGGAGCCTCCCGTCATGTTGATGCCAAGTTCGCGCGCAATCTTGGCCACCACCCAGCGGCCCGCTTGAGCCCCTGCATGCTCATGCCCAGGCTCCAAGGCGTCGGGGTGCACCGGCAATGCCATCTGCATGACCGCCACATTGCCGTACAGGCTGTCATGCCCCGCGGCGATGAGCTCAATGCCTTGCACCGGCGTGTCCATTTCCTCCGCCACCAACAGGGCGAGCGCCGTGTGCACACCTTGGCCCATCTCGCTGCGCGGCATGGCCAACTGCACCCCCCCATCGCGTCGCACGCGAATCCACCCATTGAGTGGCACTGGGCCCAAGGGGTCTGGCGTGTCTGAAGCCAGCAACTGCGCCTGCCCCAAGCGGCTGCGCGCAGGCAGGCAGGCCCACCCCACCACCAAGGCCCCGGCGGCCCCCAAGCCCGTCAACAGCCAGGTACGACGCTTCATCTCACAAGGTCACTTCAGTGCGCACGGTACCCGCACGGTCGGCCGTGGCCTTGAGCGCGATCACCGTCCCATGGGGCGCGCGCACGAGCCATTCGGCCACCGCGCGGTCACCGGTGATCTCGCGGTTGGGCAAGAAGGCCTGCAACGAGGCCTTGGGTGCGTGACCCTCGAGTTGTGCGCCCACGATCCGCGCCTTGCCGTTGACGAGGCTCGCACCCTCGGGCAAGGTGATGTCAAACACGGTGCCGCGCGCCACCTTGCGCTCAAGCGCGCGCTTGCTGATGTAGCTGGGCAGGTAGCCCGCATTGGCCACAGCCAATCGCACGCGCCAGGTGTCAGGGCCCACCGACTCGGCGCTGGCCTGCAGCAGCTCCAGCTTGGGCAGCGACAAGGCCAGCGTCTTGAGCCAGGCCGGAAAGCGCGCCGCCTCACGCTCACGCAAGTGCGCCGGCGGGTTGCGCCAATAGTTCATGCGGTCCCAGCCACCGATTTCCACCTTGCCCAGTTGGGGATGCTCGTAGGGATACCAATCCACGTGGGCCTGGCCCCCGCATTGCTCATCGCTCCACTTCAAGAGCTTGAGATCATCTTCCACCGGATGGTCGCGGTACCACTCGATCCACTGGTACTCATGGATGCCGGCCTCTTTGTTCGGCGCCCAGATTTCCACCGTCCAAAACAGCGCACCCAGGTGCTCGTAAACCCAGTCTTGCGTGCCCGTGATGACTTCCTTGGGGTGGTACTTGAAGTCGTGAAAGGTGCTGACGGCCGGGTAGCCGGTGAGCTGCGCGCCCAGGTCGGACAAGCGCTTGATCATCCACAAGTCTTCGGGCGTCATGTCGTCGTCACTTTGCGTGCCCATGGGCCGCAAGATGACGCCACTGTGGGTGTGAAAACTCACCGCCGCGCCGATGTTGGGGTGCTTGACGATGAAGTCGACCATGGCCCGCACCTCGGGCTCGCTGGTAGGGTACGGGCCCGCCCCCATCTGCTCAAACTCCTGGCGCCAATACGCAGGGAAGTTGCGGTTGAGGTCCAGGCCTTCGCGGTCGCGGTTGACCTGGATGGTCAGCCCATCAAATTGCGTGAGCAGCCCCTCGGGAATCAGGCGGTAGTACTCACCCCCAAACTCGCCGGGCTCGCGTGGCACCATCAATCGCGGGTCTTGGGCGCACTTCTTGTAGGTGCCGTGCGGGTCGGGGATGCGCATGGTCAGCATGCGACCGTCGCCGTCCACATCTTGAATGGTCAAACCCTCCACCGGCACCTCATCCCAGGGGTAGGGCCGTGTGGACGAGCGGATGTGGCGCGGGCAGTCGGCCATGGCCAGCTCAGCCCCGTCGGGGTTGAGACGCGGCACCAGGTACACCACCCGCGTGTCCAACAGCTGTGTGATGTCGCGGTCATTGCCGTAGCCGCTGGCGAGTTGATGCAGCCAGTACAGGCAGGCCGTGCTGGCGGTGAGCTCTGCGGCGTGGATGTTGCCGTCCACCCAGAAGGCCGGCTTGTCGGTGTCCGAGCCGGTGGCCGTGTGGGTCACCACCACCACCCAGATGTCGCGTCCTTCATGACTCTTGCCCAAGGAGCGCACTTCGATCAGGTGCGGGCGGGCTTGGGCGTAGGCCCGCAGCAACTCGGTCATTGCCTCGTATCGGTAAAACGTGTCAAAACGGGGGGTGGGGAGCGCGTTCAAGGCCATGGCAAGTCAGTGGTTGAGAGGGTGGCAACGATCGGGAGGACACATTCGGAAGGAATGCGCGCACTCATTCTAGGAACAGTCTGACGAGACCGCGCCAAGTGATGAGTTGGGCCGGCGTGGAGCGCTCTTCGAGCAGATGGGCCATGCGTTGCCGCAGGCGCGGGCTGCGAGATGCGCGGCGCACCAGGATGTCGGTCAACCAGGGGTGGTGGTTGACGCGATTGCCCTTTTCGTAGAGGTCGAATTTCGGCTGCAGAACGGCCAAGGCGGCGGTGTAGCGCTGAGCCAAGGCTCGGTCATCGTGTGGGGTGTCGCGCCCCTCCAAGATGGCACGCGCGGCCAGCAGCCCCGTCTCCATGGCCTTGCCAATGCCCTCTCCGGTGAAGGAATACGTGCTGCCCGCCGCTTCGCCCGTGACCAAGATCCCGGGGGCCACCACCCGCGCGCCACGCAAGGAGCTGCGCAGCGGCGCACCTTTGAGCGGGCCCACCCACTGCCCACCTTCCACCAAGGATCGCGCCGGCACGTGCAGTTGCGTGAACTCGTCAAAGACCTCTCGCAGGTTCACCTCTCGCAGAGTGTGGTCGCCCGGACGGTGGCTGGCAAAAACGCCCACCCCCATGTTGAAGACGCCATCGCGGCAGGGGAAGATCCATCCATAGCCAGGCTTGAGCTTGGAGTGCCACACCACTTCCATGTTCATCAGGTGGCCGCTCAGGGCCTCGTGCTTCACATAGCCACGCAAGCCCATGGCGCTTGGCGAGCGACGCTCACACAAGCCGCAGGCCTCGAGGGCCTGAGACGACGCTCCGGTGGCGAGCACCACCTGCCGGGCGCGAATCTCGTGAACGCGGCGATCACGCCCTCGACACCGCAGGCGCGCGCCCACCACCCGACCCCCGTCGTCGCGCAAAGGCGCTTCCAAAGCCCACGGTGTGTGCAATTGCGCACCCGCACGCTGGGCCGAGCGCACCAAGATGTGATCGAGCTCGCGTCGCGGCAACACGGCCAAGGTGCCGGGCACGTCCACGTGGCGCCCAGAGGGCCCATAGCAACGCACATGGGGCGCGTGATGCGCCTGGTCCAGCACTTCTTCCAAAACTCCCAAACGTTTCAAGGCTTGATGGGCGTCGGGAATCAAGCCGTCTCCACAGGTCTTGTCACGCGGAAAGTCGTGCTGGTCCACGATCACCGTATCCACCCCATGGCGCGCGAGCCACTGGGCGCAGGCACTGCCCGCCGGGCCTGCGCCAATCACCAGCACCTCGCAAGATGTTGGGGGCATCTTCAAGGGAGTGGATGCAAACGTTGGCAGGTCAGGGGCGGCCATTCCAGGAATTGTCGCAGCCCAAGCAAGCAAGCCGTTGGCTCACGCACTTCTTGATTTTGATCATGGCCGCCGCTTCCACGACTTCGCATGATGGACTCCCAAGCAAGCGAGTCCATCATGTCTGCCCACCTCACCCTGGCCCAACGCCACGAAATCGCCCGCGAGCTCCAGCACAAGCTGCAGCAGATTCAAGATCAGCAGATCCAGCACCACGGCGGTCAAACCCGCATCGAGAGGGCGCGCGACCAGTACGAGGCTGATTGGGATGACGCCGCGCAGCATGCCCCCGAAATCGCTGTGGACCGCGCGATCTTTGACATCGAGGTCAAGGAAACTGACGCCCTCGACCGCGCCTTGGCCCATGTCATGGACGAGAGCTATGGGCTTTGCGCGGACTGTCACGCAGAAATCCCCTTCGAGCGGCTGCGCGTGGAGCCCCAGGCCGTGCGCTGTGTGCCTTGCGAGACGCGACACGAGAAACTGCTGGCCGGCATGCGCTGAAAACACCAATGGCCATGGGTGGCCGAACGCGGTAGCGTCGAGGTCTCGTTGGAGTCGCAAGAGGACCTGCGCATGCACCTGCCCCCAGCCATTCTGGCTCTCGCCCTGAGCGCCTGGATCAGCCTGCACGCCCAAGCCGGCACCGTGTCGGTGGTGACGTCGTTTCCCAAGGAGCTCACACAGGCCTACAAGGTGGCGTTTGAAAAAGCTCATCCGGGCATCAAGATCGAGATCCTGAACAAAAACACGGTGCAGGGGATGGCCTACATCCGCGAGCTGCCGACCGGACAGCGTCCCGATGTGTTTTGGGCCTCCGCCCCCGATGCCTTTGAGGTGCTGGCCGGGCAAAAGCTGCTCGACCCGGTGAGTGACCTCGCCAACAAGGCCGCTCCCACCAAGGTCGGCCACTACCCCATCAACGATCCACAGGGGCTGTATCTGGGGCAGGCACTGGCAGGCTACGGCTTGATGTTCAACACACGCTATCTGGCCGCCCATAAATTGCCTGCTCCTCGGCAATGGGCCGAGCTCGTCAAGCCCGCGTATTTTGGCCACCTGGCCATGAGCTCACCTTCGCGTTCGGGCACCACCCATCTCACCGTGGAGACGCTGCTGCAAGGCGAAGGTTGGGACAAAGGGTGGTCGCAGATCCTGCAAATCGCAGGCAACTGTGCGTCGATCACCGAGCGCAGTTTTGGTGTGCCCGACGGCGTCAACAACGGCCAGTTCGGCATCGGATTGGTGATTGATTTCTTCGGCCTGGCCGGCAAGTACTCGGGCTTTCCGGTGGAATTCGTCTACCCCGATGTCACCGCTGTGGTGCCCGCCAACATCGCCTTGGTGAGCGGCGCCAAGAACAGCGCCGAGGCGCGTAAGTTCATCGCCTACACACTGTCACTCGAGGGTCAGCAACTGTTGTACGACAAGAGCATTTCACGCCTGCCCATCCTGCCGCCCGAGGCCATGGGCGGCAAGGCGCCGGCCGGCTACCCCAACCCCTTTGAGATCGCCAAGCGGGCGAAGGTGCGGTTTGACTCCGACTTGTCCGAGGCTCGGTACTACGTGGTCTCGGCCCTGTTCGATCAAACCATCACCTTTCGCCTGAAAGATTTGCAAGCGGCCACACAAAGCATCCACCAAGCCGAGGCCGCCCTGGCCAAAAAGCCCAACCCGCAAGCCGCCGCGCTCCTCAAGCAGGCTCGTGAGGCCGCCTACACCCCGGTGGTGGGGCAACGCTTGGCCGGCGACAAAGACTTCTTGGCCTTGTTTGCGGCCAACAAGAAAGACGCCGCCGTCAACAAACAGATCACGGGTCTTGAGGACCGCTGGAACGCGGGTGCGCGTGACCAGTACGCCCGCGCCAAGGGCTTGGCGGAGCAAGCCCTCGGGCTGTTGCGTTGAACACACCGGGTCGCCCTACGGCTTGGGGAGCCTGGCTGGCCGCAGGCTTGGTGGCGGCCTTCTTGGGGCTCTTTTTGGTGCTGCCCGTCGGCCGGGTGTTTCAAGCGGCCTTCGTGGAGGCCGACGGCAGCTGGACCCTGGGCCACTTTGAGGCCTTCTTCACCCAGGGCCTCATGCGCGAGTCCTTTCTCAACAGCCTGTGGGTGGCCACAGGGTCCACGGTGGTGGCCTCGCTCATCGCGGTGCCGCTGGCTTATTTCACGGTGCGGTTTGAATATCGAGGGGCCTTGCTCATCCAGACCTTGGGTGTCTTGCCCCTGGTGATGCCTCCTTTCGTGGGCGCCGTGGCGCTGCAGCTCATTTTTGGGCGCTCAGGCACGGTCAACCTGCTGCTTGGCCAATGGTGGGGCATGAACCTGCCCGTCATGGAAGGGCTGGGAGGCGTGATTTTTGTGGAGTCGATCCACTACTTCCCCTTCATCCTCATGAACCTCACCGTGGCCCTTCGCCACATCGACGGCAGCCTGGAAGAGGCCGCTCAAAACCTCGGGTGTCGGGGCTGGCGCCTGTTCGCGCGCGTGGTCTTTCCTCTCGCCCTGCCCGGCTACATGGCCGGTGCCTCGCTGGTGTTCGTCAAGGTCTTTGACGACCTGGGCACACCGCTGGTGATGGGCCAGACCAATTTGTTGGCACCCCAAGCCTATCTGCGCATCACTCAAGTGGGGCTGGAAGACCCCATGGGGTATGTCATCAGCGTGCTCATGATCGTGTTTTCCATCGCCGCCATGGCGATCTCCGCCGCCATGATGCGGGGGCGCGACGTAGCCAGCGTGCAAAAGGGCGGCACGGGCTTGCGCCGCCGTCGTCTCGCGCCGTGGACCGCGTGGGCGGTGACGCTTTGGATCAGCACCCTGCTGCTCATCACCCTGGCCCCGCATGTGGGGCTGCTGCTGCTGTCGCTCGCACAGGTGTGGAGCTTCGCGCCTCTGCCCGATGCATGGACGCTGCAGCACTACGCGCGCGTGTTCGAAGACTCCGGCTCGATGATCAGCAACACCGTGCTCTATTGCGGCGTGGCCGCCGGACTCGATGTGGTGCTGGGGGTGACCATTGCCTATGTGATGCTGCGCACACGTCTGCCGGCCCGGCATGTGCTCGATGGGGTGGCCAGCGCGTCATTGGCCGTGCCTGGCATCGTGTTGGCCATCGGCTACCTGCGGCTCTTCAAAGGCGTGACCCTGCCAGGCACCGACACCTTGTTGACCAGCAGCTGGGTGTTGATCATGCTGGCCTATGCGGTGCGCCGCTTGCCCTACGCCTTGCGCGCTTGCGTGGCGGCCCTGCAGACCCTGCACCGCAATCTCGAAGAATCTGCAGAAAGCCTGGGTGCCACGCCTTGGCGCACCTTGCGCCGCATCGTCATCCCCTTGATGGCCGGTGGGATCTTGGCCGGCTATGTCACCAGCTTCATCACGGCGGCTGTGGAGTTGTCGGCCACCATGCTCTTGGTGTCAGCCGAGTCGCAAGCCCCCATGAGCTACGGCATCTACCTCTACATGCAAAGTGTGGCGGGTCGCGGCCCCGGTGCCGCCTTGGGCGTCATCGCCATCGTGGCTGTGGCGCTGGGCACGTGGTGGTCACACCGCATCGTGCAGCGCACCGATCGCCACTTTGAATCCAGCCGCAGTGCCGCTCAGGAGAAGGCATGAAGAAAGTCAGTGTGCAGTGCCGGGGCATCGGCCTGTCCTACGGATCGACCGAGGTCCTCAAGGGTCTCGACCTCGACATCCACCCCGGCGAGTTCTTTGCCCTGCTGGGCCCCTCGGGCTCAGGCAAGAGCACCTTGTTGCGCGTGTTGGCCGGATTTGCATCCCATCAGCGCGGACAGTTGCTGATCGACGGCGTGGACATCAGCGCCCAGCCCCCCTGGGAGCGCCAAGTGGGGATGGTGTTTCAGAACTACGCGCTGTGGCCCCATCTCAGCGTGTGGGACAACGTGGCCTTTGGCCTCGTGGAACGCAAGCTTCGTGCTGACGTCATTCGCACGAAGGTGGCGCAGGCTCTGGAGTTGGTGGGCTTGGCGGACTACGGACCCCGACGCCCCCACCAACTCTCCGGTGGCCAGCAGCAGCGCGTGGCCTTGGCGCGCACGCTGGTCATCGAGCCTCAAGTCCTGCTCTTGGACGAGCCCTTGTCCAACCTGGACAAGACCTTGCGGGTGCA
>CAZCJB010000120.1:5795-7801 GCA_964498795.1 uncultured Rubrivivax sp. | reverse complement strand
GCGACGACCCGCACCTGGTGGGGGTGGGCGAAATCGGCCTGGACCATTTCGTGCCCCATCTTGACCGTGAGCGGCAAGACCACTTCTACCAAGCGCAATTGGCGTTGGCGCAGCGATTTGAGTTGCCGGTGATCTTGCATGTGAGGCGGTCGGCCGATGCGCTCCTGGCAGGGTTGCGTCGACACCCGGTGTGCGGCGGATTGGCCCACGCCTTCAATGGCAGCGATGCCCAGGCCCAGCAATTCGTGACTCGAGGGTTTTGCTTGGGCTTTGGGGGTGCGATGACGCACGAGCGTGCGCGTCAAATCCGCCATCTGGCCGCGACCTTGCCTGACCATGCGCTGGTGTTGGAAACCGACGCCCCCGACATCCCTCCGCAGTGGTTGTATCGCACTGCCGAGCAGCGCACCGACGGTCAAGGCCATGGCCGCAATGAGCCCGCGCAGCTGCCGCGCATTGCGCAAACTCTGGCCGCGTTGAGGGAGTGGTCCTTGGAGCACACCTGCGAGCAGACCTCGCACAATGCCTGCGTGGCACTGCCACGACTGAATCGCCTGTGGGGTGCGCCATGACGTCGTCCCATAGCACGCTGGATCACGACATGCCTCTGCCAGAGGTGACCCTGTCAGAGCACGAGGGCGTGCGCTACCTGCACCTGGGCACGCCCTGGGTGCAAGGCGCCTATCGGCCGTCTCGCCCCAAGCACATCGAACTGGACTACATCCAGCGCATGCTCAGCGTGTTGCTCTGGCTGCCCACCGAGCAGCTCGAGGGCGGGCACGCCATGCACGCGGTGCAATTGGGCTTGGGCGCGGCAACGATCACCCGTTTCACGTACAAAGATCTGGGGTGGCGCACCACGGCGGTGGAGCTCAACCCGCAAGTGATCTTGGCCTGTCGGGCCTGGTTTGCCTTGCCCATGGACGGCCGCGGGTTGACGGTGGAGCACGCCGACGCAGGCCGTTGGGTGCAAGCGCCTGATCACGTGGGCACCGCGCACATGCTGCACGTGGATCTCTACGATCAGGAGGCGGCGGCCCCCGTGCTCGACGACGCAGCTTTTTATGCCCATTGCCGCCAGGTCTTGGCACCGGGCGGCGTGATGGCCGTCAATTTATTCGGGCGTCACGCGAGTTTTGAGGCCAGCATGGCCCGAGTGGTGGCGGCTTTTGGGACCGACCAAGTGTGGCGTCTGCAGGCCACACGTGAAGGCAACACGGTGTTGGTGGCAGCCAAAGGCATCCAGGTGCCCGACCGCGACACCCTGACGCGTCGAGCCGAGCATCTGGAGCGTGTGTTCAGCGCGCAAGGCCTGCCCGCCCGCAAGTGGCTGCGCATGGTGAAAACCTGAATCCCTTCCGTGGGTGAAATGGTCTGTCCATTCCGCGATGTGGGAATCGGCCGTTCATTCAAATCCATCCAGGTTTGAATCCAGAGGCAATTGAGCAGATTGCTCGCGATTTGCCAGGGCGACTACGTGGAAACCCGTCCCTCGAACCCGGGGTGGTCCCGCCTAGAATGCCTTTCATCCCGTTTCTCGGAGGTTTCACCTTGAAAATCAAGAGCCAGAAGGACTTCTGGTCCGGCGTCATGTTCATTGTCGTCGGCGTGGCATTCGCTTGGGGTGCCATCACCAATTACAGCTTCGGATCGTCAGCACGGCCGGGTCCGGGCTACTTCCCTTTCGGTCTTGGGGCGCTCTTGGCCATCTTGGGTGCTTTTATTCTGTTCAAGGCCCTGACGGTGGAGGTCGAGGGTGGTGATCGCATTGGTGCCTGGGCTTGGAAGCCGCTGATCTGGATCACTTTGTCGATCGGGGTGTTCGGCTTCATACTGCCTCGACTGGGCATGGCGATTTCATTGCCGCTCTTGGTGATTGTGTCGGCCATGGCCGGAGACGAATTTCACTGGAAAGACGCCGTCATCAACGCCGTCATTCTGACCATCGGGAGTTGGTTGATCTTCGTGGTCGGCCTCAAGCTGACCATTCCCATGTGGCCAGCCTT
>CAZCJB010000120.1:0-5785 GCA_964498795.1 uncultured Rubrivivax sp. | reverse complement strand
GAGGAGCAACGCATGGATCTGCTGAACAATCTTATTTTGGGCTTCGGCGTCGCGCTGACCTATCAAAATCTGCTGTATGCGTTCTTCGGAGCGATGCTGGGCACGCTGATCGGTGTGCTTCCGGGCTTGGGTCCGGTGGCCACGATCGCCATGTTGTTGCCCTCAATTTACGCCTTGGATGCAACGCCCGCGCTCATCATGCTGGCCGGCATTTATTACGGTGCGCAATATGGGGGGTCTACCACCGCCATTCTGATCAACGTGCCGGGTGAATCCAGCTCGGTGGTCACTGCGATTGACGGCTACAAGATGGCGCGCAATGGGCGCGCGGGCGCAGCACTTGCAGCAGCTGGTCTTGGATCCTTTTTTGCCGGCTGCGTGGGCACGGTCATCATCGCGGCCTTTGCACCGCCCCTGACAGAGTTGGCTTTCAAGTTCGGCCCGGCCGAGTACTTTTCGCTGATGGTGCTGGGCCTCATTGGCGCCGTGGTGCTGGCCTCCGGCTCACTGGTCAAGGCCATTGCCATGATCATCTTAGGCCTGTTGCTGGGCCAGGTGAACACTGACGTGATCTCTGGCGTGCCTCGCTACAGCTTTGACGTGCCCGAGTTGACCGACGGCATCGGTTTCGTGGGCATTGCCATGGGTATTTTCGGATTCGGCGAAATCATCACCAACCTGGCCATGCCCGAAGAGCACCGCGAGGTCTTCACCAACAAGGTCAAAGGGCTGTGGCCGACGAAGCAAGATTTCAAAGACGCTTGGCCCGCAGTCATTCGTGGCACGGCCCTGGGCTCCATCCTGGGCGTGCTGCCTGGCGGTGGCGCGCTGTTGGCGTCTTTTGCGGCCTACACGGTGGAGAAGAAGACCCCGATGAAGCCTGGTGAAGTGCCGTTCGGCCAAGGCAACATCCGTGGTGTGGCCGGTCCTGAGAGTGCCAACAACGCGGGCGCTCAAACTTCCTTCATCCCCATGCTCACCCTGGGCATCCCCCCTAACGCCGTGATGGCTCTGATGGTCGGCGCCATGACCATCAAGGGCATTCAGCCGGGCCCGCAGGTGATGACCAGCAACCCGCAACTCTTCTGGGGTTTGATTGCGTCCATGTGGGTGGGCAACCTCATGCTGATCATCTTGAACCTGCCGCTCATTGGGATGTGGATCAAGTTGTTGACGGTGCCTTACCGCTTCTTGTTCCCCGCCATCATCGTGTTCTGCGGCATCGGTCTGTACACGCTCAACAACTCCAGTTTTGATGTGTACATCGGCGCTTTCTTCGCCGTGGTGGGCTACCTGTTCTATAAGCTGGGTTGCGAATCCGCCCCACTGCTGCTGGGCTTCATCTTGGGGCCGATGATGGAAGAGAACCTGCGTCGGGCGCTGTTGCTCTCGCGAGGCGACTGGACCACCTTTGTCACCCGCCCCTTGTCGGCGGGGCTGTTGCTGGCCGCGCTTGCCATGGTGGTGATCGTGATGCTGCCGTCCATCAGCAAGCAGCGCGAAGAGGCTTTCCAAGAGGAATGAGGTGATCAAGACGCCAGCGGCCCTGGCGCCGCTGCGCGAGCCCGTGTTTCGCGGGCTGTGGTTGGCCTCGCTCGCGGCCAATCTCACCATGTGGATGAACGACGTCGCGGCCGCCTGGCTGATGACGTCGCTCACCACCAGCCCGGTGCTGGTGGCCTTGGTGCAAACGGCCTCCACCTTGCCGGTGTTTTTGCTGGGGCTGCCCAGCGGCGCCTTGGCCGACATCATTGACCGCAGGCGCTACTTTGCCGCCACGCAGCTGTGGGTCTCGCTCACCGCTTTGGCCTTGGCCGCGCTGGCTGTGGCGCAGGCCATCACGGCGCCCGCACTGTTGGTGCTGACCTTTCTCAACGGCGTGGGCTTGGCCATGCGATGGCCGGTGTTCGCGGCCATCGTGCCCAGCGTGGTGCCTCGCAAAGACTTGCCGGCGGCTTTGGCCCTCAACGGCATCTCCATGAACCTGAGTCGTGTGGTCGGGCCCATGCTGGCCGGCTTCCTGATCGCGGCCCTCAGCCCTGCATCGGTGTTTGTGATCAATGCCATCTTGGCTGGCGTCTCCTTTGCGTTGATCTTGCGCTGGCGCAGTGAGCCGCGTCCGACCGCCTTGCCTGGCGAGCGGTTCGTGGGGGCGATGCGCGTGGGTCTCAACTACGCGTGGCAATCGCCTCGACTGAAGGTGGTGCTGCTGCGGGTATTTTTGTTTTTCCTGCAAACGTCGGCGTTGGTGTCCTTGCTGCCGCTGGTGGCGCGAGGCCTGCACGGGGGCGGCCCCGGCACCTTCACGTTCATGTTGGCGAGTCTGGGATTGGGCGCCATCACGGCGGCCTTTTTCTTCCCACGCTGGCGCGCTCGATTCGATCGTGACCAGTTCGTGGCCTACGGCACCGTCATCCACGCGGTGCTGTCGGTGGTGATCGTCACCGTGCCCGAAATTTGGGTGGCATTGCCCACCATTTTCTTGCTTGGCATGGCCTGGATCTCGGTGGCCAACTCGCTGGCCGTGGCGGCTCAAACGGCCATGCCCGACTGGGTGCGAGCGCGCGGCATGGCCACATACCAAATGGCGCTCATGGGGGGTGCGGCCGCGGGGTCTTTGGTATGGGGCCAGGTGGCCGGCTTCACCGATGTGCGCACCGCCGTGATCGCGGGTGCAGCCTACGGAGTCACCGTGTGGGTCAGCACACGAAAACTCACCGTGGAGGGCAGTGCAGAAATTGATTTCACGCCCGTGTCCGGACCCGAGCAACCTGAGCCAGCCATCGCCATCGAGCCGCACGAAGGCCCGGTGATGGTGACCCTGGAGTATCGGATCCTCCCTGAAGAAGCTTCCGCCTTTGTGGAAGTGATGGAGCGCACTCGGCAGGCCCGTTTGCGTCAGGGAGCGTTGTCGTGGGGTTTGTTCAAAGACACCTCACAGCCGGGACGCTATGTGGAATACTTCGTCGACGAGGACTGGCTGGAACATCAACGCAGGCTCGAGCGCTTCACGGCTTTTGATGCCGAGCTTCGCGAGGAACGTTTGAAGTTTCACCAGGGCTCACGCCCTCCCGTGCTGCGTCGCTATGTGGCCGAATCGGGTGCGGATTTACCGCCTGCGCTTTGACGCTTTCCGTTTTTTGAGCATTCATCTCTCTCTTTCCATCATGAACCCTCAATTCAATTGGTCGGCAGGCTACCCCAGCCAACGCTCCCCCGTCTTTGCGCGCAATGTCGTGTCCACGTCGCACCCGCTGGCGGTGCAGGCAGGCTTGAATATTCTTGCGCAGGGTGGGTGTGCGGTTGACGCGGCCATCGCGGCCGCTGCGGTGATGACCCTGGTCGAGCCCTGCAGCAACGGCTTGGGCTCCGACATGTTTTGTATCTTGTGGGATGGCAAGTCCTTGCAAGGGTTGAATGCCTCGGGCTGTGCGCCGCAGGCCTGGACACCTGAGTATTTCCGGCGAAAGTACGGCGCCGACGCCAAGACACCGCCCAAGCGGGGTTGGGACAGCGTCACGGTACCTGGCGCGGTGGCGGGTTGGGGGGCCTTGCACGAGCGTTATGGCAAGTTGCCCTTTGCCGACCTCATGGCGCCCGCCATCGACGTGGCTGAGCGTGGCTATGCAGTGCCCGTGATTGTTCAGCACAAGTGGACAGCCGCTGCAGGCCTGTCCGATCTCACCTCGCAACCGGGATTTGCGCAAGCCTTTCTGCCGCATGGTCGTGCACCCCACGTGGCTGAGCGGTTCAGCCTGCCGGCGGCCGCCAAGACCTTGCGCCTGATCGCTCAAACGCGTGGAGAGGCGTTTTACCGCGGAGAGATTGCGGCGGCCGTAGAAGCCTTTGCCAAGGCACACGGAGGGGCCATGACGGCGTCTGACATGGCGGCGTACCAACCCGAGTGGGTGAGCCCCATCTCGCGCGATTACCGGGGCTACACCCTTCACGAAATTCCGCCCAACGGTCAGGGTATCGCCGCACTGATTGCCCTGGGCATTGTCGATAAGTTCGATATCGCCTCCATGCCGGTGGATGGTTTGGCGTCGCAGCACCTGCAGATCGAGGCCATGAAACTCGCCTTTGCCGATGTCTACAAGTATGTCGGTGAGCCCAAGAGCATGACCCTGACGCCCGAGCAAATGCTGGACGATGGTTACCTGAGCGAGCGTGCCAAGCTCATCAATCCCCAACGGGCCCAAGACTTTGGACCGGGCCATGCACCCAAGGGCGGCACGATCTATCTCACGGCAGCCGATGAGCAGGGCATGATGGTCAGCTTCATCCAGAGCAACTACATGGGTTTCGGGTCGGGCGTGGTGGTGCCCGACTATGGTTTGAGCTTGCAAAATCGAGGGCATTGCTTCACCTTGGACCCCACCAGTGCCAACCTGGTAGGCCCGGGCAAGAGGCCGTTTCACACCATCATTCCTGCCTTCCTCACGCGCAACGGCGCCCCGGTGATGAGTTTCGGAGTGATGGGCGGTGACATGCAGCCGCAAGGCCACATGCAGACGGTCATTCGCATGTTGGACTACCAACAAAACCCGCAAGCCGCCTGTGACGCGCCACGCTGGCGCGTGAACTCCGGCAAAGTCCACACGGAGAACGGATTCAACGCGCAAACGGTGCAAGGCCTGCGCGATCTGGGTCACCAGATCGAGTCGTTCAACGACAGTTACCAAGACTATGGGGCCGGTCAGTTCATCTGGCGTTTGGGCGACCCGGCGGTGGAAGGCTATGCCGCTGCCAGTGACCCGCGTCGAGACGGCCAGGCCGCTGGGTTTTGAGCGCAGCCGGTCTCACGGAGGCTGACCGCCTGCGCCACCATGGCTGGGGCCTGTTGCTGGCAGCTGTTGGTGCTGTGGCTTTTTCGGGCAAGGCCATCATCGTCAAGTTGGCCTACCGCCATGGAGTGGATGCTGTCACCCTCATCATGTGGCGCATGTTGTTTGCGCTACCGTTCTTCATGGCCATCGCCTGGTGGGCTGGCCGCGGCAAGCCCCGCTTGAGTGGACGTGACCTGCGCATGGTGGCGGCCTTGGGATTCTCGGGCTACTACCTGTCGAGCTTCTTGGACTTTCTGGGGCTGCAATACGTGACTGCGAGCCTGGAGCGCCTCATCCTGTACCTCAACCCGACCATTGTGTTGTTGCTGACATGGGTCGTCACCGGTCGACGTGTCAAGCTCAAGCAGTTGATGGCCATGGCGGTGAGCTACGCCGGAGTCTTGGTGGTGTTTGGGCATGAAGTGCAGTGGGGCGGTTGGCAGGTGCTGCCGGGTGTGGGGCTGATTTTCATCAGCGCGATCACCTATGCTTTGTACCTCGTGTACAGCGGAGAAGAAGTGCAGCGCTTGGGGGCCCTGCGACTCACCGGGTGGGCCTCAGGCTTCGCGAGCCTGTTTTGCATCTTGCAGTTCTTGGTGGTGCGGCCCCTGGAAGCAGCCTGGCAAGTGGATCCAGTCGTGATTCAATTGAGCCTGCTCAATGCCACCGCGTGCACGGTGTTGCCCGTCCTCTTGGTGATGCTGGCCATCGCGCGCGTGGGGGCAGCCGCCAGCGCACAGGCAGGCATGGTGGGCCCCTTGGCCACGGTGGCTTTGGGTACATGGATCTTGAACGAACCGTTCAACGAGTGGGTGCTGGCGGGTGCGGCCTTGGTGCTGAGTGGGGTGTGGCTGCTGGCTCGCGCGAGATGACGTGCTCGCGCCACTTGAGCCATAGACGAAAGGAGATCAAACCATCATGGACATGGGTATTGCAGGCAAGTGGGCTTTGGTGTG
>CAZCJB010000119.1:0-7939 GCA_964498795.1 uncultured Rubrivivax sp. | reverse complement strand
GGACGATGCCGGCCCATTGGTGCGCAAACCATTTGCCGGTGCGGCCCATGCCGCATTGCACTTCGTCGAGCATCATCAGCCACCCTTGCCGATCGCACAGGGCCCGCAGTCCTTGAAGATATTCGTTGCGCGCGGGGTTGATGCCTCCCTCACCTTGGATGGTTTCCAAGAACACGGCCACCACATTCGGGTTGGAGGCTGCCACGCGCTCAATCGCGGCCAAGTCGTTCATGGGTACGCGAACAAAGCCTTCCACCAAGGGCTCAAATCCCTTCTGAATCTTGGGGTTGCCCGTGGCCGACAAGGTGGCGATCGACCGTCCGTGGAATGCCTTCTCGTAGACGATCACCTCCGGGCGCGTGATGCCTTTGTCATGCCCATACTTGCGCGCAATCTTCAATGCACCCTCGTTGGCC
Source organism: uncultured Rubrivivax sp. (assembly GCA_964498795.1). Classification (GTDB taxonomy): domain Bacteria; phylum Pseudomonadota; class Gammaproteobacteria; order Burkholderiales; family Burkholderiaceae_C; genus Rubrivivax. The sequence goes on along the minus strand of CAZCJB010000119.1, from coordinate 7,523 downwards.
TCGAGGCCCGAGTTGCAGAAAAACACGCTGTCCATGCCTGACAAGGCGCACAGGTGCGCCGCGAGCTGCTCTTGCAGCGGGATCTCGTAGTAGTTGCAGCAGTGGATCAGTTTGCTGACCTGATCTTGCAGCGCCGGCACCAGCTTGGGATGTGCGTGACCCAAGGTGTTCACGGCAATGCCTCCCAAGGCATCCAGGTACTCCTTGCCGTGGGTGTCCCACAGCCGGCAGCCTCGCCCGTGCGAAAACGCAATCGGCAGACGGCCGTAGGTGTTCATCACATGGGGCATGGGGCGCAGCGCGTGAGGCGGCGTTGGAGCGTTCATGGTCTCTCCTGTGGAATCAAGAAAACTCAAAAAACAAATGGCCGGACACACCTTTCGGCGGGTTTGCGGCCGAGATTTATTCTAAGGGTCGAAGACTTGACTTGCGACAAGACCCACCCGGTCGTCACTTTCAGGTGGTGTGGCAGCGCAACAAGACCGGGCACAATCTGACCTTCGGCACTCCGACCATGACCCTGTCCGCCCCCCGCAAATTCGTCATCCTTGGCCTGACCTGTGAAGGGCGAACCTTCCGCCCCAGTGACTGGGCCGAGCGGCTGGCAGGAGCGATGTCGTCATTTCGGCCCGGGGGCTCCAAGGCGGGTCCAGGTGCTCACATCGGCTATTCGCCGTACTGTGTCCCGCAGGTGATCGACGGCGTGCGCAGCGTGATCGTCGACGAAGCGCTGCGAGATCTGGAGCCCATGGCGTGGGATTTCGTCACGAACTTCGCGCAAGACAACAACCTGCAGATGCGCGAAGTCACGCAATCACCGGCGCCTCCCCCACGCCCATGAAAAAAGCCCGCATCTGCGGGCTTTTGTTCGAGGGGGGGAATAATCCCCGATCAGGCGGCCAGAGCCAAAGCCTTGATCTTGGCAGCCATGCGGCTCTTCAACCGGGCAGCCTTGTTCTTGTGGAAGAGACCCTTGTCCGCTACTGAATCGACCACGCTTTGCCCTGACTTGAAGAGGTCGGTTGCTTTGGCCTTGTCGCCAGAGGCCACAGCCTTGGTGACATTCTTCACCACGGTGCGAAACTGCGAGCGCAGCGCAGAGTTGTGAGCATTGAGCTTGACGTCTTGGCGCGCGCGCTTGCGGCCAGAGGCGAGGCGAACAGTCTTCTTCTTGGCTTTGGAAGAGGTGGCCATATCACGAGATCCTGAAAAAGGGACCGACAAGGTCCTGAATAGGGTTTGCGAAGCGCAAAGACTGTCAAGTATAGCATGATTGTCCGGGTGCTCCCGGGGGCCTCCAGCGCCTGAGACCCTGCCGCCTATAATTTGGTCATGAAAGTTTCATCCCAGCCTTCGGGCCCTTTGCCGTCGAGATGAACCTTCTCAAAGCGGCGTCCACCGTCTCGCTGTTCACCCTGGCTTCCCGGATTACCGGCCTGCTGCGCGACCAACTGATGGCGGCCACCTTTGGCGCCAGTGCCTTGACAGACGCCTTCAACGTCGCTTTTCGAATACCCAATCTTCTTCGTCGGTTATTTGCCGAGGGGGCGTTCTCACAGGCCTTCGTACCCATCCTGGCGGCGACCAGGGCAGGGGATGGCGACGAGGCGACCCACCGCCTGGTAGACGCGGTGGCGACGGTGTTGTTCTGGGTGCTGTGGTTGGCGGTGGGCATCGTTGGCGCCCCGGTCATCGTGTGGGCCATGGCCTCGGGGCTGGCGGCCTTCGACCAAGGGGTGGTCATGACCCGGCTCATGTTCCCCTACATCGCCTGCATGTCCCTGGTGGCCTTGGCCGCAGGCGTGCTCAACACGTGGCGTCAGTTTGCCGTGCCGGCGGCCACCCCCGTGTTGCTCAATCTGTGCTGGATTGCCGCCGCACTATGGCTCTCGCCGTGGCTGAAGTCGCGCGGCATTGAACCTATCTATGGCTTGGCCGCCGGGGTCATGGCCGGTGGTGTCTTGCAATTGGCAGTGCAGTGGGTCGCATTGCGGCGCTTGGGCATGGTGCCTCGGATTGGCCTTACGCCGGGTCGACTTCGTGAGGCGGCCTTTCACCCCGGCGTCAGCCGGGTCATGCGCAACATGGCGCCGGCCCTGCTGGGCGTGTCGGTGGCCCAGTTGTCCTTGTTGATCAATACGCAGATTGCCTCCCACGTGTCCGTGGGGGCCGTGTCTTGGCTGACCTATGCGGATCGCTTGATGGAATTCCCCACGGCGCTGTTGGGCGTCGCTTTGGGCGTGGTGCTCACGCCTCAGCTCGCGGCAGCCCAGGCGCGCGACGAAGTGCAGGCGTATTCGGCCATGCTCGATTGGGGTTTGCGATTGGTGGTACTGCTCGCGCTTCCCTGTGCGGTGGCCTTGTGGACTTTTCCGCAAGCGCTCGTGGCCGTGTTGTTCCACTACGGCCAGTTCACCGGGGCCGATGTCGCTCAGACGGTTCGCGCGGTGCTCGGTTGGGGCGTGGGCTTGGTGGGTATCGTGGCCGTCAAAGTCTTGGCGCCGGGGTACTTTGCGCGGCAAGACGTCAAAACCCCCGTGCGCATCGCCGTGGCCATGCTCATCTTCACTCAAGTGCTCAACCTGCTCCTGGTGCCGTGGCTGGGATTCGCCGCGCTGTCGTTGTCCATCGGGGTCAGTGCCTTGCTGAACGCGGCCCTGCTCTTGCGCGGGTTGTTGAAATTAGGTGTCTACCGTCCGGCGCCGGGATGGTTACGCTTCGTGGGTCAAGTCGGCGTGGCCTGCGCCGCCATGGGGGCCCTGCTGGTTTGGGCGCAGAGCCGATGGGATTGGGTGCAGTTGCAATCGCAAGGGTGGACCCGCGCCGCCATGCTCGCCGCCGTGGTACTCGCAGCTTGTGCCGTCTATTTTGTGACATTGCGTGTCCTGGGATTGCCGTTGCGGCAGTTTTCCCGGCGCGGGGCCTAAACTCGGGTCATGAAGACATTGATGAAGCCCGGCCAAGGATTCGTGGCATGACGCAGTGGTCCTTTCAGCGCCCAACCCCCCTGGAATACTTCGCATCGTTGGTGTCGGACGAGGCGGGGATCTCATTGCTCGAAGCTGCCATCGCCATTGCTCAGGATGATCATCCGCAATTGGATCCGGCGGCAGTGATCACGCAGGTGGATGAGTTCGGCCAACGCCTCAAGCGACGGATTCCTGCAGACGCGGTGGCGCTGCAGCGTCTGCGCTTTCTCAACCGTTTTTTCTTTCATGAGTTGGGCTTCAAGGGGAATGTGAACGATTACCACCATCCCTGCAATAGCCACCTGCATGAGGTGCTCGAGACCCGGCGCGGAATTCCCATCAGTTTGGCCTTGCTCTACATGGAGTGGGCCTCGCAGATTGGACTCACTGCGCGAGGTATCAATTTTCCCGGGCATTTCCTGGTCAAGCTGAGATTGCCGCGTGGAGAGGTGGTGATCGACCCGTTTTCCGGCCACTCGCTGTCCAGAGAAGACTTGGAAGAGCGGCTCCAACCCTACCGGCAACAAACCGGCTTGATGGGCGAGTTTGAGGTGCCCTTGGGTTTGTTCCTCCAGACAGCATCGGCGCGCGACATCTTGGCCCGCATGCTGAGAAATCTCAAGGAAATTCATCGCTCGCATCGAGACTTTGGGCGTTGGTTGGCGGTGCAGGAGCGCCTGGTGGTGTTGTTGCCCGAAGCCTGGGAAGAGCGCCGAGACCGTGGACTTGCTCATGCGGCCTTGGGCGAGGATCGCGCCGCTGCGGCGGATATCGCTGCCTATCTCCAGCACTGCGGCGACGCCGAAGACGCGCCCGCCTTGCAGGTGCGCTTGGCCGAATTGCAGCGCGCCAGCAGCGGCCCCCTCCACTGAGGGGCTTGAGGCCGTGCTCACCATGCATCAGGTTCCGCTGTCGCTGTCGCCCGCGCCGCTGCCCACCTTTGCCTCGTTCCGGCCAGGTCCCAACGGTTTGGCCTGGTCCCATTTGCAATCGGACTTGCCGTTGACGGCCCCGGTCTACCTGTGGGGGCCCACAGGCTGCGGCAAGACCCACCTGCTCAAAGCGCTGGCGCAGTCTTGTCAGGTCGCAGGCCGCTGCGCAGGATGGTGGGACGGGGCTTCCCCTGACTGGGCGGCGCAGGTCAGTGTGGTTGATTTTGACCCGGCCTGGTCGATCCTCATCTTCGATGATGTGGACCGGCTGGACGCACACGCTCAGCAGGCTGTCTTCGCCTTGCTCGTGGAAGCCCAGTCGCGCGGCGTGACCTGGGCGGCCAGTGGAAGGGTGCCCCCGATCGACCTTCCCCTGCGCGACGACCTGCGCACCCGCATCGGTTGGGGCCACATCTTCTGCCTGGAGCCTCTGGACGATGCGGACACCCTTGGGGTGCTGCGGCAGGAAGCAGATCGTCGAGGCATCTTTCTGTCGGATGAGGTGATGGACTATTTGCTCAGTCGGATGGAGCGTGACTTGGGATTCTTGATGCGCCTGCTGGACCGTTTGGATGATTTTGCCTTGTCTCATCACCGCGCCGTGACGGTGCCGCTGCTGCGTCAGATGATGTCGGTGGAGGGCAAGCCATGAAGTTGGCCCTCTTCGACCTTGATGGCACCTTGCTGCCCTTGGACTCCGACCATGCGTTTGGTGAGTTTGTGGTTCGGTTGGGATGGGCCGATGCGGCGGAGCATGCGCGCCGCAACGATGCGTTTTTTGTGGACTATCAAGCCGGGCGTCTGGACATCCATGCCTACATCGACTTCGCCACATCGGCTTGGCGCCGTCGATCGCTCGATGACCTGTCGCGCGCGTCGCACCGCTTCATGGACGAGGTGATTCGACCCGCGTTGCGCGACAGCGCTCGGGACTTGGTGGAACAACACCGCCGTGCGGGGGACTTGTTGGCCGTGGTGACGGCCACCAACGATTTCATCACCCGGCCCATTGCCCAGGCGTTTGGGATCGATCATTTGCTGGCCACCGAGTTGGAGCGAGACGCTCACGGTCGCCCGACCGGCAAAATACGAGGGACGGCCACCCTGCGAGAGGGTAAAGTGGCGCGCGTGGAACAATGGCTGGCCTCGCGAGGGACGTCGGCGTCCAGTTTTGAGTCCATCACTTTTTATGGTGACTCCACCAATGACCTGCCGTTGCTGGAATGGGTGTCCAATCCGGTGGCCACCAACCCGGCTCCCGCGCTGGCTGCAGTGGCCACACAACGGGGGTGGCCTGTTTTGAAACTTTTCGAATGATCCGAAAATTCATCGACCGATTGATGGGCAAGGCGCAGGCGCCGGGTGCGCATGCCTTGGGCAAGCGGGTGCAGATTCCTGCGTCAGAGCATGGCATCGATCCCACTTTGCTCGATGAGCACGCCGTGCGTGTGGTGCGCACCTTGCAAGAGGCGGGCTATGAGGCCTATGTGGTGGGTGGTGCCGTGCGCGATTTGCTCGTGGGCCGGCGCCCGAAGGATTTCGACGTGGCGACCGACGCAACACCGGAGCAGGTGAAATCGTTATTCCGTCGGGCCTTCATCATTGGTCGTCGGTTTCGCATCGTGCACGTGGTGTTCGGTCGTGGGCGTGAGCACGAAGTCATTGAAGTGTCGACCTTTCGGGCCTTGCTCGACGCGGATGCGGCCGAGCAGGTGGCCGGCAATGAAAAGACCTCCAAGGCCGAATTGGCGGGCAAGAAACACGTGGTGGATGCCAGCGGACGCGTGTTGCGTGACAACGTCTGGGGACCGCAGATTGAGGACGCGGCGCGTCGGGACTTCACCATCAACGCCATGTACTTCGATCCGGTCACTCAAACGGTGGTGGACTACCACAAGGGCTTTGCGGATGTGCGTGCCAAGGTGTTGCGCATGATCGGAGACCCAGCCACCCGCTACCGTGAAGACCCAGTGCGCATTTTGCGGGTGGTGCGATTTGCCGCCAAGTTGGGCTTCAAAGTCGATGCCCGCACCGAAAAGCCGATCGCCTCCATGGTGCCGTTGTTGGCCAACGTGCCCGTTTCACGCATGTTTGACGAAATGATCAAACTCTTGCAAACGGGGCATGCCTTGTCGAGCATGGACGCGTTACAACGGTTTGGGCTCGCACAAGGCGTGTTTCCGATTTTGGATGCGGCCTGGGTGCCTGCCGGTGCGGCCGGACACAGTGCGCCTCGGGAGCGCTTCATCCGCTTGGCGTTGGAAGACACGGACCGGCGCGTGGCTGACGACCGCCCCGTGGCGCCGAGCTTTCTCTTGGCCTGCCTGTTGTGGCATGACGTGCAGAATCGCTGGACTCAGTTGAAGGCCGAAGGGTTGCCTGCCTTCCCCGCCTTGCAACAAGCCATCGATGCCGTGTTTGACGCGCGCATTGGTGACATCTCTGGGCGCGGCAAGTTGGCCGCTGACATGCGTGAGATTTGGCAGATGCAGACCCGGTTTGAGCGTCGCACGCCCAGTGCGGCTGCTTCATTGGTGGAACAGCCGCGTTTCCGGGCAGGTTTTGATTTCTTGCGGCTTCGTGCCGATGTGGGCGAAGTGCCGTCTGATCTTGCCGAGTGGTGGGAAGACTATTCCTTGGGCACAGACGAAGAGCGCGAGGCCTTGCTGCGTGACCTCAAGAGCCAGGCACCTCGGCGCGTGCCTGGGCCTCGGCGTGCGACGCCTGCAAGAGAGGAGACGCTGGATGAGGCATCGCGACCTCGAGGCCCCGGCCCAGACATGGATGGGCCCACCGAGGAGGCAGGCCCTGCACGCAAACGTCGGCGCCGTCGGCGTCGACCGGGTGCGTCGTCAGGCTCGAGCGATGATGCTGCGGGGTCTTCTCAAGCGTGAATGCGGCCCTGACGAGGGCCTGGATCGGCCTGGGCGCCAACCTCGGGCACCCGGTGCAGACCTTGCAGCAGGCGGTCCGTGAACTGAATGAATGGCCAGGCCACCAGGTGGTGGCCGTGTCTTCGTTGTGGCGCAGTGCCCCAGTGGACGCACAGGGCCCCGACTTCTGGAACGCCGTGGTGGGCATCGATACATCGAACGAGCCTCTTGACTTGCTGGCGGCCTTGCAGGCCATCGAACATCGCCATGGACGTCAACGTCCCTACCTCCATGCACCACGCACGTTGGACTTGGACCTGCTGCTTTTTGGCGACGCCATCTTGAACCTGCCCAACTTGGTGGTGCCTCATCCTCGCATGCATTTGCGCGCATTCGTGTTGGCACCCTTGCAAGAGGTGGCACCTCAGGTGCAGATCCCGGGACACGGACGGGCGGCTGATCTGTGGTCCCACGTGAAAGATCAGGCCCTGGAACGAGTCGGGCCCTTGCTTTCTTGACTCAGGAGACGTCATGAGCCTTACCCTGTCAACCGCGACCTCGCAGACCGTGGGGCTGCTGATGTTGTCCAATGTCTTCATGACCTTTGCTTGGTACGGGCATCTGCGTCATCTGGCGGCGCACCCTTGGTGGATCGCGGCCCTGTTCAGCTGGGGCATAGCCCTGTTTGAATACTTGCTCCAGGTGCCGGCCAACCGTGTGGGATACGCAAGCGGATTCAGTCTGGCGCA
>CAZCJB010000118.1:0-8226 GCA_964498795.1 uncultured Rubrivivax sp. | reverse complement strand
TAACCCGTGAGCGCCGTGTTGAACACGACCTCCCCCACTGTGGTGCCGACGGCACCGATGGATGTCCCCTTGAAGACGGTTCCGTCTGCAAGGGCAAGAACAGCAGTCGGCAATGGGCTCAGCAAGAAAGAACTCCGGTCTTCACGCACCCAGCTCAGCGCCGAGGAGCGCGCGGATCGCGCTCCGTGGCCACGAGTCAAGGGGGGAAACCGATGTCGAGTTTCGCTGGGCGCTGGTTGTTGTAGGTAAACGACGAATTATAGCGTGGCGATCCCCGCCTTCGCGATTTCAGCGTCCTCCGAGGACTTCACACCGCTGACGCCGACCGCGCCCACACAAACGCCTTCCACCAAAATGGGGACCCCTCCTTCCAACATCCCTTCCAATTCGGGCGCGCTCAAAAAGGAGTGTCGACCGGCATTGATGATGTCTTCGTAAACCTTGGATTCTCGGCGCCCCAAAGCGGCCGTTCGAGCCTTGGCCGGGGCGATGTACGCAGAAATCGTGGCCACCGCGTCCGTGCGTTGCAACCACATCAAATGACCCCCTGCATCGACAATGGCCACGGCCACAGCCCACTGGTGCTGTTGTGCATAGGCCAACGCGGCTTGGCCGATGCGTTGGGCGTCTTCGAGGGTCAAAACGGCTTGGGTTTTCATGCTGGATTCGAAAGTTGAGTTGATCTTTGAAGAGGTGCTTGAAAAACAGGAGATGGACGATACCTCATTGGGGTTATCCACGGAAGCCGCAAGCCCACTAGAATCTCGGCGTTTCCGCATGGGAACCGTCCGGCCCATAATGGTCCAGATCGAACCGATAAACCTTGGATGGAGTGAACCATGAACGACCAAGTGCAGATGCTCTACGCGGCGGATGACTACGCGCTGGCCGCTCAGCGCAATCGGGTGTTGCGCAACACCTACGGCTTGTTGGCTGTGTCTTTGGTACCCACCGTGCTGGGGGCCTGGGTGGGGGTGTCCACAGGCATTTCTCAGGCCATGGGCGGTGGGTTGGCGGCGCTTTTGTTTCTCGCTGGCGCTTTCGCCTTCATGTTTGCCATTGAAAAGACCAAAGAATCTGCCACCGGTGTGTATCTCCTGTTGGCCTTCACTTTCTTCATGGGGCTGATGCTGTCTCGGCTCGTGGGGCAAGTGCTCGGATTTCGCAATGGCACATCGTTGGTCATGACGGCTTTTGGCGGCACCGCGGCGGTGTTTTTTGCCATGGCTTCTTTGTCGACGGTGATCAAGCGCGACCTGTCGGGGATGGGCAAGTTCCTGATGGTTGGCGCAGTAATCCTGCTCGTGGCGGGGATTGCCAACATCTTCTTGCAGTCGTCTGCGCTCATGTTGACGCTGATCGTCGCCAGCCTAGGCATTTTCTCAGCCTTCATGCTCTACGACATCAAGCGCGTGGTCGATGGAGGTGAAACCAATTACGTGTCAGCGACACTGGCGATCTACTTGGACGTCTACAACGTGTTCCAGAGCCTGCTGGCCCTGCTGGGTATTGTGGGCGGAGATCGCGACTAAGACCGTTCAAACACGGCCATGCTCTCGACGTGCGCCGTGTGAGGGAACATATTGACCACGCCGGCCGCGACGCAACGATACCCTGCCTGATGCACGATCAGGCCCGCGTCGCGTGCCAGAGTCGCTGGATTGCAGCTCACGTACACCACCCGCTTCGGCCCCTCCCAGCCATGGGTTTGCCACTGAGGGTCAGAGGGATCTCGCTGGCGCAAATCGGCCAAGGCTTTGGCCAAGGCGAAGGCGCCTTCGCGAGGTGGATCGATGAGCCAGCGATCAGCACGGGGCAAAGACGCCAGGTCTGATGCGCTCATCTCAAACAGATTGCGCACCTCAAACGTTGTTGGGGCAGACAAGCCATTATGTTTGGCATTGGCTTGGGCGCGCTCGACCAGTGTGCGGCTGCCTTCAATGCCCATCACCTGACGCGCCACCCGAGCCAACGGCAACGTGAAGTTGCCCAAGCCGCAAAACCAATCGATCACCTGGTCCGTCGGAGCCACCTCTAGACACTGAATTGCCCGCTGCACCAACACCCGATTGATCATGGGGTTGACTTGGGTGAAATCGGTGGGCTTAAAAGGCATGTCCACCCCAAATTCAGGCAGCCGGTAGGCCAACACCTCATCGTCTGAGGTCAAACGGTGGACGGTGTCGGGCCCTCCAGGTTGCAGCCACCACTGCACCGCGTGCCGTGCGCCAAATTCAAACAATCGCTGTCGATCGTCTGGCGTCAATGGCTCCAAGTGGCGAAGCACCAAGGCCGTGATCGCATCGCCTGCCGCCAACTCGATTTGCGGAAGACGATCCCGCTGATCCATGGCGCCAATGAGCTCGCGCAAGGGCATGAGCAACGCACTGACCCGCGAGGGCAATACCGGGCAAACTTGCATGTCGGCCACATAGCGCGACTTGCGCTCGTGGAATCCCACCAGCACGGTATTCTTCTTGGCCACAAATCGGACCGACAGGCGAGCCCGAAAGCGATAACCCCAGAAAGGACCCTCGACGGGTCTGAGCATCCGTTCGGGCTTCACTTTGCTCAAGTGCCAGAGGTTGTCCTCCAGCACACGTTGTTTGACGGCCACTTGGGCGGCTGGCTCCAGGTGCTGCACCTTGCACCCGCCGCAGGCCCCGGAATGAAGGCCAAAGTGCGGGCAGAGGGGACCGACACGCAGCGGGCTTTCGCGCTCGATCGCCAGCAAGGTCCCCTGCTCCCATTGGTTCTTGCGGCGGTGGACATTGACCGTCACCCGCTCGCCCGGCAAGGCCCCTTCGATGAAGACCACCTTCCCGTCGGGCCGACGGGCGACGCCCTGTCCTTCAAGGTCCAGGGCGTCAACCTCTAAAGCGCTTGTCTCTTCTTGCATACCCCGGATTATCCGGGGTGCGAACTCCTGACCATGACAGTCTTTTCGATCGGATGAGATTCACTTCACCGGAGGTGGCGGCTTGACGTAGTCAGACACAACTTTCCAGCGCCCTTCCTGGATTTGAGACAGACGCATCGCATCATTGCCCAACCGCTTGGTGGGGCTAAATGTCGCCTCCGGCGCACCGAAGATGTCGGCTGGGATGGTCATGGTGTCCATGGCCTTGATGAAGCTGTCGGTGCTGAGATTGGTTCCTGCTTTTTGGGCCGCGCGAATGAAGGAGTCCAACAGCGTGTATCCATAAGCCGAGAAGGTCGTCGGATCTTCGTTGAATTTGGTCTTGTATTTGGTCGCCCAGAAGCGCAAGGGCTGAGAGGCCTCATCCAGGTACGGATGTTGCGTGGTCATGGTGGCATACAGTCCGTCCATGGCCTTGCCACCCAACTTGTGGATCAGATCGGTATAGGCCGCACTCGATCCCAGAAAGACGGGATTGAATCCGGTTTTACGACTCTCAGCAATGGTGCCGATGGTCTCTCGGATGATGGTCCCCAACACCACCAGCTCACAGGAGGCAGCCTTCATCCTGGCGACCTGAGATGAGAAATCGGTGGCGCCGCGCTTGTAACTGGTCTTTTCGGTGAACTCCATGCCCGCAGACTTCAATCCCGCCTCACCCCCGCGCAACACCTCCAAGCCGAATTCATCATCCTGGTAGATGATGCAAACCTTCTTGCTGCCCTTCTCCTTGATCAATTTGGGCAAGCTGCCGCGAATCCCGTCATAGTAGGTCGCCGCGTAGGAATACTTCAACCGATGGAAGGGCTCGTACATCTCTCGAGCCGCCGTCACAGGGAAAAAGTTGATCACGTTCTTTTCGAACTGGATGGGCATGGCGGCGATGTTTTGCGCGGTACCCAGGCTGCCGACCACCATGAATACTTTGTCTTGGTTCACCAGCTTCTGAGCCGCCAACGCCGCCTTGCGCGGGTCATACCCGGAGTCCTCGACGATCAACTTGATCTTGCGACCATTGACGCCGCCTTGCTCATGCAATTCATCGATACGAAGCAGCATTCCCATGCGGAGTTGCTTGCCATAGCCCGCCAGAGGTCCTGACAGATCCTGGATGGAGCCCAGAGTGATTTCAGTTTTGGTAACCCCTTGCTGGGCCCATGCGCCCACACAGGCGAGGGTGACGGTGGCGGCTCCAAACGCGCGAGCGAAAGACAGCATGACAGATGACTCCTGGTAGGTTGAATCGCACGGTCCGCAAGGCACGAGCGACGGGCGGATGCTATCTCGACAGGACAGCCCTGCAACCCCGCGAAAACGCTGATATGCCGATTTCTATGCGGCTCGCTCAACGCGCCGGCAACAACTTGGCGGGATCAATCGGTTTACCCAGGCGTCGAATCTCAAAATGAAGTTGCACACGCTCGGCATCGCTGGAACCCATCTCGGCAATCTTTTGCCCTCGACGCACAGCCTGGTCTTCCTTGACCAGGAGGGCCTGGTTGTGGGCATAGGCCGTCAAAAAGGTGGCGTTGTGCTTGACGATCACCAGGTTGCCGTATCCGCGCAGGCCGGCGCCCGCGTACACCACCCGTCCATCGGCAGCCGCCAGCACGGAGTCTCCCGCCTTGCCGCCGATGGCCAGTCCCTTGATGTTTCGGCCCTCGTCGAATCCCGAAAGCACTTGGCCCGCGGCTGGCCACATCCACGCAATGTCCTCGTCGCCGGCAAGGTTTCCTGAAGGCGTGGAAGGGGCAGACGTCGGGCTGGAGGGTTTGGCTTCGATGGGTCGCGCTTCAGCTCTGGATGGAGGTGATATGGGCGACGGCGTGGCCACAGGCGACCCACCGGACGTGCCACTTGCGGGAACCGACGGGGGCACCACTCGAAGCACCTGACCTACTTCAATCAAGTTCGCGTTTTCAACCCCGCTCCATCGTGCAATGTCGCGCCAGCTTTGCCCTTGATCGAGGCCGATGCGAATCAGCGTGTCACCCGGTTTGACGGTGTAGTAACCCGGTTGCCCGGCATTTTCGGCACCAGACAATGGCTTAGGCGGCACGCCAGTGACGCCCGAAGCGGCTTTGGAGGCGGAACTTGCCGGCGCGGCGGTCGTCGCCGATGCCGTGGAAGGCGACGCAGCGGCCTTGCTGGGTGCAGGCTTGGCGGAGGTGGGTCGGTCCTCTACGGGGGGTGGCGTCAACACCGTCGATGAGCACCCTGCCAAGACGCATACGGCCAGCCCCGCCGATGCAAGGGACAGCCATGAGAAGTGATGGCTTGAGGGAACAAACAGCTTGGTCAAGATGCTCAGATCATTCATAACCGGATTTTAGGGGGACAAAATGAACTGCATCGTGAAGAGTGCGCCTGAATCCCGAGGGCAATCGTTCAATGCACACGAGCACTTGTCCACCTTGAGCGGCACTGTACATCGGCGCCACCAAACAGCCTCCGACGTCCAGTTGATCGAGCCAAGTTGACGGAATATCCTCCCCACCAGCGGCTGCAATGATGGAATCGTAAGGCGCATTGGGGGCATGCCCCAAACGTCCGTCACCCCACACCAGCCGAACATTGGGCACCCCCAGTTGGTCCAGGTGCATGCGCGCCTTGTCATGCAAGGGCTTGATACGCTCGATAGAGATCACGCTACGCCCCAACAATGACAACAAGGCCGCCTGATACCCACAGCCCGTTCCAATCTCCATCACGCGGCCCAAGGGGATCGGACCCGGCTCTTGGGCCTCTCTGCGAGCCATCAGGAGCGCCAGCATGCGTCCCACAACCGAGGGTTTGCTGATGGTCTGTCCGTGTCCGATGGGCAAGCTGGTGTCCTCGTAGGCTTGCGTCACCAAAGCCGTGTCGACAAACAGATGCCGAGGGACCGCCTCGAAGGCCTTGAGCAACGCGGGATGGCGAAGGCCCCCCTTGGCCATGCGCTCTAACATGCTGCGACGAATTGCGCCTGACTCCAAACCCACGCCAATGGGCACCGTCTTGCGCCCCTGATCATCCGCCGCATCGCGCACGGGCCGCTGGGGTCGAAGGATCGCCGGCTTGGCGCCACCACTGGGTCCCATCGCCGACTTGGACATCGACTCCAAGGTGGCGGGAAATCGCCGCTTGGGTGTCGATGGAGGTCCTGGGGGATGGCGAGTCATGGCCCTCAGGCGCGAGCAATGCCCAGCGACTGCGCCCAAAGTCCGCAACGCGCATGATCGGTGAGATCGATCTGCAGCGGCGTGATGGAGACATGGCCTTGGGCTGTGGCATGGAAATCGGTACCCTCGCCCGCGTCCTTGGCGTCTCCCGCCGGACCAATCCAGTAGATGGGCTCTCCCCGGGGGTTGGTTTGGCGAATGACAGGTTCGCTGGCGTGGCGACGTCCGAGTCGCGTGATGACGCGAGGGCGGGACACCGCGTCGGCTCGATTGGGGATGTTTACATTGAGCAACCAAGGACCGGGCTGCGCACGAGACAACACCTGGTCGATGATCGAACGGGCGGCTACTGCCGCGGCTTCAAGCTCTCCCCAGCCCTTTTCCACCTGAGAAAATGCGATGGCTGGAACGCCAAACAAGAAGCCCTCAGTGGCAGCAGCCACAGTGCCTGAGTAGACCGTGTCATCGCCCATGTTGGCGCCATTGTTGATGCCGGAAAGCACAAGATCTGGCCGACGCTCTAACAATCCCGACATCGCCACATGGACACAGTCTGAGGGCGTACCGTTGACCACATGAATCTCCTGCCCGACCGGAGAACGCGTCTTGAAGACCGACAGAGGTCGCGTCAAGGTCAGCGCATTGGAGGTCCCGCTTGCGTTTTGCTCGGGCGCGATCACGTCAATGTGCCCCAAGCCCTCACAAGCTCGAACCAAGGCTGCAATGCCGGGCGCGAGATACCCGTCGTCGTTGGCAATGAGAATGTTCATTCGTAGATTGTAGGGACCTGCGGGCTGAATGCGTATCATGGTCCCCGCCGTCACCCTGGGACAGTCATTGGGGAGAATTTTGCGATGGATGCATGGTGCTGCGAATCTTTGGAGGGCGTGAAGGGTCTTCGTTGGCGGACCTCGCCCACGCCGCCCCCTCAGGCGGGCGAGGTGCGCGTGCGCATTCACGCAGCCAGCTTGAATTTCCCAGACCTGTTGATCGTGGAAGGCAAGTACCAGGTCAAACCCGACCTGCCTTTTGTGCCAGGCTCTGAGTTTTGTGGCACGGTGGACGCGGTAGGAGCCAGCGTTGAGCATCTTCGCGAGGGTGATCGGGTCGCCGTACTGGGAAGCACCGGTGGGTTCGCCACCCATGCGTGCGTGCCGGCACGTTCGGCCATGGTCCTGCCCGGTGCCATGGAGTTTGACGACGCGGCTGCTTTTGCCTTCACCTACGGCACTTCCTATCACGCATTGATGGACCGTGCAGCGCTGAAACCACAAGAGACCGTGCTGGTGTTGGGTGCGGCAGGTGGTGTGGGCAGCGCGGCCGTACAAATTGCCAAAGCGGCTGGCGCACGCGTGATCGCGGCCGTGTCCTCTGACGAAAAGGCGGCGAGGTGCCTGCAGATGGGCGCCGACGCCACCCTCAACTACAGCCGCGAACCCCTTCGAGACGCCTTGAAAGCCCTGACTGCTGGCCAAGGACCTGATGTCGTCTACGACCCGGTGGGAGGCGATCTTGCCGAGCCGGCGTTCCGCTCTATCGCATGGCGGGGTCGGTATTTGGTGGTCGGGTTTGCACAAGGCTCCATCCCTTCGCTGCCGTTGAATTTGAGTTTGCTCAAAGGCGCTTCGATCGTCGGCGTGTTTTGGGGCGCGTTTGTACAGCGCGAGCCCAAGGCTTTTGCTCAAGACATGGCGCAACTGATGGCGTGGTACCAAGAAGGCAAGGTCAAACCGGTGATCGATGCGAAGTGGTCCATGTCGGAGATTGCGAAGGCCTATGAACGCATGGCCTCGCGGCAGGTGGTGGGCAAATTGCTGTTGGTCAACGAGTGAGCACGTGAAGCGACACATCAGCGCCAAGCTTTCTTAGGATCGGCCCCGTGCGCGGCTTGCTGCCCGCGCGAAGGAGGCCGATGACCCTGAAGGTCCTGATCGTCGATGACAATCCCGCAGATCGCCAGCGATGGGGAAAGGTGGTGCGCGAGAGTTTTGATGGCGTGCAAGCCATCCATGAGGTGTCGGACATGCAGTCCGCACGCCGCCAACTGGGTACGGCCGACGGACAGTTCGCACGCGCTGGACACACACCATTCGATCTGATCCTGGTGGATCAGAACTTGCCGGATGGCAACGGCACCGATTTGGT
>CAZCJB010000117.1:5089-8283 GCA_964498795.1 uncultured Rubrivivax sp. | reverse complement strand
CCTTCACAGCAGCAGCCCTCGCCTCGCGCGGATGGAGCTTGTGGGTGTGCATTCCTGCCGCAGGCCTGTGTACAGGCTTGGTCAGCATCGCCTTTGGTTTGCCTGCACTTCGCATCAAAGGCTTTTATTTGGCACTGACCACCATTGCGGCGCAGATCATGTTTCCGATTGTGATGATCCGTCTGCCCGACAGTTGGTTTGGTGGCACCGCGGGAATGCCCGTGGATCCGCCCTTGATCTTCGGCCAGGCCGCCGATACGCCTCGATCGATGTACTGGCTGACCCTTGCGGTCGTCATCTTGTGTTTCGTCGCTGTGGCCAATCTGGGACGCAGCCGCGTGGGCCGCGCCTTCAGAGCCATGCACGACAACGATATTGCAAGTTCCGTGATTGGCGTCAACTTGGCCCACACCAAGCTCACGGCGTTTTTTGCCAGCGCCTTTTTTGCGGGCATCAGCGGGGCGCTGTACGCCTATTCGGTTCGCTACGTCAGCACCGACCAATTCACGCTCTGGTTGTCGGTGTGGTACGTGGGCATGCTGATAGTGGGCGGGATGCACACCCCGCTGGGCGCCGTGTTGGGCGTCCTGGCCATCACCCTCTTGCAAGAAGGCGTTCACGCACTGGGTGGCATGGCCTTGGCGGGTTTGACCGGCGTCAGCGGCGGCACGGTCTTCGCACTGACCAATGTGGGGTTGGGCGGCATCATCGTCCTGATGCTCCTTTTTGAGCCCCTCGGTCTGGCCCATCGTTGGACATTGTTGAAGGCGGCTTATCGCATCTGGCCGTATGCAAGAGATTGAATCCCCCCGCGGGCCTGCCCCGCTCATTACGTCACCAAGGAGACATGAAACATGAAACACTACGCCTGGTCCCTGAATCGCCGCGAGGTCTTGCTCGCTTGCGCCCTGGGTGGAATGACAGGGCTTGCCCATGCGGAGACCCAGTACACCGTGTCGGTGTCGTTGGATTACACAGGTCCTTTCGCCAATGTCATGGACAGTTGGTGGGGTGGTCAGCAGTCGGTGTTCGACTGGTGGAATGAGACCCGCGGCAAGACCTTGGGCATCAAGCTCAACATCAAGACGCATGACATGCGATACGACCCCAGCGTGGTGGCTCGCACCTGGCCGCAAGTGTTGTCTCAAGACAAGCCCATCGTATTTTTAGGCATGGGCACCCCGGATTTGGTCAGCCTCATGAAGCGACTGCCCGCTGACAAAGTCCCCATGATCATGGGCACCGCCATGGTGGGTCCTTTGTGGACGCCCGATGGCTGGCACTTTTCTTACCGGCCCACATACTCCCATGAATTTGCGGGCTTGTTTGCCCACCTGCAATCGCAACTGAGTGAAAAGCGTCCGCTGAGGATTGGAACGGTCAGCACGCAAGGCTTGGCAGGTTATGTGGATCAGGTCAACGGCGTCGTGGCTTTGGCCAAAGCCTATCCTGATCGCTTCACGGTGGTCAGTCAGCAATGGGTGGACAACCAGCCGGTCACGGTCACCAACCAGATTCGCGAAATGGCCAAGGACAAGCCAGACTTGGTGCTGGTGGGCACCAACACGGCCCAAGTGGTGGCCACGGCCAAAGCCCTGAAAGAGCTCGGCCTCAAGACTCCCATCGTCACCTCGTCGCACAACGGCTTGAATGAGGCTGCCAAAGCCATCCCCATCACGGACCTCGAGGGCAGCTATTCGGTCTTCGCCTTTGCACCGTACAACGACGCCAACGTCAAGGCCGGTGACATATTCAACAAATACAACAAGACCAAAGGCACATGGGGCATCACCTCGGCACAAACAGCAGGTCAAGCACTCTTGACCGTGGCTGCCATCGAACGGGCTGCCTCCAAGGTAGGGGCTGACAAGATCACTGGGCAAGCAGTCTATGACGCTTTGTTGGCAGGTCCGTTCGATGCCGGGCTGTTCCAAGGCCTGTTGCCCACGCTTGCACTCAAGCGCGATGCGCCCTTCCCCACGGACAACCTGGCGGTCAAGGCCATGACCGTCAAGGGCGGACAACTGGTGGCAGTCAGCCGCGAATGGATGCCCGTGCCTGCGTTGGCCAAATGGTAACCGCCCTGGGTGTGGACCTCCCGGCTGAGTCGGTGGCTCAGCCTCCCACACCCTTGCTTTGTTTGCGCAATGTGGATGTCGTCTTTGATGACGTCATCCAGGTGTTGCGCAGCTTGAGCTTGGAGGTGCTCCCCGGGCAGGTGGTCGCCTTGTTGGGCGGTAACGGCGCCGGGAAGACCACCACCCTCAAAGCCGCCTCCAGCCTCTTGGCCTCCGAGCGTGGCAAAGTCGTCTCAGGGCAAGTCTTGATCGGGAATCAAGACTTCACCAATGCCGACCCCGGCCATGTTGTGCGCGCGGGCGCTGTGCAGGTCATGGAGGGGCGTCGCGTATTGCAGCATCTCACCGTGGAGCAAAATCTTCGCGTCGGTGCCCATTTCAGAGGGCACCGTGCCGAGGTCGCCGCTGACATCGATGAGGTCTACACCTACTTTCCCCGCCTCAAGGATTTGCGCGAACGCACGGCAGGTTTTCTCTCTGGGGGCGAGATGCAAATGCTGCTCATGGGGCGCGCCCTGATGGCACGGCCTTCGCTGCTGCTCTTGGACGAGCCGTCGATGGGCTTGGCGCCTCGAATCGTTCATGAACTCTTTGAACGCATTGCCGAAGTGCGCCAACGCCGTCAAGTGGCGGTGCTGCTGGTGGAACAAAACGCACGGGCTGCCTTGCGCTTCGCCGATTACGGGTACGTGATGGAAAGCGGTCGCATCGTGCTGCACGGCACACGCGACGAACTCTCCAACAACGAAGATATCCGGGAGTTCTACCTGGGTTTAGGACGGGGCGCCACCCGACGCAGTTACCGCGACGTCAAGCACTACAAGCGAAGAAAGCGTTGGTTGGGGTGAACCTCAGGTTTGAGGGCCCTTCGCTGCAAGACCTCGACGCACGACGTTCCCCGCCGCGCCTTCAAAGATCCGGCGCATAACGCCACTCCATCTCTTCTTGGGTTTCTGGCGCGATCCGCAAACCCGTTTGGTCCCCGATCATGTGTCCCATGGTGGGAAGCAAGGATCGATCGACCTGGGAGGCGGCCTTCCACAATTTCGACCGCAAAAAAGCTTTGGCGCAATGCAAATAGGCAGCGGTGACGCTGACCCGAATGACCAATTTGGG
>CAZCJB010000117.1:0-4989 GCA_964498795.1 uncultured Rubrivivax sp. | reverse complement strand
GATGCATCTAAATTGAACTTCGAATCGCATGTGGAGATCACCACAAAAGGCGATAGCGCAATGAATGCCTGGCAATGCCGATCCAAATGGGACAGTTGCTTGCGCTGCGCCCGTTCCGTCGGTGGCGGATACAGTTGTCGCAGGGCTTCTAGGGTCAAGATTTGAGTCATGATTCGCTGACCTCGCGCACTTACATCATCCTCACAGTATCACAGGGCTTTTTGACCCCCTCCTCAGCGTGAGAGCGTTCTCACCTCCCGCAGCAGATGACTCCTGAAGGCCACGGCCAAGGGGGATAGCTTCTTCTGGGCCGGATGCACCAGGTGCCACACCGAGGGCAATGGAAACCCCTGCACGTCCAGCACGCGCACACCGTGCTCCTTGTCCTGACCATGCAGCGCATGGCGAGAGACCACGCCGAGGCCCAGTCCACCGGCGACAGCCTCCTTCAAGGCCTCATTGCTGCCCAGCTCCAAACGCACATCGGGTCGAAACTTCTTTTTGCGAAAAAACTGATCCGTGGCCATGCGTGTACCCGAACCCGACTCGCGAAGAATGAACCGCCTCTTGCTCAAATCGTGCAGCACCAAACCCGCACGGCGCGACAGAGACTCGGAAGTCGCCGCAATCATCACGAGCGGATTGGGTAAAAACACCTCATCGCTCAGGTCCAGGTCGGCAGGCGGCATGGACATGATGTAGAGGTCATCCCGGTTATGACTCAGCCGGTCCACCACGCCGTCACGATTCAAGATCTCTATAGACACGTCAACGGCAGGATGTTGTTTGCAAAAGCTGCCAATCAGTCGGGGCATGAAGTACTTGGCTGTGCTGACCACCGCCACGCGCAAGCGGCCTCTGGACAAGCCTTTCACCGCATCCACGTGTTGCTCGAATGCGTTCCAGGTTTGCGTCATTTCACGCGCAGTGGTGGCCAGTGTTTTGCCCACATCGGTCAGGTACACCTTCTTTCCCACCACCTCATACAGAGGTAGCCCCACCCGCTCGGTCATGTCCTTGAGCTGCATGGACGCGGTCGGCTGCGTCACGTGCAAGTCTTTGGCCGCCGCACTGACACTGCCTCGCTCCGCCAAGGCGGCGAAAAGTTGAAGTTGACGAAAAGTGATATGCATAGTTTTTTATCTATGGTTTTAAGTTTTAACTTCAATTTTACAAATAATTTCTGTCTCCCTAGGATTGGCGCAGGAGATCACCCATGCACAACCTGCTCGACCCTGCCATCTTGTTCTTTGTGTTCGGCCTTGTGGCGGGCCTCGCCAAGTCGAATCTCGAGATTCCTCCGGCCATATCCCGATTTCTATCGCTCTATCTCTTGATGGCTTTGGGCCTCAAAGGAGGCTTCGCGCTGGCCAAGTCTGGATGGACAGCCTCAGTGGGCCTCAGCTTAGGGCTCGCAGTCACGCTTGCAGTGATCATTCCCGCGATCGGCTTTTTCGTCTTGCGGCGGTGGGTCTCAGGCTTTGATGCGGCGGCGGTGGCCGCCACTTACGGGTCGGTCAGCGCGGTGACCTTTGTGACCGCCGTGCAATATCTCGAGAGTCGAGGGTTGGCCTACGGTGGCCACATGGCGGCGGCGATGGCATTGATGGAGTCTCCGGCCATCATCATGGCGGTTCTCATGGCCAATGCACTCAGACACAAACCTCAACGGCCATCCGTCACGCCGCCAGGACCCACTCCCGTAACTGCCATCCCGAACTCGATCGGTCTGAAAAAGATGCTTCACGAGTCCTTGACCGACGGCGCTCAAATGCTGTTGTTGGGCGCCATGGCTGTGGGATTGATCACCGGCGAGTCAGGCAAGGCAGCGATGCAACCTTTCTCGGGCGACTTGTTCAAGGGCATGTTGTCTTTCTTCTTGCTGGACATGGGTTTGCTGGCGGCACGCAATCTCCCCGAGGTGCAAGGCAAGTCGGCCTGGTTGATGGCCTATGCGGTGCTAGGTCCCATGGTGCATGCAGGACTGGCGCTGGGGTTGTCTTGGATGCTGGGGCTGCCCGCAGGGGATGCCTCATTGCTCATGGTGCTGGCCGCCAGTGCCTCCTATATCGCAGTGCCCGCGGCCTTGCGCCACGCCATCCCCGAGGCCAAACCCTCGCTTTATTTCGGGCTCAGCTTGGGGTTGACCTTTCCTCTGAATATCTTGTTTGGCATCCCCATCTACGTCTCCATCGCTCATCAGGTTTTGGGGTGAGTGGGGCCCTGCAGCAGTCCGGCGTATGCTTGCGTCTACCGGAGGTCCCATGATCGAACGCACCCTTTTCACCGCCGACCACGAGGCGTTTCGCGACAGTTTTCGCCGCTTCATGGACGAAGCGATTGCACCTCACCACGAGGCGTGGGAAGACCAAGGGTATGTCGATCGGTCGGTGTGGACCCAGGCCGGTCAACTCGGCTTTTTGTGCATGAGCTTGCCGGCGGCCTACGGTGGCAGTGACGCCGACAAGCTGTACTCGGTGGTGCAGATGGAGGAGTTGGCGCGAGCCGGGTTCACGGGCATCGGCTTTGGTTTGCACAGCGAAATCGTGACGCCTTACATCCTGCATTACGGCACCGAAGCGCAAAAGCAGAAATACCTGCCCCAACTCGCGCGCGGCGATCTGATTGGCGCCATTGCCATGAGCGAGCCGTCGGCCGGTTCGGACCTGCAAGGGATCAAAACCACCGCTTTGCGGCAGCCCGATGGCTCCTACCTCCTCCACGGCAGCAAGACGTTCATCACCAACGGATGGCATGCGGATCTGGTGATCGTCGTGGCCAAGACCGACCCTGCCGCGGGCGCCAAGGGCACGAGCTTGTTCTTGGTCGAGCGGGGCATGCCGGGCTTCGAGAAGGGCAAGCGGCTCAAGAAATTGGGGCTCAAGGCGCAAGACACTTCAGAGCTCTTCTTTGACAACGTTCGTCTGGACGCGCAGCAATTGCTCGGCGGCGAGGCCTTGCGCGGCCGAGGCTTTGTCTGCCTCATGGAACAGCTGCCCTGGGAACGCCTGCAAATCGCCATCAGCGCTGTAGCGGCTGCTCAAGCGGCCATCGATTGGACGGTGCAATATGTCAAAGACCGTCGGGTGTTTGGACAGCCCGTGGGTCAATTTCAACACACCCGCTACACCCTGGCCGAATTGCAGACGCAAACGCAAGTGGCTCGCGTGTTCGTGGACCGCTGCTGCGAACTCGTCCTCAAAGGTCAGCTCGACGACGCCACGGCCAGCATGGCCAAGTACTGGTGCACCGATCTGCAGTGCCAGGTCATGGATGCGTGTGTGCAGTTGCACGGCGGCTACGGCTACATGTGGGAAGTCCCCATCACCCGCGCCTTTGCAGACGCCCGAGTGCAACGCATTTACGGCGGCACCAATGAGATCATGAAAGAAGTGATCTCACGCAAGATGGGGTTGGCTGGCCGGTAGGTGCAGTCGAGGCGACCCGTCTCGAAGCGAGATTCAAGAAAGCTGGCGCGCCAACTTCAGCAGACCCCACACGATCACCACCAACTGGGTCAAGTTGACCCACAGCGCCATCGCGTGAAGGCGACGAAATTGTCCGATCGCGGCGGCATCTCCGGCTTGGATGTTTGCTCCCAAACCCGCCATCGCCCTCAACAGGACCCGACGAAGCAGCAGACACACCAAGGCGATTGCCACCGCCGCCGCCGCAAATGCCTGCTTGCCCCAAGCGGCGTAACTCAAACCTGCCACCAGCGCGATCCAAAATGCCGCGCGGTAGTACACATTGAAAAAGCTGCGGATGAACGTCGCATCCAGCGGCACATCGTGCTTGAGGATCAGCAGCGGCAAGCCGCCCATCAAGAAATACGCCGTGGCCACCAAAAGCGCCACCGTGAAGATGAAGGCACCGTAAATTGCGACACTCATGACCGACCTTTGCAGGGAATCAATCGATTGGCCTGAAATGACTTCAGTGTAATCTTGGCTTGACCCGATCAAGGCCGGTGCGTCAAGCCCGAGCCTGAAGCAGGCACCACCACCATCACCGCGAAGGTGAAGGTCACAAAGGCCGCTGCGGTGGTGAACATCACCACGCGCGCCAAGCGTCCCGCATCGGCTCCAAAACGCTCGGCCAGCATCGGCACATTGCTCGCACTCGGCAAGGCAGCCATCAACACCAGCACCATGGCACTGAAGGGCGTCAAGGGCAGGCCCACCGCCATCAGCACCTGCCCAGTGCACCAGACCCAAGCCGGATGCACCAAGAGCTTCAGGGCCGCAAGGGTGCTTACATCACTGCGGTGGTTCGATGGATGATCACGCGACTGGCGATAGGACCTCGCCAACACACACCCCAAAGTGAACAAGGCCACGGGGGACGCCGACTGCGCCAACAGTGTCAGGAGCGCATCGATCGCCTGGGGGAGTGCCCATTGTGAAGCCGACAAACCACTGCCGAGCAAGATGGCCCAGGGCAGCGGGTTGGCCAAGACCCCCCACAAGGCTCGGCGCGCGGCGTGCCGGGCACCACCTTCAGCGTGCGTGTCGACACGTGACAGGGCAATGCAAAGTGAGGTGGTGACCACCATGTCCAGTGACAACGCCACGATGGCAGGAGCCGCCGCCGAAGAGCCCAGCAAGGCCACCAACAAGGGCACCCCCATGAAACCCGAATTGGGAAATGCGGCTACCAGCGCGCCAAAGGAGGCATCATTCCAGCGCGTGAGGCCACGACGGGTCAAGATCAGCGTGAGCACCACCATCGAGGTGGCGCAGATCAAATGGGTGAGCACGATGCTGGGGTCGAGCAGGCTCACGATGGGCGTGCTGGCGGCAAACCGCAACAGCATGGCCGGCAACGCCAAGTACATCACATAGAAATTCAGGCTTGGGATGGCGGCATCCGCCACCCAGGCACGCAGGGCCACCGCATACCCGCACAGCACCAGGGCAAAGAACGGAAACGTCACCGACAGGATGTCACTCAGCACGCGCATGGTGTGCATTGTCAGGCTGATCGCGG
>CAZCJB010000116.1:0-8592 GCA_964498795.1 uncultured Rubrivivax sp. | reverse complement strand
TGGATGCACAGGTGCAGTGTGTGGGGCTGGATGGAAGGCGTTTGCTGAACTTGTCGGCCCTGCTCGAGAACCCCTACGCACCATCGTTGCAGCCCTTCGAATTGATCGAGGCGGTCCGAGTCGACTCCACAGCATTGGAGGGACACGGCGCCTTCGTGGCTTTCAAGCGAAGCGCTCCGGCGTACCCGACTGCCAGTTGTGCTTTGCAGATCACCTTTGACGGTGCCCGATGTCGACCTGCGCGATTGGCGCTGGGTTGTGTCAATTTGATACCGCTTCGGATCCCGATCGACGACTTGATTCAAGGCCGTGAGTGCAGTGCGGAGGTCATTCAGGCTGTGGCGCAGCGCGCCAGCCTGCAGTGTCAGCCCATGAGAGACAACAAGGGCAGCATCGAATACAAGAGGTCTTTGGTGGCTGGCCTGGTACGCCGTGCCTTCGCCGTCATTGAAGCGCGAAGACTTGCACTCCCTTCACCTCCTACCCATACCTACTATGGATGACTTCTCTCCGATTCCTCTGGATCTTCAGGTCAACGGTCAGCGAGTGGTGGCTCGAGTGGAGCCCAGGACTCTTCTGGTAGACCTGCTTCGACAACACTTGGGTTTGACGGGCACGCACATCGGATGCGATACCAGCTATTGCGGCGCCTGTACGGTCTTGTTGGAGGGTCAGCCCGTGAAGAGCTGCACGGTACTGGCGCTGCAAGCACAAGGCGGATCGGTGCGCACCGTGGAAGGGCTTGCGAAGGACAGTGCATTGCATCCCTTGCAGCAATGTTTCTCAGAGCACCATGCCTTGCAGTGCGGTTATTGCACGCCTGGATTTTTGATGTCTGCCACCGCTTTGTTGGAATCGGACCAAATCGTCGACGAAGCGTCGGTTCGCAAAGCCTTGGCGGGCAACACCTGCCGCTGCACTGGCTATCAAAACATCATGGCTGCGGTGTTGGACGCGGCGGATCGTGTTCGAAAGGAACCTCAATGAAACTGGATCTGAATGGATCGTTCGAGGTGCCTTCGGCGATGGATGAGACATGGGCACTGTTGACAGATCCCGACCGTATGGTTCCCCTGTTGCCGATGTACCGAGAACACCGGCTGATCGAAGAGGGACGCTTCAGCGTAACCCTGGAGGTGGGTGTTCCGCAGATCAAGGGAAAAGTCGACGCTCAAGTTCAGATGCACACTCGGGTGCCTGGGAGCCAGGCCTTGTTCGTCTCCAGCGCCAAGCATGTCTTAGGGATGGCAGATTCTGAAATCAGTTTTGACTTGGAGAGATTGAATCACGGCACCAAGGTGAATTGGACGAGTGCGACTGTCGTGAGAGGCACCTTGGCCTCCTTGGCCAACGGACTCTTGGAGCCGCTGGCGCGTCGCAATGTCCAAGCCATGATCGATGCGCTGAGTCAGGCTTTGGCAGGACCTGGTGCGTCTGCACTGCCAGAGGCCCAAGATCAGGAAAACGCCCATTCGGCTCATAGAAGCCCCACCAGTTGGTGGCGTCGACTGTTGGCATGGCTGGTTGGATCGTCGAGGGGCCGGGCATGAGCAAGTTCCAGCGAAAAGAAGATCATCGGTTGGTTCGCGGTCTGGGGAGATTTGTCGATGACGAACAAAGCAGCCGCGATTTGCATGTCAGTTTGGTCCGATCGCCCTACGCCCATGCACGCGTCAAATCGGTGGATTGTTCTCAAGCGATGGCATTGCCAGGCGTCGTATGTTGCCTGACGGGATTGGAGGCGAGTCAGCTGTCCCAAAAATTTCCCTCCATGGCGCCCGCGCCCGCCAACGGGATCATCGACTTCAGCATGGCAGCCGACAAGGTGCGGTTCCAGGGCGAGCCGGTGGTTGCAATAGCTGCCACTTCGGCAGCGATCGCGGCGGATGCTGCCGAATTGGTGCAGGTGGATTACGAGCCTTTACCCGCCTTGGTCGATGCCGTCCAAGCGTTGGAGTCTTCGACCTTGCTGCACGAACAGGTGGGTACCAACCGAACATTCGGTTCGGTCTTTGAGTGGGGTGAGGTGGACGAGACCTTTGCAAGCGCTGACGTGGTGGTGAGCATTGATAGGCTTCATTTCCATCGTTTTTCAAGCACGCCTCTCGAGAATTACGCCGTGCACGCTACGTGGGATGCTGATGGCCGTCTGGACGTGTTTTGCAACATCATTCAGCCCGGCGTCGCGATGAAATTCATCGCACCTGCGCTCGGCATTTCACCGGAGCAATTGCGTATCCGCACCCATGACATTGGAGGCGGGTTTGGTATCAAGCAGAACCTGTACCCCTACATTGTCATTTGTGCGCTCTTGTCACGTAAGGCGGGTCATCGGCCTGTCAAGTGGATTGAGACTCGACGTGAACATTTGCAGGCCAGTGCACACGGCAATGAGCGTACCTTTTTGGAAACCCAGGTCGCTCTGCGTCGAGATGGTGAAATTCTTGCGATTCGCTCCCGCCACGTGGATGACTGTGGCGCCTATCCCCGGTACGAACCCTTAGGCTGCGTGATTTGGTCGCAAGTGGCCCCTGGGTCGCTCAAGCTGCGCCATTTGCGCATCCAGATGGAGCAGGCGGTGACCAATAAATGCCCCGTAGGACCGAACCGGGGCTTTTCTCGAATGCAACATGTCTGGTTCCTGGAGCGGGTGCTGGATATCTGTGGGCACCGATTGGGTCTCGAGGCTGACGAAATGCGTCGCCGAAACTACATCTCTGAGTTCCCATGGACGACACCCAACGGGTGTGTGTACGACTCCGGTGATTATCACGCCATGCTTCATCAGGCCCAAGAGCTCTTGGGCTGGGAGGGATGGCGAGGTCGTATCGCCGACATGCGTGCACAAGGTCGGTGTGTGGGCATGGGCATCGGTACTGCACTGGATTCGGGTACGAACAATTTCGGGCAGTCTCGGATCATCAATCCGAATTCACCATTCACTGGAAATTCGGAGGCTGCCAATGTTCGAGTGGGTGTCGACGGGCGGTTGATCGTGGCAGTGGGTTCGGTGCCTCAGGGTCAAAGTCATGAGACGGTCGGTGCCATCGTGGTCGGTGAGGATTTCGACATTGCCCCTGACTGGGTTCAAGTACAAGTGGGTTTTGATACCGATCGCAACACCCATACGTCGCACTCGGGGACCTACGCCAGCCAGTTCGCCGTCACCAGCTTGGGCGCCATTCACGGTGCCTGCCAACTGCTGAAAATTGAACTCTTTCGACTGGCCTCTCACGCCTTGAACATACGAGTCGATGGTATGCGAACCGGTCTGGCCAACGGTGTGCCTGCCGTGATGGCCTCGGATGGGCAGCAAATCAGCTTTGCTGACTTGGCGGCCATGGTCAACACCAAAACGGCTGGTATTTCTAAAGAAATTTCAGACATCACTTTGAACGCACGTTATGTGTATCGTCCGCCGTTTCAAATCCCCGATGTGCAGAGGAAATATGGAAACCTCACGTTGACCTACGCGAGTCAGGTCCATGTGGCGGTCATTGAGATCGACCCGGACACCTACAACCTTCACATCCTGGATTACGCCGCGGTGGATGATTGCGGTCGAGTCATCAGCCACGACATTGTCCGCGGGCAGGTCTTGGGCAGTGCCGCTCATGGTTTGGGAGCCGCATTGATGGAGAGCTTGACTTACGATGAGTATGGCAACTTGATGACCAGCACGTTCAGCGATTATTGCCCGATCACGATCTTGAACATGCCCAAGATTCGTTACGGCAATCAGCAGTCTCCGTCGCCGTTTACTTTCAACGGGGCCAAGGGTATGGGCGAGGGCGGAGGAGCACCTTTGCACACTTTGGCTGCAGCGCTACAAGATGCTTTGGATGCCCGAGGCATTGTGGTGAGCGATTCTCACCACTCACCTTCAAGGCTGCACGCCATGATCAATGGGCTCGAGACAGGGGCCCGTGTGGAGGTCTCCCTGCGTGACGGATCCCGCTGAGAGAGCGGCGATGATTGTCAAAGGTCTGACAGGCGCCTGATCATCCACGGATAAAGTGAGGTTGCACCTCTACCCGACCGATGGTATCTGCGACCTGAGACAAAGTAGACATGGCCTCATTGAAGGCTTCATCGATAGCTGCTGGGCGCAGGTCCTCTGGCAGCCCTTGGGCTTGCGTTAAAGCGTTGTTCAAACAAATGCCGATAGATTTGATGGTGTCATCAAAGGCATCGTCGGCCACCACTCGACCCGCACCGCACGCGCGAGCACAGTGCACCAACAACTTGTGCAATGGGTAGTGTTTGGCCTGCCTTTCGGCGCCCACACCGAGGATTTCTCTCGCATTGCGCCAGGCCGTCTCACCCTTGCCTGAAGACGCCTTCTTTTGGAACAGGTAGTTCAAATCGTTGAGCTTGTCGTCTTGTGTCTCCACACCGACCCGGGACTTTCCGAAGTCGATGGCTTTGAGAGTGACTTGCCCTACCGAGGGGTCTAGTGGCTTGTACACCATCAGGTTGTGCATGTGCAGGTCTCGATGTGAGATGCCGGCCTGGTAAAACACACGAGCCATGTCCACCGTTTGCATCAATACGCTGCGGGCTTCGGCAGAGCTGAGTTGGGAAAGCTCCTGATCGAGCTCGTTGCTGTGCACATGTTCAGGGTTGTACATCGTCACCTGGGCGTGAGCCTTGTTCGATTGCACTTCGGGCAATAGGGCGGCCCTATTTGCCTGATCGATCACGCGCTGGGTGGAGACATAGCGGCTCAGCGCCGGGTTCGTTTCAGCCAGGTCCGCAATCAGCTTTTCCCTTTCAAAGTCCTGGGCGCCATGGTGGTCTTCAGCCCGCAAAATGCCCGTGTCTTTATCAAAACGTTTGTGCTTGCCGCCTGTTTGAAACGCTGAGTCTTGAAGTTGCGCGCGGGCTTGTTCCAGATCGACAAGCTCGTGTGGACCTAGCCAGTCGGCAGCGCGGTCGTTGCCCGTGGCGTCAGAGCCCGGGATCACGCCCCATCGCGCTCGCAGCACTTCCAGCTCTGCGGGATTCAGCGCCTCCGTTTTGACGGTGAACTGCTTGACGCGGTAGACGACGTTAGGTTCTTCGGCAGTACCCTTAATCGCCACCGTGAATTGACTGCGATCGAGTGGGGCGGCCATGCGCGCAAGCTTGGTGAATCGATCAAAAGCGGCTGTGCCTTGGCTGGCGTCAAAGTCTTTGGCCAGTTCTTGTGCCAGTTCCGTCAACGCCGCTCGCTTAGCTCCATGGTTGAAGACGGAGTCCTTGAGTCTGTCAAACCACCCCATGCGTTGGAGGGCTGCGTGGTCGCCATCCAGTGCACTCTTCAGGCGGGCTTCGCTCAGCCTCAGTGCCTGAGTCTGACCTACGGTCACATTGATCTTGTTCACGGAAGATTCTCTGGATGTGGTCAGCTGCGCATCACCGACATGACGGCATGTCCCAAGGGGCTGTAGCTGGATTCCCCCTATCATTCCACATCTTTGTGGGGAGGTTCGAGGCGATGTCTGCTTCTAGACGCTCTGTGACGGCGACCCTGCTGTCCGCGCTGACTTGGCCAAGTCTGGGTAGGGCACAAGGGTTCCCCTCAAAGCCCTTGCGCGTGTTCGTTGGCTACAGCCCCGGAGGCGCAGTGGATGTCGTGGCGCGCGCGGTGGGGCAGCCTTTGAGCGCAGCGCTCGGCCAGCCCGTGGTGATCGAAAACAAGCCCGGTGCGGGCACCAACATTGCCATGCGCTCGCTGATTGACAGCGCGCCCGATGGCCATACCCTGATGCTGGTGGCTAACGCCGCGGCAGCCAACCCCGCCTTGTACCAGCCACCTCCCTTTGACACCCAACGCGATCTGACTCCGATTGCTTTGGTGGGCCGAGTGCCGGTGGTGATCGCAGCCCATGCGTCGGGCGAGGTGACCTCGCTGCCAAAGCTCATCGCCTTAGCCAAGGGCAAGCCGGGGTCCATCAGCTACGCCACGCCGGGCAATGGGTCGACGCCTCATCTGGCCGTGGAGTTGTTTGTGCGTGCGGCCGGCATCGAATTGATGCACGTGCCCTACAAAGGCGGCAGCCAAGCCATCACCGATGTGTTGGCGGGTCATGTGCAGGCCGTGGCGGTCAATGCGCTGGAGGTTCAGCCCCAAGTGAAGGCGGGCAAATTGCGGGTGTTGACCGTGCTCAGCCCCACGCGCAGCCCCATCTTCCCGGATGTACCGACAGTGGCCGAGAGCGGCTTTCCAGGCTTTGAAGCGGCCGTGTGGTACGGATTTGTCGGTCCGGCTGGTGTGCCCGCGCCGGTGGTGGCTCGGCTTCATGCCGAGATCCAAAAGACGCTCGCCCTGCCCGAGGTGAAAGATCGGCTGGCTGCTGCAGGAGGCGAAGTGTTGCCCGGTCCGGTGGAGCGTTTCAGCAAGCTGCTGCTGGACGAGAGGAACCGCTACGCCAAGCTGATTCGTGAAGCGCGCATTCAGCCCGATTGAGAATGGCATGATCTCTCAGACGGTGGGGTCGATGACGGACCCATCATTCGGGCGCCGCTTGGCCCTGCTGGTCTTGACTGCGGTCTTGGCCGCATGTGCAAGTGCACCACCTCCAGAGGTCAAAGCGGCCTTGAGCCCAACCGGAGTGTTGAGGGTGGCTGTCTATCCGGGCAGTCCTACCTCGCTGGTGGCGGAGGCTCCGGTCGAGCAACAGCGCGGCTTGACGGTGGATGTGGGTCGCGAAATGGCTCGCAGGCTGGGGGTGCCGGTTCGGATGCAGGTCTATCCGAGGGTGGCTGAAGTCCTGGCGGCGTTGCAACGCGGGGACGCCGACATCACCATCACGAATGCGACTTCGGAGCGTCAGGTATTTTTGGATTTCGCGCCGACCATGGTCTCGCTGGAACTGGGCGTTCTGGTCCGAAATGGAGTGTCGTTGAAGTCTGTGGACGAGTTCGATGCATTGCCCTTGACAATCGGGGTCAGCCAAGGCAGCTCGTCGCAACGCACGCTCGAAGCCCGCCTGAAGAACGCCCAGGTGGTTCCGCAGCCCACATTGCAGGCGGCCGCTGCAGCGTTGAGAGCCGGGACCATCGATGCATTCGCCACCAACAAGGCCATCTTGTTCGAACTGTCTGCGGCAGTGCCGGGCAGCGGCATCCTGGAGGGCCGATGGGGCCTGGAGCACTTGGCGTTGGGGACGGGCAAGGGTCGCGAGGTCGGCATGGCCTGGCTGAAGGTGTTCAACGATGACATCGTCGCCGAGGGGCTCGTGGCTCGCGCTGCAGACCGCGCAGGATTGAAAGGACTTTCCTTGGCCAGAGGATCTCGTTGAGGTGCGTCAGGTGGAGGCGACTCAGCGAGCACGCCGCTTTGGGGACTTCTCGATAAAAGGTGCCCCCAGCCCGTGAGTGACAAAGTTCGCAATAGAGTCGATCAACTCATCAGGAGTTCCATCATTTTTGAGAGACCAGTCGCGCAATGACAGCATGACGGGCAAAAAGGTCAGGATGTTGGCGATCACGTGAGGTCGGTGGACTTGTGTGCCCAGCGATTGGCTGGCCTCCACCAGTAAGCTCTCAAACAGTTGAATGAACCCCTCGACGCGTGCCAAGAGGGCGCGTCGCGACGGCCGGTCTAACAGGTGGCTGTCTTGATAAATGAGCTTGATCTCCAAACGCCGTCTGTACATGACCTCAGAGACGGCTCTGACTGCAGACTTGACACGCAATATGGGGTCTTGGGCGTTCTGTACCGCCAAGGCCACCTGGTCGTGATACTCCTCGACGATGCGGTCTAACGCCAGGTAAAGGATGTCATCTTTGGAGCTCACATAGTTGTAAATCGTGCCTTGAGTCAGTCCTGCCGCCTCGCCAATATCTCGAACGGTCGCTTGCTGAAAACCTTTGCGACAGAACACCTCGATGGCGGCATTGATCAGGGTCTCCCGTCGGGCGCGCACCCGCTCCGGGTTTTTGGTCACCGTTTTGACCATACGGCCTGATGTACCAGAGCGAGGACTCTTGCTCGCCGGCGTAGGGCCTTGGGCCAGCATGGCTGATAAGGGCTTCATGAACTAGCAATCGTGATTCGAACCTAGAGTGTGAATTGAATGTGATCAATGACATCCGTAGAAGCTATGGATTTCCCCTAGGTAAATTACCGGAGGGCTTGCTGGGCGCGATTTCATTGACACCAGTCCATGCGGGTCTTATTCTGAGCGCTGAGTCAGATTTATCATGAGGAGGCAGAAATGAAAAAGTATCTGATGGCGAGTCTCGCCTTGCTTTCGATCGCTATTTCAAACGTCGTCAGTGCGCAAGCGCCTGGCGTGAGCGCCGATTCAATCAAGATTGGAGCCCATGGCCCTATCACCGGGCCCGCTGCTTACATTGGCCTCGCGGGCCGTGACGGCATGTTGCTAGCCATGAAAGAAATCAACGCGGCCGGCGGAGTCAACGGTAAGAAGTTGGTGGCTGTCTTTGAGGATGATGGCCATTCTCCGACCAAGGCCTTGGCTGCGGCCAAGAAGCTGGTTGAGCAGGACCGTGTGTTCGCGGTCTTGGGTGTTGGAGGCAGCAATGCGACTGTGGGCGCCGTGGACTATCTCAAAGGCAAGGGCACGGTGTATTACGTGTCCA
>CAZCJB010000115.1:0-8601 GCA_964498795.1 uncultured Rubrivivax sp. | reverse complement strand
CGTCAACATCACCATGACGCAGGCCAAGGCGGTCAGCAACTACACCAACTCCATTTTGGCCAATATGGAGGCCACCGATGAGGGCTATGACGAAGCCATGCTGCTTGACGCCTCGGGTTTTGTCTCTGAAGGTGCGGGCGAGAACCTGTTCATCGTGAAGAAAGGTGTGGTCTACACGCCGGATCTGTCGGCCGGGGCGCTCAACGGCATCACCCGCGACACCATCTTCAACATCTGCCAAGACTTGGGTCTCAAGCTGGTGGAAAAGCGCATCACCCGCGATGAGGTGTACATCAGTGACGAGGCCTTTTTCACCGGCACGGCGGCCGAGGTGACCCCCATCCGCGAACTCGATCGCGTGGAAATCGGCATCGGCTCACGAGGCCCCATCACCGAGAAGATCCAAGCCGCTTTCTTTGACATCGTCAATGGACGCAATGCCAAGTACGCGTCTTGGTTGACCGCCGTTTGAACGAAAGGCCCATCCATGAGCACCCCTGCTGCCGTGGTCGAGTTGAGCGCCCATGACCTTCAAGGTCCCGGGGTCACCCCGTGCCCCAATCCCAAAATGCCCCTGTGGTCCAACCACCCGCGAGTCTTCATTGACTTGACGCACGGAGGGCCGGCCCGCTGCCCTTATTGCGGCACCGCCTATCAACTCAAGGCCGGCGAGACCCTCGCGAGTGCCCACTGAGGCACTGATTGAGCCGCCCCAAAGCCCAAACGGCCGCCCTGATGTCCTCGCCCGAGGACATTGAGGCGCAGTTCTACGAAGCGCTGCAACAAGGCGACATCGAACGCCTGATGGCGGTGTGGGCCGATGACGACGAAATCGTCTGTGTGCACCCCGGCGGTCCTCGCGTCATCGGACATGCCGCCATCCGCGCGAGCTTTGAGTCCATCTTTGCCAATGGTGCGATCCCCGTGGTGCCCGAACAAGTGCACCGCTTGCACACCGTGGGCAGTGCGGTGCACCACTTGGCTGAACGCATCTCCATCACCACCGCCGAAGGGGTGCAAACCGCTTGGGTGCTGGCCACCAACGTCTTTCTCAAAACTGCACAGGGCTGGCGACTGGCCGTCCACCATGCAAGCCCTGGGGCCGTCGGCGAGACGGCGCCGACCGTGGGCGACACCCCCGCGCTGCTTCACTGACGAAGAGCCTCGCCATGCAGAACTGGCGTGCCCCTGTCTGGCTGCCCGGAGGACATGCCCAAACCATCTGGAGCGCCTTGTGGTCGCGCGACGGTCTGGCCTCCCCCGTGAACTGGCGTCGTGAACGCTGGGACACGCCCGATGGTGACTTCATTGACGTGGATTTCTTGGACGGTGCGGCCGACGCCCGGCGGGTGGTGCTGTTTCATGGCCTAGAAGGATCGTCCCACAGCCATTACGCGCGGGCGCTGGCCGCTGAGGTGAGGCGCCAAGGCCTGTCCCTGGCCGTGCCCCACTTTCGGGGCTGCTCGGGTGAGCTCAATCGAGCGCCCCGGGCCTACCACTCGGGCGACTTCGAAGAGGTGGGTTGGATCTTGCAGCGCCTGCGCCCGCGCGCGCCGCACCCCTTGTGGGTCATGGGCGTGTCGCTCGGTGGCAATGCCTTGCTGCGGTGGGCGCAGGAAGCCGGCGAAGGGGGCTCGGCCACTGCAGCAGCGGTCGCGGCCGTGTCAGCGCCTTTGGATTTGAGCGCCTGCGGCCAAGCCATCGACCAGGGCCTCAACCGCTTGATTTATGCGCGCAATTTCCTGCGCACGATGAAGCCGCGCGCCTTGGCCAAGTGGGCGCAGTTCCCAGGGCTCTTCGATGCGCAGGCTTTGCGCAGCGCCACCACCCTGTATGCCTTCGACAATGTCTTCACCGCGCCCCTGCACGGCTTCAAGAACACCGAGGACTATTGGGCGCGCGCCTCGGCCAAACCCCTTCTGCATCGCCTGCGCGTACCCACCCTCGTGCTCAATGCGCGCAACGACCCCTTTGTACCGGCCTCCTGCCTGCCCGGCCCCCACGAGGTGAGCCACTGGGTGACGCGATGGCAACCGGCCCACGGTGGCCACTGCGGGTTCGCCCAAGGATGGCCCCCGGGGCATCTGCAAGACCTGCCTCGCCACGTGCTCGCCTGGATGGCCCAAGTCAGCGCTTGAAGCGATACCATCGCCGCCATGGATCCCCTCGTCGAAGCGGCTCTTCGCAAATGGCCCAACGTGCCCCATTGTTACGGCTGGCTGGCTTTGGATGCTCGGGGTGACTGGTACATGCGCGACGAGCGCCTCCAAGCGGCGGGTGAATTTCCGAAGGTCAAGGGCAGCCGCATCCTGCACGACAAGTTGTTGGCCTTCATCCACCGCAACTATTTGCAAGACGAGCGTGGCGCCGCCTATTTCCAAAACGGCCCCCAGCGGGTCTACGTGGAGCTCGAGGCTGCGCCTTATGTGTGGCGTTTGCAGCCCGACGGGGCCGTGTGGTCGCACACGGGCGCAGCCGTGGCCGTGCAATCAGCGTGGCTCGATGAGCAGGGAAGGCTCTTCTTGCAAGCCACCTTGGCGCAACGCCCCGTGTTCGGCTTGATGCACAGCCTGGACATGGGCGAGGCGGCGGACCTCCTGGAGCGAAGGTCTTGGCCCTTGAGCGAGTTGACCTTTGCGCAGATGCCGAAGCGTTTTGGCTATTGCCTCAAGCCGCAGGCCGCCGCACCTGCCGCTTATTTTTGAGACGCGGAGGCCGCGGAGGCAGCGGCCGCAGGCACGGCCGGCTCGGTAAACTTGGCACCACCCTTGTTGGCCAGGTAGACCACGGCGCGGCCAATCTCCAGGTCGGAGTAGTCGCCGCCGCCTTGAGCGCCCATCGCGCCCTTGCCCTTGAGGGCGGAGTTCAGCAAAGCGTCGTAACCCGTCTTGACGCGCGGTGCCCATGCGGCCGCATCACCAATCTTGGGAGCACCAGCAGCCCCTGCCGTGTGGCAGGCTGTGCACACGGCCGCAAAGACCTGTTCGCCCGACTTCATCGAGGCCGTGTCAGACGCATCTTTGATGTCGACATGGGCCACGGGCGCAATGCGCTTGGCCACCGCTTCCGCTTCCAACGCTGCCGTACCTGCCGCAGGCTTGCCCCCCATGGCGACGTAATTGACCAGCAGGATGATGATGATGATCGGCACCACAAAGGCGAAGATCACCGTCCATATCAACTGACGCGGGGTCTTGATGGGCCCCTCATGAGATTCATGGGCTTCATGGGCGGCGTGGCTGCCTGCGTGGTGGTGCGAATCGCTCATGGGTTCCTCGGGCGGATGCCGTGTGTCAAAACGGGTTTGGGCCGGACTCGCGCAGGTGGATTCACCTCGATTCGAGGACAGCACAACCTTTGATTATAGAACGCCACCCGGCGGCGGTAGAATGAAGTCAAGGCGGGCGACCGTGGTGAAGTGGATATCATGCGGCCCTCCGAAGGCCGCGTCGCAAGTTCGATTCTTGCCGGTCGCGCCAGTACGCCTCGCCCTGTTCAGACCGTTTCGGACCTGTCCCGCTCCTTCTTGTCCTTGTTGCGCCATGGACCTCTCGTCGATTGCCCTGCGGCACCTGTCTTTGGCCCATGGCCCCATGCCGCTCGGACCACGCCCCCTCGCTTTGTTCCTCCCGCTGCTCTTGGTTTTTGGAGGGTGCTCCAGCCTGTCTTCCTTGAGCCCCTCGATGGGTCGCGATGGGGCTCCCGCCCAGGTGCCCGCCGGACTTGAACGCACGCCCAATGCCGTGCCCCGCGTGGAGGCAATCCGCCCAGGCGGGCCTAACAAGCCCTACGAGGCAGCGGGCCAGCGTGTAGTCCCTTTCATGGACGACAAGCCCCTGCGCGAAGAGGGCCTGGCCTCGTGGTACGGCACGAAGTACCACGGCCGACCTACCTCCAACGGCGAAACCTATGACATGTTCGCCATGACCGCGGCCCACCGCACCATGCCCATCCCCAGTTACGCCCGGGTGAAAAACCCCGCGAATGGGCGCGAGGTGATCGTTCGCGTCAATGACCGCGGCCCTTTTGTGTTCAACCGGGTCATCGACCTGAGCTACACGGCCGCCTTGAAGCTCGGTGTGCTATCCGGTGTGGCGCCCGTCATCGTGGAGCGCATCACCTTTGACGAGATTCGCAAAGGGGTTCGCATCCGCGCGGATGGGCTGACGCCCAAAGACCTGGCCCTCATGGCCGAT
Source organism: uncultured Rubrivivax sp. (assembly GCA_964498795.1). Classification (GTDB taxonomy): domain Bacteria; phylum Pseudomonadota; class Gammaproteobacteria; order Burkholderiales; family Burkholderiaceae_C; genus Rubrivivax. Next base: position 4,405 of record CAZCJB010000115.1, on the reverse strand, counting down.
GGACCAGGCGGCGACGCTCAGCGACCCCCGCTGACGTTGAGCACCGCCCCCGTGCAATAACTGGCCTGGGGTGACAGCAGCCACACAATGGCTGAGGCCACTTCATGGGCCGTTCCAGCCCGACCCATGGGCACCTGGGGCGCCAGCCGCGTCGCGCGGTCCGGTTCGCCCCCAGAGGCATGGATGTCAGTGTCGATGATGCCCGGGCTCACTGCATTCACGCGCACGCCCTCTTGGGCCACTTCGCGGGCCAGGCCCAGGGTGAAGGTGTCGATGGCGGCTTTGGACGCCGCGTAGTCCACATACTGGCCAGGCGACCCCAGGCGGGCGGCTGCTGAGCTCACGTTGACGATGGCGCCTCCCGGCCCGCCGTGACGCTGGCTCATGCGGCGCAAGGCCTCACGTGCACACAGAAACGAGCCGGTGATGTTGGTGGCCATGATGCGGTGCAAACGCTGCGCCGACATCTCATCCACCCGCTGCGCCCAGTCGACCACCCCCGCGTTGTTCACCAGCCCACGCAAGACACCCAGTTCGCGGTCCACCGACTCGAACATGGCCATGACGGCCGCCTCATCGGCCACGTCGGCCTGCACCACCCAGGCACGCCGGCCCGCCTCACGCACACAGCGCGCCACCGCTTCGGCGGCAGCCGCATCGCGGTTGAAGTTGATGGCCACATCCCAGCCCGCCAAGGCGGCTTGTTGAGCCACCGCCGCACCGATGCCGCGACTGCCTCCCGTGACCAACAGCACGCCTGGAGATGGTGGAGTAAGGGTAGAACTCATGGTGATTCCGATGGATCCAGAGGGGCTCAGGTCGCTATAGTGCAGGATGCGCAGCCTCCACAGTTGCGCAAGGTCCTTTGTTTGTCTTCTCGCCGCGGAGAATTTGACCATGAAACGCCGTCATCTGTTGGCCGCCTCGGTGGCTACCGGCACCGTGTGTGCCCTTCCGGGGCTGGCCCAGGCCCAGGCCTTGGAAAAGCCCAAGCTGACCATTGCCGTGGGCGGCAAGAACCTCTTGTACTACCTGCCACTCACCATTGCGGAGCAACGGGGTTACTTCAAGGCCGAAGGCTTGGACGTCACCATCGTCGACTTCGCGGGGGGGGCCCAAGCATTGAGGGCGGTGGTGGGTGGCAGCGCCGACGTGGTGTCGGGCGCCTTCGAACACACCGTCAACATGCAGTCCAAGGGCCAGCGCCTGCGCGCTTTCGTGCTGCAGGGGCGTGCGCCTCAGATCGTCCTGGGGCTCAACCCCAAAACCATGGCCGGCTACAAGACACCGGCCGATCTCAAGGGCAAGAAGATCGGGGTCACGGCACCGGGCTCCTCCACCAACGTGATGGTGAACTTCTTCTTGACCAAGGCGGGCCTCAAGCCCAGCGATGTGAGCATCATTGGCGTGGGCGCCACGCAAGGGGCCGTGGCGGCCTTGCGATCGGGACAGATCGACGCCATCAGCAATCTGGATCCGGTCATCACCTTGCTGCAACGCTCGGGCGATTTGAAGGTCTTGTCTGACACGCGCGTGGTGGCTGAGGCCGACAAGGTCTTTGGCGGCCCGATGCCCGCGGCCTGCCTGTACGCACCGCAACCGTTCATCGATAAGCACCCGCAGACCGTCCAAGCCCTGGCCAATGCCATCGTGCGCGCCAACAAATGGATCCAGTCGGCAGGGCCGAGCGACATCATCACCAACGTGCCCGAGAGTTATCTGCTCGGCGATCGCGCGGTCTACATCGACGCGTTTTTAGCGGCCAAGGGAGCGTTGTCGCCAGACGGCATGATTCCCGACAAAGGCGCCGAGACGGCGCTTCGCGCCTTGGCCAGCATCGACCCGGAAATCGGCAAGGCCAAGATCGACCTGGCAGCGGTCTGGACCAACGACTTCGTCAAGAAGGCCAACGCCAAATATCCCAAGCCTTGAGCGCGGGTGAGTGACCATGCGCGACCGCGCCGCACTCGAGTTCAGCGGCATCTCCTGCACCTTCGTCAGCCGCGATGACCCCTCGCAGCGACACACGGCTGTGCGCGACGTGTCGCTCACGGTGGGGGCGGGTGAGTTCGTCTCGGTCGTGGGGCCCACCGGCTGTGGCAAGAGCACCTTGCTCAATCTGGCCGCTGGCTTGCTCGAGCCCAGCACAGGGCAGGTGCAGGTCTTTGGCGAGCCGTTGCGGGGCCTCAACACCCGCGCCGGATACATGTTTCAGGCCGAAAGCCTCATGCCCTGGCGCACGGCACTGGGCAACGTCATGGCCGGCTTGGAGTTTCGCGGGGTGGCGCCCCACGACGCGCAGCAACAGGCGCAAGACTGGCTCAAGCGCGTGGGCCTGGGTGGCTTTGGCGACCGGTATCCCCATCAGCTGTCCGGTGGCATGCGCAAGCGGACCAGTTTGGCCCAGACCTTGGCGCTCGACCCAGACATCATCCTGATGGACGAGCCGTTTTCGGCGCTGGACATCCAAACGCGACAGCTCATGGAAAACGAAGTGCTGGCCCTGTGGGCGCAGCGCCCGCGGGCGGTCCTGTTCATCACCCACGATTTGGATGAGGCCATTGCCATGAGCGACCGCGTGGTCGTGTTGTCGGCGGGGCCGGCCAGCCGCCCCATTGGTGAGTTCGCCGTCGAGTTGCCCCGCCCACGCGATGTGGCCGAGGTGCGCAACACGCCGCCTTTCATCGCTCTGCATGAAGCGATCTGGGGCGTGCTGCGCGACGAGGTACTTAAAGGCTATGCCCAGCAACTGCAAGCCCCGGGGAAGGGCGCATGAAGCCGCGCATCCACACGCTGGAGGCCCCCCGATGAGCCGCCTGTGGCAGTGGCTCCGGCCCCGTGCAGCCACCCTGCGGATCTGGCAGGTGGGTCTGCTGGTGACCGTGGTGGGGCTGTGGCATGTGCTCACGGCGCCGGGTTGGATCCCGCCCTTCATGTTTGACAACGACCGTCAGGCAGCCTTCTTTTTCGGCGAACCCGTGAAGGTGGCCGTGCGCATCTGGACCTGGTTTGTGGTCGATGCGGATATTTACGGCCACTTGGGCATCACATTGGTAGAGACAGTGTTGGCCTTTGGCCTGGGCTCGGTCTTTGGGCTGGGTGCCGGTTTGTGGCTGGCTCTGCAGCCCATGGCCAGCGCCATCTTGGAGCCTTATGTGAAAGCGCTCAATTCCATGCCGCGAATCATCTTGGCTCCAATTTTTGGCGTGTGGTTTGGTCTGGGTATTGGCAGCAAAGTGGCCTTGGGTGTCACCCTGGTGTTCTTCATTGTTTTCTTCAATGTTTACCAAGGAGTCAAAGAGGTCAGCCCAGTGGTGCTGGCCAACGCCCGCATGCTGGGGGCCAGCGCGCGCCAGTTGCTGCGCCATGTCTACCTGCCCAGCGCCACGAGCTGGGTCTTCAGCAGCCTGCATACCAGTGTGGGCCTGGCTTTCGTGGGCGCCGTGGTGGGCGAATACCTGGGGTCGAGTCAGGGTGTGGGCTACCTCATCTTGCAAGCCGAAGGCACTTTCGACATCAACACCGTCATGGCCGGCATCGTAGTGCTCACGGGCTTTGCGTTGGTCCTGGACGGCTTGGTGGGGCGCATTGAAGGGCAGCTCATGAAGTGGCAGCCCCGGACCGGCGAGACCGAGAAGCTCTGAGCCCAAGAATCAGAATCTTAATTCCAAAGGTTTTTATATGAAAACGTTTACATTTGCGTGGATTGGCTGGATTTCACCTCAAAAGGACCTTCTCCCATGACTTCCACCCCCACCACATTTCCCCGAGACTTTCTGTGGGGCTGCGCCACCGCCTCCTACCAAATTGAAGGGTCGCCCCTGGCCGACGGGGCCGGCCCCAGCATTTGGCATCGCTTTTCTCACACCCCCGGCAGGGTGGCGCAAGGAGACACCGGCGATGTCGCCTGCGATCATTACCAGCGCTGGCGCGGCGACATCGGTTTGATGCGCGAGTTGGGACTCAACGCTTACCGCTTCAGCCTCGCCTGGGGCCGGGTGCTGCCCGAGGGCCGCGGGCGGCTCAACGAGGCCGGCCTGGGCTTTTATGACCGCTTGGTGGATGGCCTGCTGGAAGCAGGCATCCAGCCCATGGCCACCCTGTACCACTGGGACTTGCCGGCCGCACTCGATGATCGGGGCGGGTGGCTCAACCCGGACATTGCCCACTGGTTTTCGGACTACACCACGGCGGTGGTGCGTCGCCTGGACGATCGCGTGAAACTGTGGGCGACGATCAACGAGCCATGGGTGGTGGCTGACGGTGGCTATATGCACGGTGTGCTGGCACCGGGTCACCGCAGTGCGTTTGAGGCCGCTCGCGCCGCCCACCACCTGTTGCGCGCGCACGCCGCAGGCGTGGCCGCCTACCGGGCCACGGGGCGCCACCAAATCGGTCTGGTGGT
>CAZCJB010000114.1:0-8683 GCA_964498795.1 uncultured Rubrivivax sp. | reverse complement strand
ACCATCCACGGATCGTGGAAGCCATCAAGAAGAGCTGCGAATCGGCGCTGCATTTATTCTCGGGGATGATCCCGCGCAGCGTGGTGGATTTGGCCGCAGCCATGGCCAAGATCTTGCCCAAGCCCCTGCACAAGAGCTTGTTCTTGAACACTGGCAGCGAAAGCAATGATGCCGCCATCAAGATGGCCAAGATGTACACCGGTGGCTTCGAAGTGGTGGGCTTAGGGGGGTCCTGGCACGGCGTCACCGGCAACGCAGGTGCGGCATCTTTTGCCAGTGATCGCAAGGCCTATGGCCCTGGCATGCCCGGCGGTCACGTCATCCCCGAACCCAATGCCTACCGCTGCCCCGTGCAGCATTGCAAGAAGACCTGCGATCACACCTGCATGAAAGTGGGCTTCAACCTCTATGACATGCAGTCCACCGGGTCACGGGCTGCCGTGATTGCCGAACCCATCATCAGTGCGGGGGGCGTCATCGTGCCACCCGATGGTTACTTTGAGGCTTTGCAGGCAGAAGCCAAGAAGCGCAACATGCTGCTGATTTTTGATGAGGCCCAAACGGCGTTTGGTCGCATCGGCAGCTGGTTTGCCGCAACCCAGTTGGGTGTGACACCCGACATCTTGACCGTGTCCAAGACCTTGGGGGGCGGCTTGCCCCTGGCGGGCGTGATGACCACCGACGACATCGAGCAAAAAGTGCATGAGCGCGGCTTCGCGTTTTACACCTCCCACGTGAGCGACCCGTTGCCTGCCAATGTGGGCTTGGCCGTGTTGGAGACCTTGGTGCAAGAGCGATTGCTGGAGCGCAGTGTCGAAATGGGCGAATACCTGCACAAAAGCTTGCTGGAGCTGCAAAGTCGCCACGAAGAAATTGGCGATGTGCGGGGCAAAGGTTTGCTGCGCGGCGTCGAGCTGGTCAAGGACCGCGAAACCCGTGAGCCTTATCATGAGTTGGGGGCCATCACCACCCAACGCTGCCTGGAGCTGGGCTTGTCGATGAACATCCGCCGCCGTCCCGAGCGAGGTTCGGTGTGGCGCATTGCCCCACCGCTGACCGTGACCCGTGAGGACATCGACCAAGCCATGTCCATCTTCGACCAGGCCCTCCATGAGGCCAAGGCGCAGATGTCTGCCAAGAAGGGCTGAAACGGGCGGGTGGTGTCGTCTGAAGATAGCCGCGGCCCTGCGGGCCTCGCAATGACGGCATATATGTCATGGCGAGCGGCGCAGCCGCGCGGCCATCTGCGACGGGATGTATGTCATGGCGAGCGGCGCAGCCGCGCGGCCATCTCCCTCACAGAATCTGCGACAAAAATGCCCGTGTCCGCTCGTGCTGAGGGTGGTCGAAGAACTGATCGGGTGGACCGTGCTCCACAATCACGCCACCGTCCGTGAAGTACATGTGATCGGCGACCTCGCGCGCAAACCCCATCTCGTGGGTGACCAAAATGCAGGTCATGCCTTCTTCGGCCAACTCGCGGATGGTGACCAGCACTTCCTTGACGGTCTCCGGGTCGAGCGCAGCCGTGACCTCGTCAAACAAAATGATCTCCGGCCGCATGGCCAGGGCCCGCGCAATCGCCACACGCTGCTGCTGCCCGCCTGACAACTCACCCGGATAGCTCAGCGCCTTTTCGCGCAAGCGCACCTTGGTCAACAGCCGCATCGCTCGTTCTTCGACCTCTTTGGGGTCTTCTTTGAGCACATGGATGGGCGCCATCATCACATTGGCCAGCGCGGTCTTGTGCGGGTAGAGGTTGTACTGTTGAAACACGATGGACACCTCCTTGCGCAGGGCAATCATGTCCCGATCATGTCGCAAGGTATGCACATCGAAGTTGGCCACCCGGATGGCGCCTGAATCAATTGGCAGCAAGCCATTGATGCATCGCAGCACGGTCGACTTGCCGGAGCCCGAAGGCCCGATGATGCAAATCACCTCACCCTTGGCCACATCAAAAGACACGCCTTTGAGCACCTCGGTGGAGCCGAAGGACTTGCGCACGTCGCGCACGCTGACGATGGGGACATTCGAGGAGGTAGAAGCTTCAGACATGGAACCACCCGGATATGGAGGTGTCAGTTGTTGACGGCGTACTTGTGTTCAAGGTGGACGGTCCACCGAGCGATCGGATAGCAGTACAAGAAGAACCAGATCAGGATGTAAAAGTAAAACGGCATCAAGAGATCCGCTCGGTGCTCGGAGCCCAGCACATCACCCACCAGGGTCATCACTTCGGACACTCCTACCACCGACACCAATACCGTGCCGACCGTGAGGATGGAATACAGATTCATCCAAGGCGGCAGCATGCGCTTGACGCACTGCGGCAGGATGATCATCCACAAGGTCTGCCTCCGGGTGAAGGCAAAGGACGCTGCAGATTCCCATTGCCCCGTGGGAATGGAGTGGATGGCGCCACGCACGATTTCAGACATGTTGGCGATGACGGGCAAGGTCAGACCCAAGGTGGCCTTGACCCAGTCAGGCAGGGGCACCACCACGCCAAAGATCGTGAACTTGAAGGGCAGCAGGAACATGCAATAAAACAGCAGCACCAGCCACGGTGCATTGCGGAAGAAATGCGTGTACCACTCCGCAGCCAAGCGAACCGCCTTGATGCGAGACACGTGCCCCAACCCCACCACCAATCCCAGGACCGTGCCCACGCCCATGGCGATGGCGCTGATCAAGATGTTGAACCCGAAGCCCTTGAGCAGCAGCGGCGTCCACTTCCACAAGGTCTCCCACACTGGGGGATGCTGGGGACCCGCCTGTGCTTGCACATAGCCGGCAGCCAGGGCGAAGCCCAGCAACAAGATTCCCCCATGCCAAGCGTGGAGTCTCAGCACCGGCAAGGCGTAACGGCGCTCGTCTTGCGCACGCTGCGCCAGAGCCCGCGCCGGCGACAGCAGCACGGGCAGATCGGTGTGCCCGAACTTCATGCGCCAAACCCCGGCATCTTCATGGCGCGCTCCCAGCGGTTCATGGCATAGACAAACACGCCCACCAGGGCCACGTAGCACAGCAGCAAGACGTTCATCATTTCCTTGACGTTGTTGGCGTCAGACCAGATCTGGGCGGCGACGTACAACATTTCGGGTACCGCAATGGCGTAGGCAATGCTGGTGGTCTTGACGAGGTTCACCAAGTTGTTATTGAGCGCGGGCAGGCACACGCGAAAAGCCAGCGGCAAGACAATGTGACGGTAAGCCTGGAATCGCGAAAATCCGAACGACGTGGCCGCTTCGATCGTGGCGCGGGGGACCGATTCGATGCCAGAGCGAAAAATCTCGATATTGAAGGCTCCCGCATACATGGCCAGGCCCAAGGTGGCCCACGTGATGTTGCTGACCCAGGGTTCGCCACCTGGCGTCTTCAAGAAGGTGCCCACCCCGAAATAAAAAAAGTAAAGCTGCACCAGCGGAGGGGTGTTACGGAAAAATTGGACGTACCAATACAGCACGTGCCGAGTGAAGCCCAGGCGCGAGCCTTGCAGCCAGGCGCCCAGGATGCCAATCACCACGGACAGAACAATGCACGACGCTGACAGCTGCAGCGTGGTGAAGAAACCGCCCACAAACCGCGCACGGTCGAAGGCATCGTAGAAGATGGTGAGATTGATGCCGGTGGTGTCATACAGCCACCGCCACCATAAATAAAAGGACTGCAAAACAGGTCCTCAACCCAAAATAAACCAGAGGGCGGGCGTGCAGCTCACGCCATCACCCCCGCAGACCTCTGGGTCGGCATCACTTCTTGTTGAACTGCGCCTGCATTTGCAGCGCATAACCGGTATTGGCCATGCCGTACTTCTTTTCCAGCGCCACGATGCGGCCGCTGCGGTGCCAATCTTTGACCATCTCGCTCATGAACTTATAGAAGTTCTCTTCTCCGAGCTTCACAGCCAAGCCCCAGGGATCTTCGAGGATGGACTTCAAGGGCATCTCGTAGTCTTTCCAATCGGGCTCGAGCAGCGAGGCCAGGATGAAGGTGTCATCGTAGGCAAAGGCGACGCAGTTGTTGCTCTTAAGGGCAGAGAAGGCTTCGGCCGTACCCTTAAAAGCCAATGCATCGAGGCCGAAGTCTTCTTGCAATTTCTTGTTGTACCAGGCGCCCTGGATCATGCAGACCTTCTTGCCTTTGAGCTCGTTCCAATCTTTGAGCTTGTTGGACTTGAGGGTCAGCACATTGGTCATCGAGGCGTAGTAGCTTGGCTCGACGATGTAGACCACCTTGCGGCGGTCCGGCTTGTCGTTCATGGTGGCGATCATCAAATCGATCTTGCCTTGATCCAAGAACTGCATGCGGTTGGACGACACCACGGGCACCAGCTCGAGCTTGACGCCCAGCTTCGTGGCCACATCTTGCGCCAGATCGGGCTCGATGCCCACGATCTTGCCCGCGGGGTCACGAAAGCCGTAAGGCTTGTAGTCGGCCTTGACGCCCACCACCAGCGTTCCACGCTGCTTGATCTGGTCCATGATGTTTTGAGCCTGCGCGACCAGGGGCAGGGCGCTCAGCGCCGCGCCCGCAGCACACAGGGCCAGCTTGACGGTCAATGACTTCCACATGAATTCTCTCCTTAGAGAAAGTGAGACGAGAGGCAACCTGGGTGCGCCCACGGCGGTGGGCGCTGGGTTCGAAGCAGTTTACTATGGGCTATTGCGGCGCGCTTCAGGATCGACCTGGGGAAAAACCCCGGAAGTTCCCGAGGAATTCCTCCCCACTTCATGCGGACAAGAAGGCATTCGGACCGTGATGTCAATCGATGGAAGGTGAGATGCACAGGCCCCAGGTGGTGATCATTGGAGGAGGTATTTGCGGCGCGGCGACGGCGTACTTTCTGTCCCGCCAGGCCGATGCCGACATTACCGTGCTGGAGGCCGAAGACGCTTACAACCGACACAGCAGTGGTCGCAGCGCGTCCTATTTCGTCCCCATGTACGAAACCTGGCTGCTCGCACGCTTGGCCCGTGCCGCCGAGCCTTTCTTGGAGGCTCCACCTGCCGGGTTTGCAGACCACCCCTTGATGGATCGGCGGGGCGCCGTGCTGGCAGCCGACACAGCCCACGCAGCCACCCACGATGAAGAATTGCGCATGGCCCGTGAGTTGGGTTTGGCGGTGCAAGAGTTGGCGCCGCAAGACCTGCGTGATTGGATTCCGGTGCTCGAGCCCGGAGAGAGCCATGAGCCCACCCGTTTGGTGCGCGCGGCGCACTACGTGGGGGCCGGCGCCTTGGACACCCATGCCCTGTCCATGGGCTACATCGCGCAGGCCAAGCGCTGCGGCGTCAAGTTCCTCTTGGGGCAGCGCGTGCGGGGCGTGCGTTGGGCAGGCGATCGAATCTCTGGCGTGGAGACCGATCAGGGCGTGCACGCCTGCGACCTTGTCGTGAACGCCGCGGGCGCCTGGGCGGGTGAGGTGGCTGCGTTGGCGCAGGCCAGTTCGGTGGTCGTGGACCCACGGCGGCGTCATGTGATCGGTGTGGACCTGCCCACCGAATATCGCGGGGCGAGGTGGCCGTTCTTCCGATGTCCATCTTGGCCTTTGTATTTCCGCCCTGAAGCGGGTCAGGTCTTGGCCAGTGCCATGGACGCCGAGCCGGTGCCCCCCAGCGACTGCCCGACCGATGACTTTCAGGTGGCGGTTACAGCCGCCGCGTTGACCGATCACACCTGCTTGACCTTTAGTCGCTTGGCCACGAGTTGGGCTGGTCTGCGTGTGTATTCGGCCGATGGGGCGCCTCTGGTGGGGTGGGATGCTCAACGCCCGGGTTTTCTCTGGGCGGCTTGCACCGGTGGGGTTGGCATGCAGTCGAGCCCAGCCGTTGGCGCGCTGGCTGCGCAGTATCTGAGGGGCGAACACCCCGTGGACGAGTTGGCCCGTGCTTTGGATCCGGCCCGCCGCAGCGCGTTTCCATCTTAAGGCCACCCTAACGGCTGCTCATCAACTCCAAGCCAAACTCGGCCGCCGAAGCCCGCAGCCAGGCCCAGAGCTCACCCGCCGCCGCACGCGGGCCGACGATTTCAAAGGTCTGACCTTTTTGATCGCCGTCTGACATGTCCTCCACCCGCGTGAGTTGCACCGTTAGATGACTCAACAGGGTGAGCGCGGTGTCGTTGGGTGCAAAGGAGCGGGGATGCAAGTCCAAGGACACCCCTTTGGCGAGGGTCTTGCGCACCTCAGGTCCATGCAGCCGCAGCATGAAGCGGCCATCCGACTGGTCGACCACCGATGCTGTGTCTGCGCACACGCGGCCCAACTCTGATTCGATGTCCAGCTCACCCGGCATGCACGCCAAGAACGCCTGCGGTCCGCTCCAATGCAAATCCAACGAGGCGGTGTGGACGCGCTGGCGCGCTCGCATTTGCGCGAGGGGAGCACCATAGCGGGCCGCCAGCCGCTGCAAACACGCAGCCGCCTCGCCCGGAGCCGGCATCACCACGGCCATGCAAAGAGGCTGAACCAGACAAGCGATGACGCCGGCCGGACCGTCGGCACGCCCATGTCGCCCAGGCGATGCCCAGCCTTCGAGGGCTGAGCGAGAAAGTGGGAAGGTTTCAGCCACGCAGCCGCACTCCTTCAGGGTCGAAGAAACAAGGGTCACACACCTTCATGCGAGTGCTCTGTCCTCGCACCGGGTCGTGGGCCACGATCGTTTGGCCCCGTCGCTCGAGCCCTTGGCTGAGCAGCCCCAAGGCGATCCACTGACCCCGGGTGGTCGAGTAGGCCACTGACGTGAGATATCCCAGATCGTGCGCGATGTCGCGAGGCCCCTCCAGTGCAAAGAGGTGGGCACCGCCGCCGGGCTTGGCCAGAGGATCCTCGGGCACCAGCCCCATCAGGGTGGGACGTTTCGGATCGGTGAAGGCGCTGCGCTGTGACAGGACGCGTCCTATAAAGTCCTTGTGAGGAGAGAGCATGCGGCCCAGACCCAGATCTGCCGCCGTGGTCTGACCATTCAATTCGCCACCGGCGACGTGACCCTTCTCCACCCGCAACATCGTCAAAGCCTCGGTGCCGTAGGGGCCCGCCCCGTAGGGTGCCCCCGCTTCGTCGATGGCATGCATCAAGGCGTGCCCCCAGCGGGCAGGGACGGCAATCTCGTAGCTCAGTTCGCCCGAAAATGAAATGCGAAAGATTCGCGCCGTCACCGGGGAGTTCGTGGGTCCACCCAAGCTCAGAGCCCCCAGGATCCACCCCATGTAGGGCAGGGCGGCATCCGACACGTCGGTGTCGGGGGTCACCAGGGCGCGCAACACGTCGCGAGCGCGGGGGCCTGCAAGGGCCACTTGGGCCCATTGGTCGGTCACCGAAACCATGCGCACGTCCAACGATGGCCACAAGGTTTGATGGCATTGTTCGAGGTGTTGCAAGACCTTGCCCGCATTCACAGTGGTGGTCGTCATGAGCCAGCGCTGCTCGCTCAGGCGGGCGGTGGTGCCGTCATCCATCACCAGACCGTCTTCGCGCAACATCAAGCCGTAGCGCACCTTGCCCACGCTCAGGTTGGAGAACCGGTTGGCGTAGACCAGATCCAAGAACCGACCCACATCGGCACCTTGCAAGTCGATCTTGCCCAAGGTGGACACGTCGCAAAACCCCACGTGCTCGCGCACCCGGCGGGCTTCACGCGTGGCGGCTGTCAGCCAGTCGGTATCGGCAGGCTCGGGGTAGTACTGTGCCCGCATCCATGGGCCGGCTTCCACAAACACGGCGCCTCGAGATTGCGAGTAGGCATGGGTGGGTGCGTACCGCGTGGGTCGCAAGTGGCGCCCAATGGAATGACCGGCAAAGACTCCCAGGGCCACGGGCGTGTAGGGGGGACGGAAGGTGGTGGTGCCCACCTGAGGGACTTCCACCTTCAGCAACTCAGCCATGATGCCGATGCCATTGAGGTTGGAGGTCTTGCCTTGGTCGGTGGCCATGCCCAACGTGGTGTAGCGCTTCAGGTGCTCCACCCGTTGGTAACCCTCCCGCTGCGCAAGTTCCAGGTCGCTCACGCACACGTCGTGTTGAAAATCGACAAAAGCCTTGTCGCTGGCGCCTGGCACGCGCCACAGCGTCGCGGCTGATGCGCCAGATGGGCCGGCCGCGACTGGCGCGGTGGATGTCTCACCCGTCACCGCGCCCACGGCCGACATTCCTGGCGGCAAGGTGCCGGGCAGGAAGGCCGATTGCTCAGCATCCCACCGAGGTTTGTGGCCCAGGTGTGAGCTCAGGTGCAGCGCGGGGCTCCAGCCGCCCGAGATGGCCACGAGATCACAGTCGATGCGTTGGGGGCCTTGGCCTGCAGCCAAAACGATGTCCACGGCGCGCACGCCGTGGACGCCCCCGTGGGCACGGCGCACCATGGCGCCTTGCCACAACGCCGCACCGGCCTGCGCCGCGGCTTGCTGCACGGCCGTCGAAGGTTGAGGCCGCGGGTCCACCACGGCCACCACTTGAATGCCCGCGCGGCGCAGGGTGTCCACGGTGAGAGCGGCTTCGTCGTGGTTCATGAACACCACGGCTTGCTGGCCGGGCTTGACCGCAAATCGATTCACATAGGTGCGCACCGCACCCGCCAACATGATGCCGGGCAGGTCGTTGTGTTCGAACACCAGAGGACGCTCGAGTGAGCCGGTGGCCAACACGCTGCGCCCGGCCACCACCCGCCACAGTCGTTGCCGGACT